>NZ_PVZR01000026.1:0-93642 GCF_003024455.1 Ensifer sp. NM-2
GGGTGTCGAGCGTGTCGACGTCGGCAAAAGTGACCGCGCCGCCCTGCACATGCACAACCGCATTCTCACCGACCGCGTTATCAGCTCGTTCCGTCACCGCACCGCTCTGCACCGCAGAGGTGATCACCGGTGCGTCATTCGTGCCGGTGATCACGATCGTCACCGTTTGTGTCGCGACGCCGCCATGGCCGTCATTGACGAGCACGGTGTACTTCTGCGTCAGCGTCTGGCCGGCCTGTAGCGAGTCCAGCACGCCGTCGGCAACCTTGAAGTTCCAGCCGACCGTATCAGTCGCCTGGTTCACCGCGCCGAGCGCGAAGGTGCCGAGATAACCGCCGCCTTGCGGCCAGAAGCTGGTGCTGTGGGTGTCGAGCGTATCGACGTCGGCAAAGGTTACCGCACCATTCTGCGCATGGACGACCGCATTTTCGCCGGCCGCCCCGTCAGCACGCTCCGTCACGGTAGCGCTTTGTGTACCGGACGTGATCACCGGTGCGTCGTTCGTCCCTAGGATTACGATCGTAACCGTCTGCGTCGCCGTGCCGCCATGGCCGTCATCGATGGTTACGTCATACTTCTGCATCAGGATCTGGCCTGCCTGCAGCGAGTCGAGCGCACCGTCGGCAACCTGGAAGTTCCAGCCGACCTTGTCGGTCGCCTGATTCAGCACGCCGAGCGAGAAGGTACCGAGATAGCCACTGCCCCCCGCTGCGAAGCTGGCGCTGTGCGCGTCGAGCGTATCGACGTCAGCAAAGGTTACCGCGCCGTTCTGCGCATGCGTTACCGCATTTTCGCCCACGGTACCGTCAAACCGTTCCACCACGCCGCCAAGCTGCCAACCGGACGTGATCACCGGGGCGTCGTTGGTGCCGGTGATGACGATCGTCACCGTCTGCACTGCCGTGCCGCCATGGCCGTCGTCGACGGTCACATCGTACTTCTGCGTCAGCGTCTGGCCGGCCTGTAGCGAGTCCAGCACGCCGTCGGCGACCTCGAAGCTCCAGCCGACCGAGCCACCCGCCTGGTTCACCGCCGCCAGCGCGAAGGTGCCGAGGTAGCTGGCGCCCTGTGCGGTGAAAGTTGCGCTGTGCGTGTCGAGCGCATCGACGTCGGCAAAGGTTACCGCGCCGTTCTGCGCATGCGTTGTCGCATTCTCGCCCGCAACACCGTCGGCGATCTCCGTCACCGAACCGCTCTGCACCGCAGAGGTGATTACCGGAACGTCGTTGGTGCCGGTGATCGTGATCGTCACCGTCTGCACTGCCGTGCCGCCATGGCCGTCGTCGACGGTCACATCGTACTTCTGCGTCAGCGTCTGGCCGGCCTGTAGGCTGTCGAGCACGCCGTCGGCGACCTCGAAGCTCCAGCCGACCGAGTCACCCGCCTGGTTCACCGCGCCGAGCGCGAAAGTGCCGAGGTAGCTGGCGCCCTGTGCGGTGAAAGTTGCGCTGTGCGTGTCGAGCGCATCGACGTCGGCAAAGGTTACCGCACCATTCTGCGCATGCGTTGTCGCATTCTCGCCCGCAGCACCGTCGGCGATCTCCGTCACCGAACCGCTCTGCACCGCAGAGGTGATTACCGGAACGTCGTTGGTGCCGGTGATGGTGATCGTCACCGTCGTCGACGATTTGTCGCCATCGCCATCAGTGATCTCGTAACTGAACGTATCCGTCACTGTCTGGCCCGCAGCAAGACCTTGGACGGCGCCATGAGCGTTGTTCAGTGTATAGGTGTAGCTGCCGTCAGCGCCCAAAACCAGCGTACCGAACTGGCCGACCGTTGCGCCACCAACCACGCCCGCCGCGTCGCCAGACGATACGGCCGTGACCGACGCCCCGTCTGCCCCCCGCACGTCCTTGACACCGTCCGTACCATTGGCATCCGTGCCACCCGAGCCGGTCAGCACATTGCCATCCGCAACGAGCACACCATCTTCGGTCGCGCTATCCGTGTCCGCTGCAGCCGTCGCAACGTCGTCGGAGACCGAGACGGAGACGGTGCCTTCCGCCGTGTCGCCGTCCGTGTCGGAAGCGATGACCTTGACCGAGCCGAGTGCGGCGAGATCGTCGGCATTGACGCCGGGATGGCTGGCATAGTTGTCGGTAAGTGTCGCCGTCACCGTCGCGCTGTCGCCGCTGCGCACCAGGTCGAGGGTGACGATGGTCACGCCGCCGGCCTTACCTACGATCTGGGTGTCGGAGACCCTATCCCAGGTCAGCGCACCGGTGAGGGTGCTGGTGTCGCCGAACACGATGGTGGCGATCGCATCCGAACCGGCCACGAAGCCGATCGTGCCGCTGCTGGCGTCGGCGCCCGGCGTGCTGCCGTCGGCCAGGTTCTGGTCGTCGAGTGCAAGCGATGCGGAAGCCGCAAGCGGATTGACTGTCGGGCCGGCGCCGTCCGTCACCGTGATCGTCTGGCTGTCGCTCGTCGTGTCGTTGTCGGCATCCTTGGCCGACAGCGTGAAGCTGACATTGACGCCGCCGGCATTGTTGAGGTTGCTGGCCGCTGCAAACGTCCAGGTGTTGTCGGCATTGACCGTCAGCGTGCCCTCGGCAAGCGCAAACGCCACCGACTGGCCCGCCGTCAAGGTCAGCGTCTGCGTTGTGTTGCCGGCCGTCACGTCGACTGTGCCGACGCCATCGGCACCTGCCGAAAGCGTCCAACTGCCGGCAAGCGTCTGGCCTTCCACCACGCTCGGCGCGGCCGGATCGGTGATCCCGATCACTGGAACGTCGTCGATGATATCGATCTGGAGGGTGGCCGAACCGCCGGCACCATCGTGATCGGTGACCGTGAGGTCGAAGATGTCCCGGTCCTGCTCGATATTCGTCCCGGGATTGACCCCGGAACTCGTGACTGCGCTCGTCAGCTCGTAGGTGTAATCCGCCACACCGGTAAGCGGGTTGTAGCCGGTGATGGTCAATGTACCGAATTGACCCACAACCGTTTGCCCGACGAGACCGCCGATGGCGAACGTCTGACCGTTGACGGTCAGGCCAGCGATGTCGTCAAGCCCGTCCGGATCGGTGAGGGCAAACACACCGCTGACCGACGCACTGCCATCGCCCGCACGCGATCCGACTGCGAGGCCGGCTTCGTCGACTTGCCTGTCGCTCACCGCGATGCCGCCTGGATTATCTTTGGAGTCGGGGGTGATCGACGGGTCATCGTTGGGGTCAAGCGCGAAGGGCAGACGCTCGGTCGCTTCAAGCGCAGGAAACTCCAGGGCGGTCGGGGCGAGCAAGTCGATGACCGGCCCGGCCTGGCCGATGTCGCCGGTCGCATCGGAGAGATCCCCGCCGCTGCTTTGGTTCGACACGACGCTGATGGTGCCATCCGGCCCCGCGGCGACGTTGATACCGTTTTCGCCGAGCACCGCCACGAGGGTTTCGCGGGGGATTTCGGCGTCGCCGATGACGAAGGTCGGAACTTTCAATGCGGCGTTCTGGATCGTGATTGTAGAGCCATCAGGCTGTTCTAAAACGATATCAGTGCCGACCACCTGGATCTTTTCGATCGATGCGCCTGCAGGGAGGTGCACGACATTTGAAGCATCGGCGCTGACCGTCGCCGGCATCGGCGGCGTTTGGAGCGCGTTCTCAGCGCCCTTCACCGGAGCGCCGGTTGCCTGGTCCAGGAGCTGCGGCTCGTCCGTCGCGCCACCACCGGTCTGTGCTACCAACCGGCCGGCTTTGCCATCCGGTGCGTCGCGGTACTCGATTGCCTCTGCCGGGTTTGCGGCGGCATCGTTGGAATTTGTGGTGCCTGCGGTTGCCATAGAAAATACCCCTCGACCTTTGCGGGCAAGAGAACATCAACCTTGTGCAGCCGCAATCGGCATCGAAGGGATTAGAGAAAAACAGCATAATATGATATGCTAATACCCAAAATTGGTTAGATTGACGCAATTTTAATAGTTCTGGTCATGGGTTCGAAACGAATGCCCCATCCGGGCCGCCTGAGCTATAAAAAGAAGCCCTGATGTCACAGAGAACAGTGGCAAAATGCGCCCGTCAATCGCAACTGGCCGCGTTGCAAGACGTTCCGTTGAACGCATCCTCATGAAACAACCGGCACAGGTGCCAAACGGCATGCTCCGGGCTGGCGATCGCTTTCATGATGACGGAGTCGGCGACTTCTATAAACGAATCCGTCAGTGCTCCAAAAGCATACACAAGTATAAAGTTTGAATAAAATTTTACATAAAACGTATTGGCGTGGCACATACTAAATAATACATACGGCTTTACCTGCATTTTTCTTTTGATTCGTAGAGTGTCTCCATGCAACCGAGAGACACGGCGATGAACAAGAAGAGCTGGAAGCACTGCGAAAAATACCTGAAGACTTCGGTGTTTGCGATCGGCCTGGCATCGCTTTCAGCGATATCCTCTGTGCAGGCCGGACAGCCCGGCATGCTCCAGCCCGGCGTCTTCCAGCAGATGCTGAGCCTCGCGAGTCCGCTGGCGGCCGTCGCCACTGAGGCAATCGGCACCTGGTCGAAGCAAGCCTCCGAAGGGCTCAAGCGGCAGCGGGTGCAGAAAGTGGCGGTGACGGCAGGCACCAACCTCGGTGGCCAAACACCGGCGCAGTCGACGCCCTCCGCCGTTTTCCATTCCGTCGCCTTCCGCGTCTCTTCGATCCCCGTGGCCCGCAAATGGAAAACCGTCTTTCCGGCGGTCGCGGCAGCCGATTTCGACCACTGCGCCAACGAGAGTGGTTGTGCCGCTCGCGGCATCCTCGGCAGGGCGATCGAAAACGCCAACGGCCTCGCCTTCCGGCAGAAGATCAGCGGCATCAACCGGACGGTGAACCGGCTTGTCCGCTACCAGCCGGACGCTGAGAACTACGGCTCCAAGGATTATTGGGCAACGCCGGACGAAATTCTCGCCCGCGGCAAGGGCGACTGCGAAGACTATGCCATCCTGAAGATGGCGGCTCTGAAGGCGGCCGGCCTGCCGCCGGAAGCCATGTCGGTCGTCGTTCTGCGCGATGTCCGACGCAACCTCTATCACGCGGTGCTCGCGATCACGACGAGCCAGGGCCACTTCATTCTCGACAATTTGAGCGACGAGGTGAAGCCCGACCGTGCTCTGCCCAACTACCAGCCGCTCTTCTCGGTCAGCGCCGACCGCTCCTGGATCCACGGCGTCAGGTCGACCGGCGACAAGGTCGCTTCGGCCGCACCTCTGTCCGATGTCATGCCCGGAGAGGGTGTCGCGCTTCGCTAAACCTCATCTCCAAACGCAACGCCTTTCGTCGAATGGGTGACCGCTCGAAAGGGTCGCCATTTTAACTACGCTGTCGCAGCGGCGGTCGCATTGGATCAGGCCAGAATAAAGCCGATGATGACGTCCTGGTCGGAGAGCGGAGCGAGGGCGGCGGTAAACTTGCCCCGCGTGATCTGTCCCTGCGCGCCGATGGTGAAGCCGGCCGATTGCGGTTCGCCGGGGGTCTCCTTGAGGCGGTGCACGAGATCGACAAACTGAACGTCGAAGGAGAGCTTCAAGCCCCGTGCGGGTTGAGGCAGGTGCGAGCGCAGGACACGTGACTGGACGAAGGAGAGAAAGGCGGGGTTATAGGCAATGATGTGCTTGTTCCCCGTGAGCGCAAAGGCCGGCGACGGACTTGCGCGGACCTGGCCTGCAACCACCGCCAGATTGCTGCGCTCCTTGGCCGACGAGAGTTCGTCGCGCAGGTAGCGGGTGGCGATAAAGCGCAGCCGCGCCGTCAGGTTGCCTTCGCCCTCGAGTTCTGTTTCGCAGGCGGCAACGATATCCGCGAGCTTACGGCCTTGCCGCGCGGCAAGCTCGCCAAGGCTCTGCCAATAGATCTCCTCAAGTTTGATCCCGCGGCGCTGACCGCCGACGGTGACGACACGGAACCGCAGAGCGCTCAGGTCCGCGTCGGACGGGGGAGGCGGCGTCTCGTTCATCGTCAGCGCTCCCGCAGAGCTTCCTCGCGCGCCTTGTTGATCGGCTTCATCAGATAGGCAAGGATCGTTTTCTTGCCGGTCATGATATCCACGGACGCAATCATGCCGGGCATGATCGCATATTCGCGCCCATCCTTCACCAGCGCGGCTGTGTCGGTCTTGACGCGCACGAGATAGTAGGTTTCGCCATTGTTCTGATCAACCAGGCTGTCGGCGCTGATGGTCTCAACGACACCGCCGAGGCCACCGTAAATCGAGAAGTCATAAGCCGAGACCTTGATCAGTGCCGGCTGGCCGGCGCGCACGAACGCAACGTCCCTTGGAGATAGCCGTGCCTCGACGAGCAGAATCTCCGACGTCGGTACGACGCCGGCGATCACCCCACCGGGCGTCACATAGGCGCCGACTGTGTTGACATCGAGCGTATTGATGATGCCGTCGACTGGTGAGCGAATGTCGGTGTTGGCGACCCGGCTGCTGGCGCCGCGGATGGTTTCCTCGATAACGGAAAGTTGCGAAAGCGCCTCGGTCTTTTCCGCCAGGGCCTCCTGCTTCAGTTGCAGCGACAATTCGGTCACCTGGAGGGTTGCCTCCCTGAGCGCCGCCTCTAGCTTTCCGACTGACTCCTTCCAGAGGGCGAGCTGACCCCGGGTATCGGTCAGCTCTTTCTCGACCCTGAGCACCTCGGTTTGCGCGACGAGCTTGCGCTTGACCATCGGCGCGAGCATTTCCTGTTCTTGCTCGGTCAACTGCAGGCTCTCTGTCAGGCGGGTGATATTGGCCGCCGCCTCGGCAAGCTCCTTCTGCCGCTGGCCTTCGCGCGCTTGCATGACCGACAGCTTGTTGTTGAAATTGCCGGCCTTGGCTTGAAGCAGTTGTTCCTCGTTCGCGCATATGGCCGGCGCGACCTTAGTGATGTCCTCAGGACATTGGTATTTTGCGTCGTAGGCCCCGGTCTCCTCGAGTTTGAGCCGCGCGACTTGCGCGCGCAGCGATCGCCCCTTGGCCTCGAGTTCGCCAAGGGAGGAGCCGCTCGCGGTATCGTCGAGCCGGAGGATCAGATCGCCGCGGCGAACGACCTGTCCGGGCTGTACCGCGATCTCGCGCACGATGCCGGGTTCACTCGACTGGATAATCTGCGTCTTCGAGACGGGGATGACCTTGCCTTCACCGCGGGCGATCTCATCAACCTCGGCGATCGCCGCCCAGGCGACGAAAGAGCTGATCAGCAAGCCGATGACAAGCAACCCGGCGCGCGCGGCAAGCGGCGGTTTCTCAGTCATGCTGACCCCTCCCGCCATTTGCGAACCGACGTCTTTTCGTCATCTTTGTGAAAGCGTGCATCATAGGCCGGCTCCGGCCACTGGGCCAGCAGGACCGGGCCGCCTTTGCAACTGCTCGATGACCTCAGCCTTCGGGCCATCGGCAACGACGCGCCCGCGGTCAAGAACCAGCAGCCGATCGACGAGGCTCAGCATGCTATGGCGATGCGTCGATATCAAAAGGGTGACATCGCTGCTGAAGACGGTGGAGAGCTTGTTGATCAGCTCACGTTCGCTTGCAAGGTCCATTGCCCCGGAGGGTTCATCAAGGAAGACGACCTTCGGCTTGCGCAATAGCAGCCGTGCGATGGCGACCGCCTGGCGTTGCCCGCCGGAAAGCTGAGAACCGCGTTCACCTACGGGCATGTCATAGCCGCGCGGATGGTGGGAGACGAATTCGTCCACGCCGGCAAGCCTCGCTGCCGCCACCACTTCTTCATCGCTGGCGGTCGGATTTGCCATCAGGAGGTTTTCCTTGATCGTGCCCGAGAACAGATCAGAATTCTGCGACACGAACGATACCGCCGAGCGAACGACAGAGGGGTGCAGTTGGCGAATGTCGACGCCGTCGACCAGGATTCGCCCCGCGCTTGGTGGGTAGAGGCCGGCAAGCAGACGGCCGATCGTCGTCTTGCCGGAACCGATGCGGCCGATGATGCCCACCCGCTCTCCCGCTTTGATCGCCACGTTCATGCCGCTGACCACTTTGTGGTCGGTCCCCGGGTAGGCGAAGTCGAGATTGGCGAAGGTAATGCTGCCGTTGCGGATCTCGCGATTAACGAAACCGATCGTATCGGGCCGATCCTCCGGCTGCTCCATCACCGCATTCAGGATCCGCAGCGATAGAAGCGCCTGGCGCAGTCGCGCCAGCGTCATCGCAATCTGGCCGAGCGGTGCGACGGCGCGGCCGGCCAGCATGCTGGCGGCGATGATCGCGCCCGAGGAGATGTTTCCTTCGGTGAATTCATAGGCGCCGGCCACGACGATGCAGACCGTCACCAACTGCTGCACGAACTGCGTCGCGTGCGACGCCCAGGAGGAAATCTCCTTGATTTTCTCGGCCGTGTTCGAGGAATGCTTGGCCAATTCGTTCCAGCGGCGAAGCAGCTGTTTTTCCGAATGCAGCGTTTTCACCGTCTCGATCGCGCTGATCGTTTCGACCAGGAGTGCCTGGCGCTGGGCGGACTCGTTGGATGCCGCGGCGACGCGATTGCCGATCTTGTACTGCGCGACGTAGCCGATGATGAGGCTCAAGATAAAAGCAATCGCTGGAATGAGCGCGATCCAACCTGCCACCGCATAGATGGCGGCGATGAAGACGAAGACGAAAAGACTGTCGATGATCATGCTGAGCGTATTCGACGTGAAAAACTCCCGCACGAATTCGTACTGCATCGCCCGGTTCGCATACTCGCCGGTGGACGGCGGCCGCGACGCCATGGTTGCATGCAGAATCTTCTCGAATAGCATGTAGGAGAGTTTCAGATCGGCCTTGCGGCCGGCGTAGTCGATCAGCGCCGCGCGTACGGTCTTCAATAGGAAATCGAAAAGGATGGCGGTGCTGATGCCCAGCGCCAGGACCCAGAGCGTCGCGATCGCCTTGTTCGGCAGGATGCGATCGTACACGTTCATCGTGAACAGCGGCGCGGCGAGCGCCAGGACGTTGATGAAGAATGTCGCGATCGCCACCTGGACATAGGCTTGCCAGAAGGGCTTGATCGTCGAAGTCAGCCAGTGCCGGCGGTCAATGTTGCGCGCCTCGCCAACACCCCGGCCGGCAGCCGCGTTCAAATAGGTCGCCGAGAACGATGCGGCATAGGCGAGCCCGCCGAGTTGCAGATCGGACAGCTTCACCGCCGTCTCGTCGGGCCTTGCCAATTTGTTCGAAAGACTGAGAGTCCCGTCCGGCGCCTCCTCCAACAACGCCGTGGCGCTGCCATCGCGAAAGACGAGCAGCAGCGGGAACACGAAATCGCGATTGGCAAGGGCCCGCGTGGAAACAAGCTCCGTCTCCAGGCCAACGCGCTCAGCTATGCGGGAAACGTCTTCGGCGCTCGGCGACCGGGCGTCGAAGGGCACGTCGGAATAGAGCACACTGTCTGACGAGGGGCGGTTCAAGAAGACGCAAATCTCCTTGAACGCCTCGGAAAAGCCAGTCAAGGACGGGCCAATCTGCGCATGCCTGTCAATAGCTTGCATCACCACCGGTTGTGTCCGCCCTCACGAGGACTATCATTTCTGCCGGATCGGCGCCAACAAGTCGAGCGGCAAATCGTTCGTCTGGCGCGACGGAACACGGCGATAGGTTTCCGTAGCAGGCGTGTCCGGAACATTGAACTCGGTGCGCGCATAGGCTTCGGATTGAGCCGGTGCTTTGATCTGCATCGTCGCCAGGAGCTGGCCAGTTGCGGCAAGCAGGCGATATTCGGCAAACAAGGCTGCATATTGCGATGTTTTCGCCAGGACGCTGACATTGAAACGTGCGTTCTGCGCGCCCAGCACGTCGAGCAGCGAGCGCTGGCCGACCTTGAGCTGCTCGCGATAGGACTCGACGATCTGCACGTTCATCTGGGCCTGTGCATTCAGCGTGCGCGAAATGTCATACTGGCTCGTGCGGCGTTCCCAGGAAATGCGAACGGCCTCCTCGACCTCGCGATGCGCCTGGTGGAAGACCAGCCGCTGCTCGCTCGCCCGGCGCATCTGTTCCTGCTCGTTGGCGATGTCTATGCCGCCACGATAGAGATTCCATTTTGCGACGATCCGCGCTTGCGCGTCCCAGGAATTGCCGGTCGCGCCGTCGATATCGTTTCCGGAGCGCACGCTTCCTTCGGCAAAGACCTCCGGAAACATGCTCGAGCGCGCAGCCTTTACCTGCGAGTCCGCGACACTGATGTCGGAATCGGCAGCCTTGATGCGCGGGTTGTTGCCGCGGGCGATGCCGATCGCCGTCTCCAGCGTTTTCGGCAAGACGTTCGCAACCGACTTCGGCATCGACGGCTTGGTAAGCGGCTGGCCCACCAGGCGATTGAAGCTGATCTTGACGGTATCGAGCGCTTCCTCCGCTTCCAATAGGCGGGCCTTTGCGGAAAGCAGGCGTTCACTGGCCTGTTGGCGATCCGCATCAGTCAACGTTCCACCTGAAATCAGCGAGCTGATATCCGATAGGATCGACTGATGAACGCCGACGTTCTTGCGGGCCTCCGCCACGATCTGCTGCTGAAGAATATACTCGAAGTACTCGCGGACGATCTGCAACCCAATGGTTTCGGAACGTTCCAGCACACGGAAGGAGGCGCTGTCGACGCGTGCTGCCTGCCGCTCCAGTTCGGCACGACGACCACCGCCGTCAAAGAGCTTCTGAGTGACTGTTAGACCGACATCGGAAGGATAGAGCGGGTCGTTTTCGATGGAGCCGAGCCGTCGTGCTTCGTCCTCGAGGTGTTGCACGCCCGTGGAAGCTTCCACATCGAGGCTCGGCAGGTAGAGACCGCGGGCCTGCCGCAGTTCGAACTCGATCGCCTCGCGGTTCTCCATCGACTGCCCGATCTCCGGGTTCGATTCCATCGCGATTTGAAGCGCTTCCCTGAGCGTCATCGCATCGGCCGCACCGCCCGCAAACACGGTTGACGCGAGCAGAATAGAAAACAACCCGCCCTTAAAGGTTTTCCCCACGTTCAATACTATCCCCCTCGCAATCAGTACGTCACGCTTGCAAATCCAAGCGCACATTACAACTGCAGAAATTTATCGCTAAATAATACAGCTGTAATAAAAGGCGGCCACCACTTTTGGGGTGGTGCAAGAGTATCCCAGCCTTTCGCACGGTCATGTTGCAAAAATGGAACAATCGCGCCCTTTAAGCCGGGATCCGTTAAGCTATTGAAATAGAACCGATCGCGCATCGCGTCTTCAGGATTTGAGCGACTAAGTTGCCGTCTACAACTCAATGCAGGTGCGAATTCAGCCGCTGAATCTCAGTCGCCGCGCGCAAGGTTGTATCTTCACCTAACGTGAGCGCCAGCGCCCACATTGATTCAAGCCGAGGGCAGGCGGACAAAACCGACGCTCTGAGTCGCCGCAACAGCAACGGCCTCGGAAGCGGCAGTGCGGCGCAGCTGCTCCAGGTCAACGCTGCCGTCGAACAACGCACCGCCAACGCTGAAGGCAAGATCGACCTTGCTGCCGTCGGCAGCGAAATGCGACGAGGTCAGCGCTTTCGTCAGGCGTGTGCAAACCTGCTCTGCATCAGCTTCGGTCGCACCCACCAACAGGACGTCGAAGCTCGCTGGACCGGTTCGCGCGACGACATCGTCGCGCCGCACCGAGGTGCTGATGGTGGAGGCGACGAATTGGAGCAGTTCATCACTCCATTCCGGGCCGAAAGCGGCGCCGACATCGTCGAGATTGTTGATCCGCAGATGGATGAGAGCCCCGTGAAGCTCCTCGGCACCGCGCTGACGGCGGCGCTCGAGACCATTAACATGCTGGACGAGCCCGCGGCCGGTAACGCAGCCGGTCGTGGCGTCATGGGCAACGACGTGGTTGATCTGGTTGCGGAGGCGCTGGGCCCGGCGAAACTGCATGGCCGCGACGACGATCAGCGGCACACCCATCAGCAAGGAAATCAAGGCCGCGCCGACCATCGCTGCCGCATAGGGCCGGTCGACGAGAGCGACCAGGCTGAGATAAACCAGAACCTGGGCGAGTACGGCGAAACCAACGATGCCGGCCAGGACATAGCGCACGATCCGCCAATCCCTCTGCCCGTTGAATGGTAACTCTCTCTGCATGCATCCAGCTCCCGATTCACTGACGATAATCGGTCTAGTGCGGTTTTATGCATATTCCCTTTCCTAGGTATCTACAACTTTATGCACCGCATAGAATGTACCAGGGAAATGCACCAAAACGGCATAACTGCCGCCTGAATATTCGCGCTCGGCGTGCAAATTCAAGACGGCCGCGGGGAAAACCCGTTCTTCCGCTGTCGAGAAAGCGCGTCCGGCGGACTTTGGTCCTACTCCTGATCCGACTTCAGTCCGCTTTGACACAGGCCCGCTTGTTCCGCACGCTGACAGCATGTTGGGCTGGTGTCACGAAAATGAGGATCAAGAACTCTCTGAGCCGACTTCTTTCTCCGACGCTCGGGCAAGAACTGGCGCCCAGGACACATGTTCTGGAGTCTCTTCTTGACCTTTGCCAAGCCTACAACCTGGCGGTCACGGAACTGCACAGGCTACAGCTAGAAACGCATCCGCGGCAGGATGCGATCCGGGAGTTTGAAGTTCTGTGTCGCGATATTGAAATGCGGCTCATGTCCTGTATTGAGAAGGTGGACCGTGCCGGCAAAGCCGAAGGTCCGCACTGAAAGCCTGCCACGGGTCGTTCGCGGCGCCCTGGCCCAACGCGTTTCAGCGATCAGGGCTTTCATTTACAGGGGTTTGTCGAGGCGGTTGTCTCGGTTGAACTCATGCTATCGACCGCCGGATTGTGGTCTGGCAGAGCATGCCCAATCTCGACAACCTGTCGAAGCCCGGGCAAAGTTCTGTACTTAGGAGATGTCATGCCTACGCGTCGGAAGTTTCTTACCGCAGTCAGTTCGGGAGCCGTTTGTCTGTTCGCCACAGCCCTTCCATATACCCTCGGCCCTGCCGGCTCGTTGCTGGAACTTGTTCCCCAGGCCGCTTTTGCCAAGAGCGGGGAGAATAACGGCAATGGTGGGGGCGGCGGCGGCGGCGGTAGTAACGGTGGAGGAAATGGCGGAGGAAGTGGTGGAGGAAATGGCGGTGGTAACGGCGGAGGAAACGGAGGGGGCAGGTCTGGAAAAGGCAACTCGAGCGGCGGCAACGCCCGTGGCAATTCGAAGGGTGCCGGCGGCGGTGCTTCCAGGGTCGGCGTGCGCCATGCCGATGGTATGAGCGAGGAGATCAATAACGGCCGCTACATAATGAAGGATGCGCGGGGGCGCACGATCATCAACCGAAAGGCGACCCTGGCGGACTTGAAACGAATTCAGTCCCTCATTCAGTGAGGGGACGCCAATCGGCCGCGTCGCGCAGCACCATGGCAGCCTCGGTTCGGTTGGTGACACTGAGCTTGGCCATGATCTGCGTCATATGGTGCTTTACTGTCTTTTCCTGAAGTTCGAGTTTCCGGGCGACGTGCTTGTTGCTCATGCCTGCGGCCACCAACTGCAGCACTTCATGTTCACGCGCGGTCAGGCTGGCGACTAGGGCCGACAGGTTTGATGGACCGCGCGTCCGATTGGAGAGAAGTTTGGCCGAGAGCGCCGGAGTGACATAGCTCTCGCCCGTGGCGACGTTGCGTATGATTTCCGCCAGGGCTCGGCCACCTACGCCCTTCAGCACATATCCCAGCGCCCCTCGTTCGAGGGCTGCAGTGACATCGTCGCTCGTTTCGGAAACGGTCAGCATGATGATTTTTTGCGACGGCGATAACTCGAGGATAGGTGGGATTGCGTTCAAGCCGCCCCCCGGCATGGATATGTCCAGCAGCATGACATCGGGACGCAGATTCTCGGCAATAAGCAGGGCATCATCCCTGGAACTCCCCTCGGCAACGATTTCGAAGCCGCCGATCTCCAGCAGGCTTCTTGTTACGCCCTCTCGAAACAAGGGATGGTCATCGACCACGGCTATGCGTATCGCTGTCTTCATACCGCTTTTGTCTCCTCGGTGCTGATTGTCATACGAACAACGGTGCCAGTTGTTGAGACTTTAATCTCGAAGGCTCCACCCAAACTTTCGATTCGTTCCCTTAAACCCTCAAGGCCAAGGCCCGTTGGCTCGACGCGATCCGGGTTGAAGCCAGGCCCATTGTCCCCGACCTCGACCATCACCTGCGCACCCACCGTCGATTGTGAGACACGCTGGCCGACGCCGCCGCCATGGCGGTACGCGTTGTTGAGCGCTTCCTGCACGAAGCGGTAGATGCAGATTTTGGCGGACAGAGCGAGGTGATCAGGCGGGTCGAAAACTGACAGCTCCACGGTCGTTTCCGTTCGCTGCTGATGGGCGTGAACGACCCGCTTCAAGATCTCGGGCAGGGTCGCTGTTTCTATCTGCGGCAGAACAAGACCGCTGCAGATCGTTCGGATCTCCTGCATTGCTTCATCGAGGCTTTCCTTGATTTCGGCGATGCTGCGCTCGCGCGTCGCTCCGGGTGTTTTCGGGTTCGTCAAAGCATCGCTGTCGAGCCGCAGGGAGGCGAAGGCCAGCAGTTGCGCAGGCCCGTCGTGCAGATCAGCACCGATGCGGCGCAGATGACTTTCGTTGAGCGCCGCCGTGCGCTGCGAGGCCCGCTGGAGCCGCCCACGTAGAGCTTCGTTCTGCGCGAGCAGCGCTGAAAGCTGGGCGATCCGATCCTTGAGCGCATGGCGCTGCGTCTCAATGGTCCGGCTGCCTCGCAGCACGATCGCAGAGAGAACCACGAAAAAAGCAAGCGTAAAGGCTGCGACCGCTAACCAGGTATAGAAGCGCGCTTGATTCAAGCCGTGTTGGAAATCATAGGAGACCTCATGAAATTCAGAAACTGCAACGACCTCTCCCGACCACGGTTGCAGCACCGGATTGTAGATCTCAAGGATCGGCATGTCGGCTGGGCGTTTGTCTGACTGCTCCCCTGATTGATCGAAGAGCGCCACCATCCTGCCGGAGAATGCCGTTCGCAACTCGTCGCTGAGCTCGAGCCGTTTTCCAATCTGGGCTTCGTCGCTTGAATACAGAACCGTGCCGTCTGCCCGCCAAAGGCGGAAGGACACGAGACGGTCTCCCAAGGCGCCCTGACCAAGGGTTTCGTCGAGCGCGCGCGCGACACCGCCGTCGAGTATCTGGGTCGTCTGCATATCGGGCAACAACGGTGCGATCACACTGTCCACATAGAGAGCCGTGGTTGCGGCGGAGTTGCGAGTGACGGCCTCCTCGATAAGGCGTGAAACAAACGCCCCAACCAGCACCATTGCAGCCGCTGCAACAAGGCCGCCGATAAGCAGGAACTGCGATGCCAGTGAGCGGGCGTTCCAATTTTTGATGAGTTGGGTGGCGCGCACGAAATTTCCCGGTATCGACTGCTGGTCGCCAGCGTCGCTGTGGTACAACAAACCCACGTTAACCTAAACGCTTGGGCAGGCTGGTCAATGCCGTGGCACGGTTCTCAATCCTTATCGGACCTTAGGCTGTCTGCCGGACAGGACCAAGGTCCTATAGGCCGCCGCAATGGTCCGGGGGGCATAGTAGCTCCCTTTTGCCCAAGATAAGTTACGCTTCTCTACAAACGCGGCCTTCATCGAAGTCGGTGCCGCGGCTATTCGAAGAGGAGTTTCTTATGGTTTTCGCGAAAGCAATCGCTCGTGGCGCCTTGGCGCTGAGTCTGGTCGTTGCCCCCGCGGTAGGCGGTATGGTCGGTGCGGCGGGCGCAGCCCTGGCCAAGGAAGGCCATGGCAATTCCGGTGGCGGCGGCGGCGGTGGTAATGGAAATGGAAATGGCGGCAACCATGGCGGGGGCTCAGGTTCCAGCCATGGAAAATCGGGAACCGCGCGTGCAAGCAAGGACACCCGGTCGGGCAAGGCCAGCGCCAGCGACACGCCGACGTGGAAATCATTGTTCACACGTGGCAAAAAAGTCCCGGACACCGCGAAAAAAGCTGCCAAGGCCGACAAGTTGACCAAGGTGGAGCCAATTGAAGCTGGCGTCGGCACGCCGGGACTGCGCTCGCTGAACCGCAACTATCACGCTTATCTCAACTCGAACGATCCCCGTATGGCCGCGGTTGCCGCCTACGCCATCGCCTATGCAGAGTTTGAGGCTGAGAACGGCGTGGACGCCATCCCAAGCGACCCAGCCCTCAGCGATGAGGCTCTGCGCGATGCGCTTGCCGGCTTCTCGAAAGACGGTGTCGTAACCGATGATATGCTCGACGAAGCCAAGGATGTCCTTGGCGTCGGGCCTGACGTCGGCAAGATCGATCAGATCCGCGAAACGCTTCCTCCGGCACCCGTGAATTGACCGTTGTGGCCCGCCATTCGGCGGGGCCAGACAGTTGATCGTGGTCGGCAGATAACGGGGCGCCAAGGATTCTCCGGTCTCGTGATCGTTGAAAATCCGGAAGAGATTGACAGCCAAATCAAACAAGGCCCGCAAACAGGAATGTCTGCGGGCCTTTTGATGTTCTACAGCGCCGCACGTCTTATTAGACGCGAAAAGGTCGCTGTAGCCCTTTGAACTGCTGCATGTTTTTATCCTTAAACGCCGCCGCCATGAACACAGATTGCGCAACCTGGCGGCACGGCCGCTCCTTGCGGCGTAGCGTCATCAGGCGATTGCGCGCAGGGGCGTCATCAGTGCATGCATCTCGCCGGAGATCCCTGCTGCAATGTCGGCGCGCGCCATTGCCATGTGCAGGTTGGCCGCGACGAAGCCGGTCGGATTTCCGCAGTCGAACGTGCGGCCGCCGAATTCGAAAGCGCGAATTTCCTGGTCTTTCATCAGGGTGATCATCGCGTCGGTCAACTGGATCTCGCCGCCTGCACCCGGCTCCTGGTTTTCGAGGATGTTGAAGATCTCCGGCTGCAGAATGTAGCGCCCTGAGATAAACAGGTTGCTCGGCGCCGTGCCCGGGGCCGGTTTTTCCACGAGGCCATCGACCAGTGCGCCCCCAATGGTCTGCTTCAGGGAAACGATGCCGAATTTGTGAGCCTCTTCCGGCAAGCACCGTTCGACCGCCACGACATTGCCGCCATGTCGCTGGTGAAGGGTCGTCATCGATTGGAGGCAGGGTTCGTGATCGACCATCAGCATATCCGGCAGCAGCACGGCGAAAGGTTCGTCGCCGACGATGTGGCGCGCCGTCCAGACGGCGTGGCCAAGGCCACGCGCCTGTTGCTGACGCACGAATGAGATGCTGCCGACATCAGGCGTTGCCGTCGCCAGCCGATCGGCAAGCGGGTTCTTGCCGGCTCGCCGCAGCGTTGCGTCGACCTCGAATGCGTGATCGAAATAATCCTCGATCGCACCCTTCATGCGGCCGGTGACGATGATGACGTGTTCGATGCCTGCGGCAAACGCCTCGCTGACGATGTAGTCGAGGATCGGCCGATCAACGATCGGCAGCAGTTCCTTGGGAACGCTTTTTGTCGCCGGCAGCATTCGCGTACCGAATCCGGCGGCCGGGATGATCGCCTTGCGCACTTTGTTCTGCATGTCAGCACCTTTTCGCTTCAAGCAACTCGGGAGATTTTTGCGGGTGGGGATTTGAGGATGTCGTGCATCTTGTGCTCGACACCATTCTCAGTGAGGAAGCGGTACATTTCGCCGTAGGTTTGGAACCAGGCACGGTTGTACCTGTCGAAGAGGGCCTGGTCCCAATAGTTCTCGAGGCGGAACGCCTGCTGCCCGAAGATGTCGAAACTGGGGATCTTGAATGTGTCGCAGAACTCGGCCGTTCGGCTGTCATAGGTGCAGTAGATCGACGGAACCCCATTCGCCAGCGCCATGAGATTGCCGTGCAGGCGGTAGCCGAGCACCAGGTCCTGGGCGCGGATCAGCCGTTCGTAATCGGCAACCACATCGGAATAGAACAGCCTTTGCTGGTAGAGGCGCAGCATCACCTCATCGAGATACCAGGACGATGTCCAATGGTCGGCCTTGAGCGCGGCGAGTGCTTCTTCGCGCTGGGCCTCGTCTCCCAGGACAAGCTTCTTTTCCTCGACCTCGCCCTGCGTCAACAGCACGGTCTCGAAGCGCCCGGCCATGGTTTTCACCAGTTCGCGGTGGAAGCCGAGATAGCGTTCAATGTCCTTGGCATAGGCGTCGGAGACTTCTCGCCTGACGGTGACCCCGACCTTGCGGACCTGTTCGAGCGGCGGCAGCGTGATGCGCAGTTCCGGATCGTTCTGGCGGAAGGCGGTCGGGCATCCGATGATCCGGACGTTGCGGATGCCGAGATCCCACAGAACTTCGGCCGAATAGGCACCCCGCACACCGATTGATGTCGTCGATTCCGACATCAGGCGCAGAACGGCGCGCGTATCGTCGGAGAGCCTGATTTTTCCATCCACCGGAGCCTGTGCACCGATGCCAAAGCCGATCACTGGCAGGCCGAGCGCCTTCAGGACCGTTGCTGCCGCCTCCCAGTTCATGGCGTCGTGAATGTAATTTGATCCGCGCAGGAACACGTAATCGTATTCCTCGCGAAGCCGGGCGATGTCGCGTGGCCTGAATTCCGATATTTCGAGCACACCGAGTTGTTCGAACCGCAGCAGTTTCAGCGACGAGTCGAAGACGAAGGCATCGCCCATATTGTGGTAGTGGTTGATGTGAGACTGGATGTCTTGATGTTGATACCAGCGAACGCTGTCATGTGCGTAGACTTCACCGGCGGGGATCATGACTAATATGCGTGCCAAAAGCTTAATCCGTCATTGGAACTGTGACGAGACGCGCATCTCGACGCGATGTTCGCGTTGCGCGGCACCGTCTTTCTCGCGCAGCAGGCTGCGATAGACGCCGAGGTGTTCCCGTGCGCAATCCTTGGAGCTGAAGGGACCGCGCATGCTGCTGCGCAAGCGGTCCCAGACCGTGTCGTCGTTCAGCACCTCGACGATCCGATCCGCGAGGTGCTGGCCGTTGCCGGCGCGAAAATGCAGGCCATCGGCGCCATCGCGAACTTTCTCGGCCATGCCGCCAATGTCAGAGCAGATGATCGGTCGGCGGTGCAGCAGCGCTTCCTGGATAACGACGGGTGAGTTCTCCCACCAGATCGATGGGAAGATCACCCAATCGACGGATCGCATGAGCTTCGGCAGATCGGCATTCTGGTAGCTGCCGTAGAAGCGCACCCGACGACCGGCTCGCTCGATCAGCTTCTTCATCCGCGCCTGGAATTCGGCCGGTTGGCGCTCGAGATTGGCGCCGAAGATCATCAGGTAGGCGTCATCGCCCCAGATCTCATCCGGTACGCGGCCGATGGCATCGATCAGCACGTCGACGCCCTTGAACGGCGTCATCTGGCCGAAGAAGGCGAAGCGGTTGCGACGCGCGTCGCTTCGCGCAAGTTCGCGCGCGGGTGTCGCTTCCTCGCCCATGATTCCGTTTTCGATGACGTGAATGCGTTGGCGATCTACGCCCCACTCCGCATAGCGCTTGGCGAGAAAGGCGCTCGGCGCAACGAACGCGTCGACCATATCGAGGAGCATGGTGCGCACGAGCGCCTCACGCCGGAGGAACCTTGATGCCGGAATATCCGGAAAGCAGCTGTTGCAGGCGGTCGGCGAAGCCTGCTCGCAAAGCTGACCCGTCGGGCGTTTTACCATCTGGCCGTGGTTGTGGCAGATCGGCACGAATTCATGAAGGGTGAGAAGGATTGCCGCGTCTGGCAGTGCGGAGCGCACCGCATAGAGGGCCTCGAGACCGAAACCCAGAACGTGATGGAAATGAATGACATCCGGTTTCACATCGCGCACGAAGCGCAGGAGATCACGCTCGATCGACTCGACGTCCTCATTCGCGAGGTGAAAATGATCATAGGCATCGGTGTGGAACAACACCTCTTCCTGCGGCAGGCGCGCACTCATCAGCGCCGACGAGGCGTGTCGTTGCAGTGGCGGGGAGGCGGCCGCCAGATACACGGATTCGACACCTTCCATCGCGTTCAGGCCGCGATGCAGGTTGTGCGAAGCGATCTCCGCCCCTCCAAGCGAAAACGAGGGGTGCGCATGCGAGATCACCAGGACGCGAAGCTTTTGCTCCCTCATGCGGAAACCCTGTCAAACGATCTTTGGTTCTGGTGAGCACTTCGCCACCGCGACTTGAGGATTTCGACATCGATGCGCTCGGCGAGCGCGGCAAGCTTGCCGTTCTGCTCTCCCGACATCGGCTCGTCGCAGCCGAGCAATTGGATCGATGGCAGCAAGTAGGCAGCGGTGCCTGCCCGGTTGATCCGGAGCCCGATTTCGCAGGCCTTCTGTTTTGAGCCGAGATAGACGCCGCAATCGCGCATCGCGTCGTTCAGGACCGCACGCGGCATGATGCAGCATTCGAGCGACGCGACGTCGACCCGCGTCAATTGCAGTGCCGCAATCGCCATCAGCGGATAACCGGCATAGCGATCGAGCAGCAGTTGATCGCCGTCCTCGGAGAGCCAGCTTCCTGCCCATTTCACCGAGTGATCGTCATAGGCAAGCATCGGCGAAATCACGCTTCCGACGTGGGCCTCTCCGACTGCCGTCAGTGCGTCGTACCAGCCTTTGCCGGTAGGGACGAGTGAGCCCGCCATGGTTACGATCGTGTCGCATGAAACCACCTCCGCCCCGACGGACAGCAGATCGAAGCGATCTTGTGCCGCGGCCGCGCAGACCAGGCGGACCGAGAGACCATAAAACCGTGCCAGCTGTCTAAGACGGACGAGATCCCTCTGGAAGGCCGGCTTGCTGACAACGATCACGAGCGGAGCGCAGCGCGTCTGCGGGTCGAGCGCAAACAATGCGAGGAGCGGGCCGACTTCCGGCATTCCGACGGTGGAGCCGACGATGATGGGAACGCCGGCATTTTCGTCGAACACCCCGACGTCGATGATCGTTTCCATGCGCGGCGCGGCGCAGGCGGCCTTGGAGAGAAGCGGGACGATCTGGTGATCGACGATCGCCGGCAGCGCCCAGTTGGCGGCATCGAACAAAGACAATTGCTGGATTGCGGCCCGTCGCGCCGGCATCCGCTTGGGTGTCAAGGGCAGAAACGCGCGCCGACCTTCTCTCAAGGTCAGTTCAAGATAGGGTGTAGCGTCGAGATTGCCGCCAGGCAGTCTCGCATGGGCGACAAATCCGTGGGCCTGATCGTCGCTGTCGAGCGATGCCCGGAATGCGGGTTGATCGGCGAAGCTTTGCGAAACGTCGAGCCGATCCAGGCGCGTCCAGATGTCGTCGAGCCTGGCCTCTGCGCCCGGCCGCCGCAGTTTGACGGAGGAAACATGGTGCTCCGGGTCGAGCAGCCAGCCCGAAATCAGCATGTCGCCTTCATCGGTTTCGAACACCCGGTCAACGTCCAGGCGAACCGGGTATGGAAGGCTCGATATTGTGTCCTTGCCGGTGAACCCGTTTGCCGCCGAACGCAGGCGCAGCATGGCCTCTGGCGTTGCCCGGGCTTCGAGCAGCACGGACCGGATGTGGTCCGGAGTGTCCAGGGCCGCGCTGATCTGCACGCGCGAATGCGCCGGTGTCAGGTGCCAGCCTCCGCCGGCATTGTAGACGATGCCTTTGAGCGCGTCGGCGCGCACCCTCCCGCCCGTTTCCAGAACGGCGACGAAGCCCAGTTCGCCCTCCGGTATATCCGGCCGGGCAAAACTGGCGACGAAACAATCGGCGACGGTCGTTGCGCCGGCTAGCAGATAGGCTTGGCAACGGCCGGGAACGAATGCGCGGCTCCAGCCCATGATGACGATGACGCCGTCATGGGTCTCTCCGACCAGTTCGATGAAGCCGTCGGACGGCTGCAGTGCCTTGATCAGCGAAAGTCCGGCGAAAACCCTGTTGCGGTTGCCCGGCTGCGCCATGAGCTGATCGGCGAGGCGACTGACGACGACGGCCGTTTCTCCTGCTGCGGTCTGCGCAATAAGGGTTGCGGCATCTTCGATCGAAATCGGTCTGGGGGCAACGATGAAGCGCTCGCTGATGCGCCCATCGTCAACGTCGATCAGCGAGATGGGCACATCGGGCTTCGGTTGCGTCAGGAGCGCCGCAAAACCGTGCGTCGCCGACGGCGACGATGCAGACAAGGGCCAGCTTGCAACAGAAGCGCCGTCTCGCGCGGGCTTTGCGCCATCGGCCCTGACGGAAACAGCGTGGCCCCTGGCTCGTCCGCTGCCAAGGACGAGCATGGTTTCCTGATCGATCCGAGCGGAAACGGCCCGACCCTTGCCGAAGCGCAAGGGTGCCCCCGCGGCGCGGGTGCCGTTGGTGCCAGCGGGTCTTTCATCGTTCGCCATCGTCTGCCGCATCATCATCTTGCCAGCAATGCCAGCAGCGCTCCGGCTGCAAATCCCATGAGGACGAAGAGAAGCAACACGAGCGGCCTGGTCTCGCCGCCCGCCCGTTTTTGAAGTGTGGAGAGTGTCTTCTCCATGCCCGCCACGACGCCATCCATTCGCAGCAGATGCACGTCCAGATCGTCGAGCCGTCGGCTCATCTCGGCACGAAGGCCGTCGATGCCGGCGCTCGGGTCTGCCGCTCCGTCGGTTTCCGCCGCATCTGCACCGATATGAGGTACGCGCTGCAGCGAACGTTGGGAAATCTGCAGCTGACGCTGCGCAGCCATCAGCACGTCCAGTTTGTCGAGCACCCTGGTCAATGGTGCTGCGATCAGCGCTTCGGCTGCCTGTTCGTCTGGTTGTGGCACGCGCAGGGGCTGCCCCGCTCCGTCTCCCGTAAACGCCATGACGACGAGATCGCGGCTGCGCTTCTGTACCGCCTCAGGCAGGGCGATTTCGAATGCGTGCTGGCCGTCACCGATCCCGTTTCGCTTGAGGTCCGGGCGATTGCGGTCGGCGATCGCTTCGGCGACCGGTGCGCCATCGAGGAGGACGCGCACTTTGAGCCGTTGGCCGGGGGCGGCGGGATCGTGCGCCCAGCCGAACAGGCGTCCCCCATCGATGGCATCGACGCGACCGTTGATGGGTTTGGCGCCTTCATTCTCGGGCGGCGGCGTGTCGAGTTTTTCTGCGACTTGGGCCATGGGTCCTCTTTATGCGGCCTGAACCTGCTGGAGATTGAAAAGAGCAAGGTAACGACCGGCTGTCGTGTCGATGTCATCAGGGCGAACGGCTCGGCCGGAAAGCTGGCGCAGAAGCGTCGGCTTTTCGATGACCTGCCGCATGGCGGCTGCGAGCTGGCGTGGATCGTCGGGTGCCACGGTCAGGCCATTGACGCCGTTCCTGACCATTTCGGCCATTCCGCCGATATTGCTGGCGATCACGGGGCGTCCCTGCGCTTGCGCCTCCTGGATCACCAGCGGCGCATTTTCCCACCAGATGGAGGGGACAACGGTGCAGTCGACGCCGCCGATGAGGGCTGCCACATCTTCTCGCCGATAGGGGCCGCGCAGCTGGACGAAGGGTGCGGTTTCGGAAAACAGGCGGTCGATGTCGGCGACGAATTCCTGGGTCTGAAACGGTGCGCCGCCATGGACGCGCAGCTCGAAGTCGACGCCATCGGCGATCAGCTGGCGCGCCGCCTCCAGCAACACCTTGATACCTTTCCAAGGGTTTAGGTTGCCGAAATAGCCGAAGACGGGGCGGCCGCTCTTGGGTTTGTCCTTGCCGGCCTTAAACGCCTGGGGCGGTAGGCCGTTGGCAATGACGGAGATGCGGTCTTCGGCAATTCCCCAGTCGACATAGCGTCGTTTCAGGAACTGGCTCGGCGCGGCGAAGCAATCAACCGTGCTCAGAAGCGCCTTGAGATGTTGTTCCCTGAGCGCGAAGCGGTCGGGCTTGATGTCCTTGAAGCAGGCGTGACAACGGTCCGGGCTTGAACCATGGCAGAGCTCCCGCCTGTCGGTGCGCACCATCAGGCCGTCATGATGGCAGATCGGGTAGTAATCATGCAGGGTCATGACGATCTTGCACGCCGGCAACGTTCTGCGCACGATATGCGGAAATTCGGCGCCCATCAGCAGAATATGGTGGAGATGCACCACATCGGGTCGGAATTCGCGCAGCAGTTCCACCAGATCCGGCACGAAACCGTAAAGGTCGATCTGGCTCATGAAAAAGCGATCGAAATGCCCCGCCCAAAGCAGGATTTCGTCGCCTGTCGGCCCTATGGCCTGGAAACTCGTGCCCGGTCTGGCCTCGCGATGGACCTGGTTGACCGCGCCCAGGAACAGGGCCTCGTGTCCTGCGCGCTGGTAGGCGCGGAAGAGATCGTGCGCAAAGACTTCCGTGCCGCCGGGATGAAGGGCCGGATGATTGTGCGCCACCACGAGAATGCGCTCGCTCATGGGCGGCTCCGGTGACGCTCACCCACGAGCACATCCTGATAGTGTGTGCCGCCCGGTTCGCGCCAATGGCCAAAGGACTTGAGCGCGAGCGAGAGACCGGTGCGATTGAACGCGCCGTCGAGAAAACCATCGTCGAAGCCGACGGCGGCCAACGGCGGCTGACCCGGTACGAACCAGCAAGGTCCCTGGCCGGCGCGCTCGAAGGCAAGGCGCGGATCGCGCCGCCCCGTGGCATTTCGCCTGGCGATCTCGTCGACGATGAAGGCTGTCATGAACAAACGGCCGCCATGTGCCAGGACCCGGACGATCTCCGCCAGATAGGCCATGACCTCGTCAGCCGGCAGGTGCGTGACGACCGACGTCATGATGATGAAATCGAACTGCGCGTCTGCAAATGGCAGTTTCAGTTCCCGGCCCTTGATCGTCCCCGTCGGGTTGTAGAGATCATGGGCGATGTCGAGGCGTTGGAAGGTGAAGTTCGGATAGGTCGGCGTCACGGTCGCCCGGCACCAGCGGATGCCGCCCTCCACGGGATCGAGGCCATCATAACGGCCTCGGTCGCCATCGAGATATTGGGTGAGCGGCACGGCCATGCGGCCGATGCCGCAGCCGATATCGAGAACGCGATGATTGGCCCGCAAGCCGCCCATGCGGATGAAATGTCCGAGAAACTCCGCGCCGATCGCACGGAAATCACCGTCGCCGACAAAAATGCTGTTCGCGTCCGGCTGCGGAAGGAACCGGTTGCGCGACACGCTGTCGGTCAGCCAGCGAAGATGTGCGTCGTCCAGTGGCGGTGGTGCACCGATTTCATCGCGGGGCAGGGCATCGATCATGCATTCGTCCATTCAATTGCGTGGTCATCGGGAGACGCGGTCTTGGGGCTGCTCGGCGATCGATAGTCGCGCGCCATCAGCGCGGCGATGTCATCGTCCCAGCGCTGGGTGTGGAGCCAGGAGTTGTATTGGCTGGCGACCCCGCGCATGTAGTCCTGGCTGCGCCGGATCGACTGGCGCTCGAAGTGATACAGGCAGGCCGACGGCTCGTAGCCGATCTCGAAGCCGGCCCGGCGGATCTTCAGGCAAAGGTCGCTGTCTTCATAATCACCGATGATATAGTCCTCGGTGAAGCCGCCGACGCTCTCGTAGAGATCCCTCGTGGTGACGAGGCAGGCGCCCGTGACACCGGGAACCGTTCGCGCCTGCTGCGCCGGCATGTAGTCGCTGGGCATGCCCTTGTAGAAGTGGTGGTTCAGCCAGATCCCACGCTGGTCGCGGCCGAAATAGAGGCCCGCGTGCTGCAGCGATCTGTCTTCGAAGATCAGCCTGGGGCCGACCGCGCCGAACGCCCCGCTCATGATCGGATCTATCAGCGTCTGCACCCAGCCGGGTTCGCAGGGCACGACATCGGAATTGAGCATGACCAGAACGGAGCCGCGCGCCATACGCGCGCCGGTATTGCACGCCCGCGCGTAGCCGCCGTTCCGGTTCATGACCACCAGCCGCATGGGCAAACCGTGCAACAGATGCAGCCCGCCGAGCAGATGCTCGGTCTCGTCCTGAATTTCCGGGGAATCCAGAACGAAGACCAGTTCCGCGTTTTCCATGAGCCAGGGGTCCGTCGCCATGCCCGACAGCTGAAAGCGGAGAAAATCGAGAACCTTGTAGAGCGGGATGACGATGGAAACGAGCGGTGCATGCTGCGGCAGGCCATAGTCTCTCGTCCGCTTGACCTCGACCGTCTTGCCCAGACGTTGCTCCACTTCTCGCAGCGCCGGCGCAAGTATCGTGCGGAATGCATCGTCGATGGCGTGTTGCGGCGGGACCGCGCGCAGGATCTGGTTTCGCTGCAGCACGGGTTCGAAGGGTTGCGGCGGCGGGATGAGGGATTTCACGGCCCCGGAGGCGAGCCGCATCTGAAAACGCGGCTGAAGCAGCGGGCCGAGCGGTTGATCGAGGGGTAGACGGGCAACGAAGCCGGTCACGTCCGTCTTCGATTTGTCGGCCTGTGTCTGCGCCCATCCGGGGAATTCGTAGATATTGCCGTCCAGCGGCACCGCTTTGCCATCCGCCTGCAGATAGTCGATGCCGGCGAGCATGGATGACGGATCATGATACCATCCGCCGACCAGCAGGCTGTCGGAAAGGGCGAGCGCCAGGTCGACCTGTCCGGATGGCTGCTGTGCCGCTCTCGGAACGTGACGCTCTTTCAAGGGCGCCCGGACCTGCAGGTCGATTGCGGTCGCCGGTCCACCGTTCGGCCAGGCGGCGAGATGCTGAACGAGCAATTCGCGCAGTTCGAGCGCGTCGCGATTGTCTGCCCACCAGCGCGTAAGGCTTGGACATTGCGCTTCGCGCTCGGAAAGCTGTCTTATGGCGATGCCGTTCTTGCTGAGCAGCACAATCTGAAAGGGTGGGCTGAGGCTTGGCATCTCGGCAATGAAGTGGCAGGCCTGCCAGGCCGAGCGTGTGCCGCGACGGATGATCGCCTTCGGCCTTAATTGGCTGACGCTTGCAGCGCTCACGACATAGATCCCGAGCTTGTCGTCGAACTCCGGATTGATGGTCGTTTCGATCAAGAACCGTCCGCGGCCCAGCTCGCAGGTGATGCGCGCCGGTCGAGGCGTTGGCGCCAATGCGTTGAGGGCGTCTTCGACGATAAGTGAGAAATATGGGTCGCTAGCGACCTTGAATGCGCTTCGCCACGTCGTCAGCAGGACGTTGAGAAATCTGATACGCGCTTCCGGCGCGAGTTCCAGGAACAGCTGCTCCATGTCGAGTGGAGGCAGACCGCTTGCCGGTTCGATGCCGATCGGCACTGCGCTGTCGCTGCCTTCGACGGCAATGACAGCCGACATCGGCGCTCTCGCTGTCCGCATCGCCCACAGCGTTCGCTGATGTCCGTCAACGAGCGAAAGAGTTACGCTCACGAGCGGCACCGGCGGCTTTGACATCGTCAGCACCGGCCGCGTTGGAATTGGCAGCCCCGGCGGCAGGTCCCAGATGAGAACAGCCAGGTCCGATCCTAAACGAAATGCCTTTGCGTCCCGATGATCGGTATTCGGCTGCTTGATATCGCTGAACGGCAAATTCAATCCCTCTTGGAGTGCGCGCCCTGCGGGAGGAATGCAGGGCACGCCTAGTCCACGCTTAGTGAACCGTGAAATAGTTCTCGGGATTTGCGTGAATGTCGTCGACGTCGACGTTGACCAGGGTCAGTGAATCGCCGTGGCCGAGGTCGATGATGACATTGCCGCCGACCTGGGTGACCCGCGAAGCGAGGTCGTCAGGCGAGGTGATATCGAGACCATTGATGCCCTTCGAGATCTGCAGCAGATCTTCACCGGGCGTGAAGTCGAGGATGACGTCGTTGCCGCCGCCGCCGTCGAATACGAAGACGTCACTGCCGGCACCGCCAACCAGGAGGTCGTCGCCAGCGCCGCCGTCGATGACGTCATTGCCGCCACCGCCGAAGAGCATGTCGCTGCCTTTGCCGCCGGACAGGAAGTCGTTACCCTGACCGCCGAGCAAAATGTCGCTGCCATTGCCGCCGGAAAGGAGATCATCACCCCATCCACCGGTCAGCGTATCGTTGCCGTTCTCGCCATAGAGAACGTCGTCGCCTTCGCCGCCAAACAGCGTATCGTTGCCGTTGCCGCCGAAAAGCTGGTCGTCACCTTCGTCACCGAAAATGATGTCATGTCCGTTGCCGCCGCTCACGAAATCATCACCCGCTCGAGCATGGATGAAATCGTTGAAGCGAGAGCCGAACAGCGCGTCGTCGTATGCGCCGCCTTCTAGTGTGGCCATCTGCCTCTCCTCTTGGTGGATAAATCGCACGTCCACCGACCAGGTCGATGTTGATGCGCCGGGAGTGTGCATCGGCCTCGAATATATTTCAACATCGATTCCAGATTAAATCATGAAATCTTCGCGACATTATTGCCAATTTTCGTGGGAAATCAATACAGAAATTAAACTATGCATAGTTTTCCGCGATTTAGTGGGTAGTTTAGTAGCAAACTAGTTCAATATTTGTAGTAATTTACTACGTATCCCGCTTGCCGGCGCCGGATCAATCTTCCCTGAAGGCGCGATTGAAGCTTTCTGTCAGAGGAGACACCAGGTAGTCGATGGCGCGGCGTGCCTTGTGCACGATCAGCACCTCGGCAGGCGCCCCCGGATACAGGCGAACATCGGGATCGGCAGCAAGAGACGCCGCATCGATCTTGGCGCGAGCGGTGAAATAGGAGGCACCCGACTTCTCATCGACCGTCTGGTCCGCGGCAATGTAGGTCACCGCGCCATTGAAGGGCATGCGCGAGCGCTGATTGTAGGCGGTCAGACGGATCTGCGTCGGAGAGCCCACCGATATGCTGTCGATGTCACGAGGGTTGACGCGCATCTCGACGACCAACGGCTCGTCTTCGGGTACGATTTCCATCAGGGGCTGGCCAGGCGTGACAGCACTTCCGGGGGTACGCAGCCAGATGTTGCTGACCACGCCTGCCTGGGGCGAGCGGATTTCCATGCGCCGCAAGACATCCTTTGCCGCAACGATCTGTTCTTCGACATCCGTCAGGTCGATGCGCGCCGTGGTTATCTCACCCGCGATGGTCGATTGAAACTCGCTTTCGATGCCGATCAACGCGAGTTGGGCGCCAGCCCTTGCCTTTTCTGCCTGCGCCTTGTCTCCGGCCAGTTCGCCGCGCGCTCTGGCGAGCTCACTCAGGCGCGTATCGACCTCGATGAGCTTCGCGCGCTGCACGAAGCCCTTCTCGACCAGCGTGGCGATTGCGGTGCGCTGTTCGGTGATGAGGGCGATCTGCCGGTCGGTCGCTTCGAGCTGGATGAGCAGCGATTTTGTCTGTTCGCCATATTCCTCGATCGTTTTCGTCTGAACGTCGACGCGCCCGGCCTTGGCCTCGTGTCGCTTGTCGAAGAAGACAT
This sequence comes from Ensifer sp. NM-2, assembly GCF_003024455.1. Classification (NCBI taxonomy): domain Bacteria; kingdom Pseudomonadati; phylum Pseudomonadota; class Alphaproteobacteria; order Hyphomicrobiales; family Rhizobiaceae; genus Ensifer; species Ensifer sp. NM-2. Next base: position 29,214 of record NZ_PVZR01000026.1, read on the forward strand.
TCTCCGCCTTGATCGCTTCGTCGACGGCGATCTCGCCGGCTTCGCCGAAATTTTTTGGGAAGGCGATTGCGGCGGCGCCGTCCTGTTCCGCCTTGAGCCTGGCGAGCCTGGCAATGAGGCCGATGCGACGGCTGGTGAGGGCATTCAAGTTGGAGCGTGCCCGCGTGTCTTCCAAGAGGATGAGCGGCTGACCCACGGCCACCTGTTCGCCCTCCTGAACCAGAAGGCGCCCCATGACACCTCCTTCGAAATGGCTGATCGTCTTGCGCTTGGAGTCGACGATCACGCTGCCGTTGGCAACGGTCGCGCTGCTGAGTTCCGTCGACACCGCCCATGTGAAGAAGCCACCGAAGGATACGATGATGGTCGCAAGCCCCGCCACCATCAGGCGGCGAAGCGCGCGTTCGGAATGCGCCTCATCGATATCGGCCAGGGTCGGTGCCGCCTGAGGGGCGATTTTTGCCAGCGGTCTGACAACGGGCTCTGAAGGCTGCGGACGAAGCGGAAGCATCTGTTTGTCGGTCATGCGGAAGCAACCTCGCGCCGAGTTTCGCCGGGCCCAGGCACGGTCGTCAGGATATCCGTTCGCGGCCCAAACTGGCTGATACGACCATTTTCGAGGACAAGAAGCTTGTCGGCGACCTGCATGATCGATGGCCGGTGGGCGATCATGATGACGATGGCACCCTGGTCGCGCATGCGCTGGATCGCACGCACCAGCGCGCGCTCGCCAAGCGAATCGAGGTTGGCATTGGGTTCATCGAGAACGACTAGGCGCGGGCGATTGTAGAGGCAGCGCGCCAGCGCGATGCGCTGCCTTTGTCCACCGGAAAGCGTCAGGTGACCATCGCCGACGGGCGTGTCATAGCCGAGCGGCAGGCGGCCGATCATCTCGTGCACTTCTGCAAGCCGCGCGGCCTCGATGACCTTGTAGGGGTCCCCATCTTCCATTCTGGCAATGTTTTCCCGGATCGTGCCCTCCAGCAGCGATACCGATTGCGGGAGGTATCCGACCGATTCCCCAAAGGACCCGCGCTCCCAAAGATAAGTATTGTGGCCATCGAGAAAGACCCCACCCGAGGTCGGCTTCAAGATGCCGACCAGCAGCCGGGCCAGCGTCGATTTTCCGGCGGCCGACGGGCCGACCACGCCCAGCACTTCGCCGGGGGAAAGCGAGAAGGAAATGCCCTTGATGATCGGAACCTCGACGCCGGGGACGGCGTAAACGAGTTTATCCACAATCATGTCGCCCACGTCGCCGACCGAATGGGGCGTCGGTGTCGTCTGGCGGATTGCCAGATCTTCGCCGATCGCCGCCTCGAGCCGGCGCCAGCCGGCAATGGCAAGCACCCATTGGCGCCAGTTTTCAATGATCGTGTCGAAGGGGATGAGCAGACGGCCGACAAGGATGCTCGAAGCCATCATCGGGCCGGGGGTGATGGCCTGGTCGAGAACCAGCAGGGCGCCGGCGGCGAGCGTGATCACTTGGATCGAATAGCGCAGGCTGCGCGTCAGCGACGCCATCGCCCTGCTCCTGGTTCCTCCGGCCTCAAGAGCGCCCAAAGCGTGGATTTGCAGGCCACGCCAGCGCCTTGCGAGCGCCGGCAACATACCCATCGCCTCGATCGCTTCGGCGTGCCTAAGGGAGCCGGCGATCTTCGAGACCGCTTCGACATTCGCCTGGTTGGCCTCTTTGGTGAGCTGGCGCGTCATCAAATCGTTGACCAGTCCGCAGCACACGAGCAACACCACGGACACGACGCCGATCAGGCCGAAAAGCGGATGCAGCAGGAACAGCGCCCCTAGAAAGATCGGGGACCAAGCGGCGTCGAGCGGCGCGACCACAGCCGATGAAGTGAGGAAGCTGCGAAGTTCCGACAGGTCGCGGAGGGATTGGGCGGCGCGAGTAAGCCCCTGGTTCACCGATGCCTGCACCGCCGATGCCAGAACCGGAGCATTCAGTCTTCGCACGATGGCGCTGCCCATCGCTTGGAAAGCAAGGGCTCGGATAAGATCTAGGACCCCATAGACGACCAATGCGCTGATCGCGAGCAGCGTCAGCATGGTGAGCGTATCAAAGCTCTGGCTGTTGAGAACCCTGTCATGAATCTGCAACATGAACAGCGGTATCGTGAGCTGAAGCAGGCTTATGCAGACACTGAGCAATGCGGCGTAAAGTGATACGGAAAGAAACACACGCTTGGCTTGCAATATTAGCAATCTTGGATTGATAATTTCATCCTGGCGCAGAACCCCTAAAATTTGAGCGTTGCTTATCGTCTCGTTCCGAACAGTATCACGCATGGGCAGTAGCCTGAGGTTGACGTTAAAGCCATCCGTGGAGGACGTCTGGCTTTAAAATAGGGTGAAGCGTAGTATTGCTTCGCTATGTGTGGCACAAAAGCAAGAGGTAATGCAAGTTCAAGGTAGAGGGGAGGGGATGTTGTAGTCTGATTTACTTCAAGATTTGAAGTAAATTTCGAAATGGAGAGTTGGATGAATGAAAGAGTACTCTATCCGTCCACGGGGATCAAAGATGTGTCGTTGCTCCAGCAGGAGGAGCAGACGTCGAAGGCGGTAGGAGCCCACGATCAAGCCGAAGCCGCGAACGATTGCCGACAGCTGACCTATTTCGAGCTTGCGCGCCTGATGGAGAGGGTGAGCAGGCGGTTTTCCGGTTTGGTGCGCGCCGAGCTGACCAAGCTGCGTGTCGACGACATCGGTCCGGCTCAGGCCATGGTCTTGCTGGCAATCGGAGATGCCGAGCTGTCGGTGGCCGAGCTGCTCGATCGCGGGCACTATGTCGGCTCGAACGTGTCGTACTATCTGAAGCAACTTGCAGATGGCGACTATATCGATCGGGTTGCCTCCCAGCGCGACAAGCGTTCGGCGCGCATCAAGCTTACGGAAAAGGGCCGGCTGCTGAGGGCGAACTTGCGCGACGCGGCGATGGCCTACGAGCGGGCGCTCAATCGCGGCCATCAGGATCGCCAGAACCTGGAGACCGCCTTTCAGACCCTGCATCAACTCGAACTCGTCTGGGGCAGCGCGTCACGTTACGACATGTGACCGGGCAGAACCCAATGTGGACGTCATTCAGGTAGCGGATTAGATAGCATGCATGTGGCATTTGTTCATCGGCGCGGCTTCGGCCAGTTCGCCGCGTTGGCGGCTGACCTGGTGCGGTCCGGCAACAGCGTCAGCCTGATCACCGAAACCGTGGATCAGAAGATTCCGTCCGTGCGCGTCATTCGGCACCGGGCCGAGCCCGGGCCGCGCATGTCCGCGGCCATCGCTCGGCACATGGCGGTGCCGGATCACCATGCCCGGATCGGACATCGCGTTGCCGAAACGCTCGATGCGATGACGCGACAGGACATGACGCCGGACATCGTCGTCGGCCACATCGGCTGGGGCAGCATGATGTTCGTCAAGGATGCCCTTCCTCGCGTTCCGGCCCTTGGCTACTGCGAGTTTTTCTATCGGTCGCAGGGGGCCGATATCGGCTTTGCGCCCGACGATCAACCCGACCTCGAAGAGCGCAAGAGATTGCGACTGCGCAACGTCGCGCAATTGCTGTCACTGGAAGCCATGGATGGCGGCATCAGCCCCACCGAATGGCAAAAGAGCCTTTATCCCGCCGATACGCGCGAGCGCATTGCCGTTTGCCACGAAGGTATCGATACCGCGCTGTTCCGCCCCAACGCTTCGGCGTCGGTGCGGCTTCCGGACGGTCGCGTGCTGAAGGCCAATGATCCGCCGGTGGTCACCTTTGTCGCCCGCGATCTTGAGCCCTATCGTGGTTTTCCCCAGGCACTGCAGGCCGCCGCACAGGTCGTGAAGAAGCGCCCTGACACGGTTTTCGTCTTCGTCGGAGGTGACGGAACCAGCTACGGGCCGCCGCCTCCTGGCGGTGGTTCATGGAAATCGCACCTGCTCGCCTCGCTTGACGTGCCGCCTAACAACATCATCTTTCCAGGTGTTGTCCCGCACCACATCCTTCGCCAGCTTTTTCAGGTCTCCGCGGCCCATGTCTACATGACCTATCCGTTCGTGCTTTCCTGGTCCGTGCTCGAGGCCATGGCATGCGGCGCCTTGGTTATCGGATCCGACACGCCTCCGGTTCGCGAAGTCATTCGCACGGGTCACAACGGTATCCTTGTGCCGTTCTTCGACGCCGACGCGCTCAGTGAAGCAATCCTCGGCGCCGTCAGCAATCCGCAGGCGTCCGTCGGCATGCGGGCGGCAGCGCGAAGGACTGTCGAGCGGCGCTTCCGGCTCGAGGATTGCCTGCTGCGCCAGCGAGACCTTATGACAACGATGACGGGGCGTCCGGCAGCAATGTGACAATAACATTTCAGAATACTTCAAATATTGAAGTATTTGTTATGTTTATTGTTGGGCGCGCTATGTATTTTGCCGTTGTGCACTGCGAAATTCACTGCTACGTAATCAGCGTGATGAATGGCGATCGACAGTATAGCTGTCGTCGGTTCAGAAACTCCATCGATATGCGTTATCGTTTCTTCTGAGGGCGTTACGTGCAAGAAGTAAGACACTCCGCCATGGGGCCTCGGCTCGGTTTGAAAAAGCTGCTTCTGGCATCGGATCGCGATCGGGCGATCTTGCAGGGCAGCAATGTTGCCCATCTGGTGGACTATGTGGAAGCCGACGGTGGTTCCTTCGACACGTTGAAGGATACGTTTCCGATCGCCGCGGTCGCCTTTTCCGACAAGGCAGAGGTGGACCTGAAGAAGGGGCTGGCGCGACTGTCTGCCTTGCGAACGCTCCCGGAGCTGGCGGTCCTGCGTCTTGACCCGGTCAATGTGGCGGAGAGCTCGGCGCTCCTGCGTGCGCTTGCCGAAGACGGAGTAGGCCGGCTCGCCCGATATTCGGCTTCGATCACGTCGGAACTCGCCATGCTGAGGCGTGAGCGCGAAGAACTGTTCGAAAACTATCGCCTTCTGGAAGACGCCTTCCATGCGCGAAACTGGGAGCCGGTTGCCGAAGTCTTTGCCCATGATCCCTTTGCCGATCCGAAGGACGAGGGTGTAGGGCAGCTGTTGAGCAGCGCGTTCATCGAGCAGCTCCTGCCCGTCTCGAGCCTCGGGGTCGCCGGCTTCGCGCTTCACCTGCACTCATTGCCGAAGGGCAGTGGAGAGCTCATCGTCACTTTGAACTACCTGGAAAGTGGCGAAGGCGTGGCGGAATGGAATGTTCCCTATGTCGGCCTGGTTTCCGGCTGGAACTTCTTTTCTCTGCCGCGTGCCTGCGGCGGCGCGGCAAGGACACTTCGCCTGCGCGTATCTGCAAGCGGCTCCGACGCGCTTGGCCTTTCGCTCGGGCACCACATCGCCAGCGAGCGCTACTCGGCGCGATCGGAACATCCGCATCCCGACCTTGACCTGCGCCCGCTTGCGTTCCGGGTGTTTACGGGGCTGCCCGGGGTCAAGCCCGCCAGCACCGCGAACATGATCGCTCCCACCAGTTTGCTGGAAGGACAATTCACCGTCGATTACAGGCTGGGGATCGAGAAGCTCAGCCAGATCACTGACGTTTCGGTGACCCAGATCGTCCCGGATTTCCAGACGATCCGGTTCCTCGAACACGAACATGCGATCGTCTGCCACCCGCTGCCGACCGGTATCTCAGCCGGGGCGATCAACCGCGCCATCGAGCCTGGCACCGTCTCGTTGTCGGCAAGCGCCATTATCGATCATCCCAAGGGCGCGCCGGCAGCAGTCAGTTTTCTCCTGAGCCCCGCCAGTTCGAACGCGCGCGCGGAAGTCGCCGAGCTCGCGCGCAAGGGTTCGGTGAAACCTTCGACCCTGTTCAGCGGCTGGCGCGAAGTCGGTGCCCAGCAATCCATCAGCATCAGCATGCAGATGGACGAAGCGATCCGCGTGCCAATGGATCTGATCATCCTCAGCCGGGCCGTGGATGAGACCGTCGATTTTTGCTGGCTCAAGTTGTCGAGCTTCCGACTGGTAAAGCAGTCGACGGAGGCCCTGAATGCCAGGTAATCCAGAGGCCGATCTCATCGCCATCGCGATGCCGCTTTACGGTCATGCGGCGCTTGTCCTGGAAGCCATCGAATCCGCTCTTGGGTCCGATCTGAACACATCCAGGCTCGCGATCGTGGTTTCGGTCGATGGCGACCCGTGCCACGAAACGTTCGACCAGCTGTTGCTCTATGCTGCGGTCCATCCGTTCATTCACGTGATATTCGGCCGCAACGCGGGGCCAGGTGGTGCCCGCAACCGCGCCATCGACTTCATTCTCGAGCATCTGCCCGAGGCGCGGGCGGTGTATTTCCTCGATGCCGACAATCGTGTTCTGCCTCGCACCATAGAGACACTCTATGAAAAGCTCGGCAGCAGTGCTTGTGGCTGGGTCTATACCAACATCGATACGTTCTCCGTGTCCTGGCGCGCGCATTACGGAAATCAGTATTCGCGGCTGGCGCATTGCATCACGGACAACATTTGCGACACGGGATCGCTGATTTCCATCGACGTTTTCCGCGCCGGCGTGCGCTTCAGCGACGACCGGCAGAACGGATTTGAGGACTGGGAATTCTGGTTGTCCTGCATCGAGAATGGCTTCGTCGGGGTGCCATGCCACGACACGGTCTTTGAGTATCGGTTGCGCGCCGAAAGCCGTTTCAAGGAAGCCAACCGGGAGCGCGCTACTTCGGTCAGTTACCTCAGAAAACGCCACAAGGCTCTGTATCGCCGCCCGATGCTCGTCGATTTCGAGCATGAGGAAGCGCCGCGCTATCTCTTCGCCCGAACCGAAAATGCGTCGATCTCGCTGTTTACCGATCCGACCAAGGCACCAACCGTGCTTCGGCTGGACGACATCATCCCGGCGTTCTGGGCAAATGTCGGCGAACCCGACAATGCACACTTCCCGCCCTTTCTCGTGGCGGGCAGTGGTTCGGCTTTCGATCTCTTATTGCGCTCGCGCATGCTTCCAAACATTCTCGCCCACCTGGAGCGGTTGAGCGAAAATACCAACGCGTTGTTCGTTCAACTTGCAAATGACGGCGTGAAGCGTGGGATCGAGGCGGTTGCACTACCGGCAGGTTCACAGAATGTCGGCCCGGCTGACCTTGTTTTCCTTCCGACGCCGCTGGTCAGAGACGTGATCCAGAACAACGCGCTGGAGTGGTTCGCATCGATCGGCAACCAGCAGATCTGGCCGACGGTGACGCTGCTGAAAGTTCGCTTTCCCTTCCCCAAGAGCCTGTCGCGCCGTTCGCTGATCACGCCGCAGCAGATGATGATCAATTGCATCAATGCCATTGCTTCCAGCCCCTTGCGCCATACGGCGGGCAAACGGTGGACATGGCGGCCTTCGCGGCTGGTGCCCTATGGCGAGCTATACAAGGAGCTGCGAAGGGAAGTCGGCGGTTCGCCGGTCCTGCCGCTCGGGCACAGCTCCGGCAAGCGCACTGCGGCTCTGCTGGTGCCGAACGCCTCTTTCGGTGGGGCCGAAAAGGTCATTTATGCTGTCGCGCGCGAGCTGAAGCGAACCGGTTTCGAAACACATCTGTTCGTGCTCGGCAGCGCCAAGATGGATGTCATCGACGAATTCGATGCGAGCTTTGATCACATTCACTTCTGGGATGCCGGCGTTCCTGCATGGGGCGGGTCGGGCTCATTCCTCGGACAGGATTTTATCGCCGACGAGCATGGAGTCGATTGGCAGGCGTTGAAGGGCCAGCTGTCTGGTTTCGATCTGGTGATCAACAACCATGTCATGGCCGTCCATCCCCTCATCGCCCGGCTGCGTTCCGAGGGAACGCGAACGGCATGCTATCTTCACGTCGTCGACAACACCGCGTTCAAGCGCCCGGCGGGCCAGCCTTTTGCCGCGATCGCTCACGAACATTGCTACGACGCGTTCCTGACCTGCTCCGAGCAGTTGAAGACCTACCTGCACAGTTTCGGCGTGCCCCACGCAAAGGTCTTTGCCGTCTCCAACAGCGCGGGCTTTACGGTGCCACCGAAAGTCCAGGCAGACGTGATCGCCGCCCGACGGCAGCCGCGCGACGATGCGCGCTTGCACGTGCTCTACATGGGGCGGCTTGATCGGCAGAAGGGGATCGACAGGCTGGCAGCGACGCTGTCCGAGCTTCGAGCGAGGAATGTTCCATTCGAGGCGCGTGCCGTCGGTGGGGAGATTCTTGCCGACTCGAGCGTCTCATGGACTGAACGATTGAAGGATCTCTCCGTCGACGTCCGTCCACCGGCCTTCGCCAGCAAGGAACTCGTCAAGGCACTGTCCTGGGCGGATGTGCTCGTCATGCCGTCCCGTTGGGAAGGCGCGCCGCTTGCCATCGCCGAGGCGCAGCAGCTCGGATGCGTTCCGATTGCCACGGCGGTTGGAGCCGTCGACGAACTCATCATCGACGGCGAAGACGGTGTGCTGATCCATGCGGCGGCCGATCCAGAAGTCGTCAGGTCGATGGCACAGGCCATCGAGGCGGTTGCCCGCAACCCAGACCAACTTGCTCCGCTGATCGAAGGCTGCATCAAGACTGCATCCCGTCGATCGTGGACATCCTCGTTTTCGCAGTTTCTCGCGTGGTGCGACACCTGGGTCGATAACTCTTCCCAGTCAAGAACGGCCGTCTTTCCAGCGGATCCAGCGGTAGACGCCGGCATCCGGGCGGCCAGTTGAGCCCACGCCGGTTTTTCAAGCAGAAAGGTCGATTGCATGCCTGCAAGGATTCTTGTGACCGGTATTCCCGGTCACTACACCCGCCTCGTCAATGGCGCCCACGGTTTGTCCGTCTCCTATGCGGAGCGTCAAAAACAGCCGGAGACGAAAGAGGAGTTTCTGCAGGAGTTGCGCAATATCAGCAACACCGGCAACTACCTCATCGGCGAAGGTGCCCTGCGCGCGCTTTCACCCCACGCCAAGCACGTGCCGTTCTGGCATCTCTATAATTGCGCCAAGAATGGCGTCGGCCTCGACGAATTCAACTCGAACTTCGACATCTGCGTCTTCACCTGCGCCAATCTGCTGCGCAAGGGGCTTTCGGCCGACGCGGAAGCCGATGTGCTCGAGCAGCTCAAGATGCCGATCGTCATGCTCGGCATCGGTCAGCAGAACCGCAAGGACCTGGAGAACAATCTGCCAGAGGGCACGAAGCGGCTGCTGGCCATTCTCAAGGAGCGTGAGCACTTCTTCCTGACGCGCGGCTTCGAGACGGAAGGTTTCCTGAAAGATCAAGGCTTTAACTTCGTGCGGCCGACCGGTTGCCCGTCCGTCTATTTCATGCCCGACAACATGCGGAAATCGCTCAGAAAGCTGCCTGAGGTCGATGTCGGCAAGGCGCGCACCATTTTCTCCGGTTACCTTGGCGGCAACCAGGATACGGTCCTGGATGCCAAGGCTCTGCCTGGCGGCGACAGCGTCCCGCAATATGTGGTCCAGGACGAGTTTCTCCACTTCGACATGAGCGTCGAGCCCAATGGGGAGGGGCGCGTCTACGACACGGCGTCGGGCACCATGGTGGGCAACCTCGCCTATCCCGGCGCCGACAGGCTCGGCAAGCCATTCCAGGTGCGCACCTTCTTCGACACCAACCAGTGGCGAGCCTGGGCTTCGTCGATGGACTTCAATCTGGGTCGCCGTTTCCACGGCTCGATCATTGCCATGCAGGCGGCCGTACCGAGCCTGATGGTCGCGGTGGACGACCGCATGCGCGAAATGCTCGGCTACACCGGATTGCCTGCAGTCGACATCAACGAGATCGACAGCGCCGAGAACCGCAGCGAATTCGTCGCCGACCATCTGGGGAAGCTCAATGCTTCGGAGCTCGTCGACAGATATTCCGATCGGGAGCGCACATTCCGTTCGACTTTGCGGGAAATCGGCATCGGTCACTAGCAGAACTCGGCATCCTCCCAAGCGCTCGTTCAAAGGACAGTTATGCGTATCTTACTTACAGGGATCCCCTCGTATCTGCAGCGCACGATCGGCTCAGTTGCCGGCATGACGGTGCACCATCGCCCCTATTTCGACGAGGTGACGGCGAAGAAGGACTTCCTCTCCCAGGTCAGGCGAATCGCCAATACCGGCAATTATCTGATCGGCGAGGGTGCTGCACAAAGCCTGCGGGGGCACGATGTCACCTATGTGCCCTTCTGGCACCTGGTCAACAATCGCACCTCGGACGATCTCTACGAGCAGGCCAACCGCGAATTCGATATCTGCGTCTTCGCTTCCGCCAACCTGTTGCGGCCCGGATATTCCGCCGATCTCGAAGCCGAGGTTTTCGCCAAGCTGAAGATGCCCGTTGTGGTGATGGGCATCGGCATCCAGCGTAAGGAAGGTCTCAAGGAGTTGCTGCCGGCAGGCACGCTCAAGTTCCTGGACGTGCTCAGGAACAGGGAAAGCTTCTTCCTGACACGCGGCTATTTTACCGCGGAGTTCCTGAGAGAGCAGGGGATGAAATTCGTCAAGCCGACGGGCTGCCCTTCGCTCTATTTCGCCCCGAACGAAATGGTCCGATCGCTCACGGCACTCGCCAATCCGGCCTTGGCGGACGCGCAGAAGATCGCCTTCGGTGGTTACCTCGGCAGCGTCGCCGACACGATCGTCGACGCGCACGCACTACTGGGGCCGAAGTCCGTTGCCAGCTATGTGGTCCAGGACGAGGTCATCGCCTACAATCTCGATCTGCCGGGTGAGGATACGACCCCGGTTTACGATCGCGCCAGTGGACGTATTACCGGGGCGACGCAGTACAAGCACAAGGAGAAGTGGCAGCGCGAACACGAGCTGATCGCCTTCTTCGACACAAACCAATGGCGAGGCTGGACGACGACCAGAGACATGTGTTTCGGCCGTCGATTCCATGGCTGCATCATCGGCATGCAGGCCGGCGTTCCGGCGCTGATGATCGCGGTCGACGACCGCATGCGCGAAATGCTCGAGTTCATCGGCTTCCCCTATATCGAGGCGGCGACCTGGAATCGCGAGGCCGACAAGCGGACCTATCTTTCGAACTTCCTTTCCAAGATCGACGCAGAGGCGGCCGTCGACCGTTATCGCGCCTGTGAGACCAACTTCAGAAATGTGCTCGGCCAGATTGGGATCTGAGCGCGTGGCATGGAAGGTTGCGGCGCGCAAAGTCCTTCTTTGCGCGCTGATTTCGCTTCTTGTCTTCGAGGCCAGATCGGCGATCGCACAGGATCAACACCCGGCGGCGATCGTCGGGATCAATAGGGTCAATCTCGCTTGGCAGACACCCGACGAGCAGAGAAAAATCCTTGGTGACATCGCCGCGAGCGGCGCAACCCACGTGCGGCTATCCCTGTCGGCCCCGGTAGACAAGAGCATCGACGCGGTCGAGATCGCTCATGGCCTCGGCTTGAAGATCCTGCTGGAGATTCAGCTCGCGAATCCCGACTACTACGCGGACGAGGTTCGTGCTCGAACCGGCTTCGGTCGTATCTGGGACATTCGCCGCCTCTCCGACCTCGATCCGGCGAAGTACCGCGAAAGCCTCAAGGCGGCATTGCGCAGATTGGACGATGCAGGCGTTACGCTGATGGCCGTCGAGCCCGGTAACGAGATCAATTACAGCGCCTACAATGGCGATCTCGTCGTTTATCGAAAACCCGGTGCCGTCACACCGCGCCGTGTCTCCGACATCCGCAACAGGCAGGCCTTCGAGCGAGGACTGGCAACCTATGTGGAGGTTGCCAGGATTACCCGGCAGGAGCTGAAGGCGACGATCCATAGCCGCGACGCGGTGGTCGTTTCTGCCGGCTTGTCCGACATGAGCGCCGGGGAGGCGGATCATAGGGGCATGGAGCGCCTGGACCCGGAAGAAGTGATCACCCTTCTTAAATTGCGTGGGCTCGATGAGTATGTCGACGCCTATGGCATTCACGTCTATCCGGGACGTAAGGCAGGGCCGAAGCTTGCCGGCTATATCCGCGAACTCCTTCGTTTCTGCGGGGCAGGGGACACAGGTAGGCCCTGCTGGATCACCGAATGGGGCGTGGCGAACTCCGCCCGTTCCTGCCCGCTCGACGACCAGAAGCGCACCGGGGCGGTGGCGGCGATACGATCAGTTTTTAGCGACCTCATGTCGTCAGGGCGATTGGAAGCCGCTTTCTATTATGACTGGGATACCAACGCCGGCTACGGTGTCTGGCGATGCGGCCAGCTCAGTTCTGCCGGTATCAAGGCAATCGCTCCGAACTAGCTGACGGCCCTCAATCGGGGCAGCTTGCGCGTGGGGGCGAGGATGGCCCGCATTTTGCAGCAGTTCCAGCGCCCTTCAGGCGTCGTGTCGAGGCATTGTCGCCTCCAGGTTCGGAGAGTTTGCATCCGCCCTACGTTTGGCTCAGGTCGCCGTTGATCCCCGTATCTGCTGGTGCGGGCCGCTAACAGGCGCACTGGTCGCGGCCCGTTACCTTCATACCTCGAAGACGTCCTCGAACGATTCCGGGAAGCTCTGGCGAGCGACCTTTTCGTTGATGACGAGCAAGGCTTCATAGGACACCGGGTCGAAGTCCTTGTCCACAGCCAAGACCTCGCGGCCGAACAGGAGGTTCAGCCGGGCGGCGTCAAGATTGCCACGTTCGAACGGTTCCGCGCCGAAATGATGCCAAAGGGCGTGGAGGAATGCCGCGTCGATGCGGTGCGCTCCCGAGCCCGGCCGGGCATGGCGGGGCAACGCCTTGATCGGCGTTGCCCCCTTTGGATTGGCGCGACGAATCACGAACTGGATGCCTGTACCCGGCATGGCGTAGGGAAATCCCCGGTGTTTCGTCATATCAGGCAGCTTGGCCATTCCACTCTCCTTACGCGGTCTCTTTCTGGGCGATCTTATCCTGCGTCTTCGTGTCGAAGTCGGAGGCATCGTGGCGTTCGTGCAATTGTTCCGACGGATCACCGCTCAGGCGGTTGACCATGCGGCCGCGCTTGACTGCCGGACGCGCCGCGATTTCGGCCGTCCAGCGCTGGACGTGCTTGTAGCTCCCTACATCGAGAAAGGTACCGGCGTCGCCATAGGTCTGGTGAAGGGCCAGGCCGCCATACCAGGGCCAGATGGCCATGTCGGCGATAGTGTATTCGGACCCGGCCATGAACCGATTGCCTTCGAGATGGCGGTCGAGCACGTCGAGCTGACGCTTCACTTCCATGGCGTAGCGGTCGATGGCGTATTTGATGTGCATCGGCGCATAGGCATAGAAATGGCCGAAGCCGCCCCCGAGAAAGGGCGCGGAGCCCATCTGCCAGAACAGCCAGTTGAACGTTTCCGTGCGGGCGCGAAGCTCGGTTGGCAGGAAGGCGCCAAACTTTTCGGCGAGATAGAGCAGGATGGAAGCAGATTCGAAAACGCGAACCGGCGCTCCGCCACCCTTCGGCGCGTGGTCCATCATCGCCGGGATCTTGGAATTCGGATTGGCCTCGACGAAGCCGGAACCGAACTGGTCGCCATCGCCGATGCGGATTGGCCAGGCGTCGTATTCCGCGCCCGAATGGCCGGCAGCCAGAAGCTCTTCCAGCATGATCGTGACCTTCACGCCATTGGGCGTGGCGAGCGAATAGAGCTGCAGCGGATGTTTGCCGACGGGCAACGCCTTGTCATGGGTCGGGCCGGCAATCGGGCGGTTTATGCTGGCAAACGCGCCGCCATTGCCCGCTTCCCAGGTCCAGACCTTAGGAAGTGCATAGCCGGCGGGGAAATTATCGGCGGGGGATTTCTCGGTCATGAAAATTCAACCTTGTCTTCTCGGAAACACGTCACTCTGCCGGGTTTGGCATCTCTCGATATAGGAAAGCAATCACTGTTAATCACGACTTTGAGCGAGGAAACCAGAGAGACCGTGCTGAGCGATTTCCGTCAACCGGACCTGCGCGCTTTTTCTCGGGTTCGATTTCACCCATCACGGTCGATGATCCCAGTAATTTTCCTGCAAAGCTCGCTTGACATTCGTCCATTATACAGGTCAATTCCTGTTTAGCGGACGCAAAGTTCGGTATACCGGACAAAGGCGGGGAGGCCTTTTCGACAGATCGCGCTGAGGCACCATGTTGCCTGCGGACAAATGCGCCCAGTTGGTGCGTGAACATTCCAAAATATCTGCTCTCACAAGTCAAAACTAAAAAAGGGGGACTTAAATGAGTGAAATTGTATCCATCAATCGTAGAACGGCGCTGAAACTGCTTGGTGCGGGAGGGGCTGTTCTTGCGGCGCCTTACATTATTCGTCCGCGCCCGGCCTGGGCCGACAATGGTGTCCTCAACATCACCACCTATGACAAGTTCCTGCCGCAGGAATTCATCGACAAGTTCCAGAAGGATACCGGTATCGAGGTTCGCATCCGTCTGACCGACGACCAGGGCAAGCAGTACAACCTGCTTACCGCCGAGGGTGCCAATCCGTCGACCGATATCGTCACCGTTGCCGGCCACCGCTATTCACAGTTCATCAGCTCAAAGCTGCTGCAGCCGCTCGACACCGGCAAGATTGCCAACTGGAAGAACCTCAATCCCGCCTATCAGGACGCGCCCTGGGCGCGTGTCGACGGCAATCTGTGGGGTCTGCCAATCCTGGCCGGCTACGAGGGTCTCGCCCGCAACGTCGACTATGTGAAGGAGGCGCCGAGCTGGGAGATCATGTTCGATCCGCAGTTCAAGGGCCAGACCTCCTACATCGTCAGCGATTTCATGACCATCGTCATGCAATATCTCGGCCATGACGGCGATTTCGTCAGCTATGCCGGTAAAGCGGACGTCGCCCAGAAGGCGACCAACGAGGCGCGCGACTTCCTGATCAAGAACAAGGACATGGTTCGCAAGTACTATGATGCCGGGTCTGAAGTGCAGCAGATGTTCATCAACGAGGACATCTATCTGGCCCATTCGTGGTCTGGGCCGGCCGCCAAACTGATCATCGACGGTCATCCGATCCAGCTGTCAGTGCCGAAGGAAGGCACGTTCGGCTTCTGCTACACACTCAATGTCGTCAACAACGCGCCGAACGCAGAGAATGCCTACAAGCTGCTCGACGCCATCCTGGCGAGCCCGGAAGTCGGCGCTGCAATGACCCGCCAGTCGGGCTACAGCTCGACCATGAACGGCGTCGGCGATCTGCTCAACGAACGCGAAAAGCTCGCCTCGACGCTTCCGCAGGAAGAAGTCGAGCGCATCATCTTCTTCTCGTCGGTCAACCGCGACATGAAGAACGAGATGATCGACCGCGCGACCACAGAGGTCAAGGCGGCCTGATCAGGCGGCGCTTCGCATAGCTTGCACCTGTCCCGGAGCGCTTCGGTAAGCTCCGGGACGGCTGCCGGTCTGCTGGCCCCTTCCAGCCAACAACGCGCAAGGACTGACTGCCGGCGACGCCGCGCGGTGCCGGTCGGGCTGCGCCAACCGAGATCGTTCAATGGTGAGTAGCAACACGACAGCCGGATACGGCACGGTGCGCGATGCCCCCGTACCGAAATATTCGACGGGGATAGCCAAGGTGGTCAACTCCGCGCTTTACCGGCACACGCTGGGAGCGGCGGTGGAATCGCGGATCGGTCGCATCATCCTTCTGGCCGGTGTGCCGATGATCTGGCTGATCATGCTGCATGTCGGGCCGATCTATCAGATGCTGAAGATCAGTCTCCTTTCCCATTACCCGGTTCAGTCGGGCGTGGAGTCGCGCTTCACTCTCGACAACTATGCTATCTTCTTCCGCGAGGCGATCTACTTCACGCCGCTGATCAAGAGCTTCATCTTTGCCACTGTCGCGACCGCTGCGACCCTGGTCGTGGTCTATCCTGTTGCCTACTACGTCGCCAAGATCGTCAGGCCCGAGGGACGCTCCAAGGCGCTGCTGTTGTTGCTCGTGCCGTTCTGGGCCGGCGAGCTGATCCGGACGTTTTCGGTGATCATGCTGCTTGCTAACCGCGGCGCCGTGAATGTGCTGCTGCGCGAAATCGGCCTGATCGACCGGCCGATCCCGATGCTTTACACGTCGTTCTCGCTGGGCTTCGGGCTGGTCTACCTGATCTGCCTCTACATGCTGTTGCCGCTTTATTCGGCGATCGAAAAGATCCCGTCGCCGTTGCTGGATGCGGCTGCCGATCTCGGCGCCGGGCCGTTCACGCGCTTCCGCCGGATCATCCTGCCGCTGTCGCGCGATGGCATCGTATCGGGCTGCTGCCTGGTCTTCCTGACATGTATCGGCGTCTTTGCCACCCCGATGCTGCTCGGCGGCCCCAACACCGTGCTGTTTCCCGAAACGATCAGCGGTTTCTTCCATGGTGCCAGCGACAAGTGGCCGGTCGGCGCCGCCTTCGCCCTGATCATGCTGGTGACCGCACTTGTCGCCGCCGCCATCTTCATGCGGCTGGTCGGCGGGCGTAAAAGGAGAGCAATCTAATGCGCAATCTGTTTTCCGATGCCCCGCGCGCATCACTGACCGCGTTCTATTGGGCCTTCATCCTCTATCTGCTTCTGCCGCTCACGCTGATGATGGCCATGAGCTTCAAGGGCGCCAATTTCGTCGCCTTCCCGATCGGGGAGTGGACGTTTGACTGGTACGTCAAGGTGATGCAGGACAAGCAGTTCCTGGAAGCCTGCCTCTATTCCATCATGATCGCGGGAGCGACGACGCTTGCGGCGACAATCCTCGGTGTCTGGATCGCCATGCTGATCGTTGCCGAGGGCGTCCGCGGCCAGGTCATCATCTTCGCGCTCGCCTGTCTGCCGGCGGTCGTCCCGGGCATGATCTCGGCGATCTCACTGCGCATCTTCATCTCGACCATCGACATGCCGACGGGTACGGCGGCCGTCATCCTCGGCCACACCGTGCACGCCGTGCCCTTCGTCGTCGTCATGGCGCTCACCCGCCTGCGCTCGATGCCCGGCAACCTCGTCGATGCGGCACGCGATCTCGGTGCCGACAGCGTCGTTGCCTTCTTCCGCGTGACGCTGCCCTATCTCGGACCGGCGCTGCTCGGTGGCATGATCTTCTGTGTGCTTCTGTCGATCGACGATTTTGTCCGCACCTTCTTCCTTGGCGGCTATCGCCCGACCCTGCCCATGCTGATCTTCGCCAAGGTGCAGGGCGGCATGTCTCCTGAAATCAACGCAATGGCGACGCTTGTCCTCGTGGTTACGGCCGCGGTCGGACTGTACGCCGAACATCTCACCCGCCGCGCGAGGACCCGCTGATGGAACCCGTCGTCCAATTCGACAATGTCAACAAGAGCTACGGCAAGCACGTCGCCGTCGACAACCTGAACCTGAGCATCGAGGCTGGCAAGTTCGTCACCTTGCTCGGACCTTCCGGTTGCGGAAAGTCGACGTCGCTTCGCATGCTTGGCGGTTTCGAAACGCCGACATCCGGCCGCATCCTGCTGAGCGGCAAGGACGTCACCAAGGTTCCGCCCAACAAGCGCAACGTCAACATCGTGTTCCAGGACTATGCGCTATTCCCGCATATGACTGTTGCCAAGAACATTGCCTTCGGCCTCGAGCTGAAGGGCCTCGACAACCAGGCGATTCATCGCCGGGTATCGGAACTTCTGGAACTGGTCCAGCTCCAGGACTATGCCAATCGCCTGCCGGCGGAGCTGTCCGGCGGTCAGCGCCAGCGCGTCGCGCTCATGCGCGCCCTTGCGCCGGATCCGGACGTGCTGCTGCTCGATGAGCCGCT
Source organism: Ensifer sp. NM-2 (assembly GCF_003024455.1). Taxonomy (NCBI): domain Bacteria; kingdom Pseudomonadati; phylum Pseudomonadota; class Alphaproteobacteria; order Hyphomicrobiales; family Rhizobiaceae; genus Ensifer; species Ensifer sp. NM-2. Next base: position 46,906 of record NZ_PVZR01000026.1, read on the forward strand.
TTCCGCACTCGATGCCAAGCTGCGTCAGCAGATGCAGATCGAGCTCAAGGCCATCCAGGAAAAGACCGGCAAGACCTTCATGTTCGTCACCCACGATCAGGAAGAAGCGTTGACCATGTCCGACACGATCGTGGTCATGAACAAGGGCCGGATCGAGCAGATGGGCGATCCCCACACGCTGTACGGCCGCCCCGGCTCGGTCTTCGTCGCCAACTTCATCGGCGAGACCAACCTGTTGCGCAGTACCGTTGTCGGAACCGAAGGCGATGTCGCGGCTCTCAGCTGGAACGGCATCACCATCACGGCAAACCAAGGCGGGCTTTCGCCGAAGGTCGGCGAGCATCTCTACGTGGTCCTGCGCCCGGAGGCGATCCATTGTTCGGCGAGCGAGCCGACCAGCGGAAACCGCATCAAGGGCAAGATCCGTCAACGGGTGTTCAAGGGCAACCACACCTCGCTGATGGTCGAAGTCGGCGCGGGCACCTTGCTCAACACCCTTGTGCATCCAAGCGATGTCGCGCAACTTAACGGCGAGGACATCTGGGTCGGTTGGAAGCCCGAGACGGCGACGGTCATTCCCGACCGGCACGCTCACAACTAATCAACCAACGGCGCGCATCGCATTGGTGCGGGTCCTAAGCAGGCAAGGCGGCCAATGCGAACCCCAAGTTCCATCGGCCGACGGAGGTGAACCATGGCTTATAACGTAGAGACACCGATCCCATCGGCGGCGACGAGCCTGCTGGAGCTGGAACAGCGTGTCCGCGACGATCTTGCCTGCCTGTGCTATCCGCCGGCAAACTGGGTTGTGCCCACCGCCTCTGATGAACAGGTCCATGACGTCGTCGTCATCGGTGGCGGCATGTGCGGCCTGGTCGCCAGTTTCGCTCTGATCGGCGCCGGCATTCAGAATATCCGCATCTTCGATCGCAGCGAGGAGGGCCTCGAAGGGCCATGGCTGACCTATGCGCGCATGGAGACTCTGCGTTCGCCCAAGCAACTAACCGGCCCGGCCTATGGCATGGCCTCGCTCACCTTCCGCGCCTGGCACGTTGCCCAGTTCGGCAATGACGCATGGGCCAAGCTCGACAAGATCCCCCGCCCGATGTGGATGGAGTATCTACGCTGGTACCGCAAGGTGCTCGATCTGCCGGTCGAAAACGGCGTCGAGGTCAAGGCGATCCAGCCCGAGGGCGCTTTCATGCGGTTGACGATAACAGGCAAGGGCGCGCGGGAAACGTCGGTGTTTACCCGGAAGGTGGTGATGGCAACCGGCCGCGACGGCATGGGGCATCCCAGCATTCCCGACTTCGTCGGCGATCTGCCGGAGAAATACTGGGCGCATTCCTCTCACGAGATCGACTTTGCTGCCCTCAGCGGCAAACGGGTCGTGGTTGTCGGGGTCGGCGCATCGGCGGTCGACAACGCCGCCGAGGCGCTGGAAGCGGGGGCTGCCGAAGTCCGCCATCTCATCCGACGCAAGGAAATGCCCTGCATCAACAAACTGATGGGTATCGGCTCGTTCGGCTTCACCGCTGCGTTCCCGCAGCTGGGTGACGCCAGGCGGTGGCAGATCATGAACTACTCGCTGCGCACCCAGACGCCGGCGCCGCGTGGGTCGACGATGCGCGTCAGCCGCCATCCCAACGCCTATTTCCATTTTGACGCCGCCGTCGAAAGTGTCGAACTCGACGCCGACGAAATCGTCATCGAGACGTCGCAAGGCAAGTCGGTCCGCGCGGATTTCCTTATCCTCGGCACCGGCTTTGGGGTCGATCCGCTGGCGCGCAAGGAACTCGACGGCTACGCCGACAAGATCCTTTTGTGGCAGGACCGCTTCACGCCGCCAGCGCGCGAGGAAAATGATCAGCTCGGCCGGTTCCCCTATCTCGCCGACGATTTCAGTTTCCTCGAGCGCGTACCAGGCCAGGCGCCGTGGCTTGCCAACATCCACAGCTTCAACTCGGGCGCTGCCGCCAGCCTCGGCAAGGTGAGTGGCGACATTCCGGGCATCAGCGAAGGCGCGTCGTGGCTGGTGCGGGAGATCGCCGCCAAGCTCTACTCAGAGAATTTCGACCAATATTGGCAGCGTTTACTTGACTACGACACGCCCGAATTGCGCGGCGACGAATGGACGGCATCGCCCTTGCCGGACAGCGTAGCGGTCAACGATCGCAAGCAGGCATAGGAGGATCACATGGCTGAAAACGAGGACGTGATTGCCGCGATCGTCGGCATCGAGCCCGGCAGCGCGATGGCCGGCGTGCTATCGGCGCGCGCGGACATCATGGCGCTTACCCAGAAGACACATGACAGTGCGCTGACGCCGGAAAATCCCGGTGGCCTGTCGCATGCCGAGCGCGCAGCACTTGCCTGGCGCATTGCAAAGATCAATGACCATAAAGCCTTCGAGGATCATTTCGAGGCTTTGCTGGAAAAAGCCGGTGCGCCCGACGCCGCTGCCCGGATGGCCGATATCTGGTTCGATGGTGGCAGCGATATCCGTGCCAAGGCGCTGATCCGCCACGTCGACCTGGTGGCGCATGCGCCGAAGCAGGCAACCCGCCGTGACATCGAATCGTTGCAGGAAGCGGGTCTTGCCGATGACGACATCGTGCGGCTTTCAGAACTCGTCGCCTTCGTCAGCTACCAGATCAGGGTTGCCGTCGGCCTGGAGTTGATGAGGGGGCTGGCATGAGCGAGATCGTGCACGACTTGACCACCGATATCCCGGTCTGGAGGCCTTATGTGACCCCGCTCAAGCTGGCGGACGCGAGCGCCGAGCAGCTCGAAGCGCTCAAGGTCACTCCATCCAACACCAAGGTCTCGGACTATGTGCTGGTGCTGGCGCATGATGTCGAAACGCTGACGCACAGAAGCCCGCTCTTCAACGGTGTGATGTATAATAGTGGCGGCCTGTCACGCGCCGAGCGCGAGATCGGCGCCGTCGGTGCTTCCATCGTCAACCGTTGCGTCTACTGTGCGGCCGTTCATGCCAGTCGCTACAACCAGTTGACCAAAAGCACCGATGTGATTGCGTCCATTTTTGCCGATGGCGTCGATGCCGAGATCGAGCCGCGGTTGAAGGCGATCTTGAAGTTTGCGGTCAAGCTTTCGAAATGCCCGTCCGAAGCAAGCGCCGATGATATGGCGGCGCTGGTGGAGGCCGGTTTAGGTAAGGAGGAAATCCTCGATCTCATCCTGTCCACCTCTCTGTTCGGCTGGGCCAACCGGCTTATGCATACGCTCGGCGAACCGATCAGGGAATGACAGGAGGAGACACTCACTCGATTGGCAAAGAGGGACAAGCCATGGTGTTGGTCAACCCGCCCGAGATCGGGCCGCGCTTGCAGGCATATCGAAAAGAGTTGAATCTGACACTCGCCGAACTGGCTGCAATGTCCGGCGTATCGCGCTCCATGCTGTCGGAGATTGAGCGCGGCAATGCCAACCCGACCTACGGAACGCTGTGGCATCTGACGCGTGCGCTCAAGATCGACCTCAACAGTCTGGTCAGCGGCGCAAGCGAAGAGCGCGGCGGTTCCATCATCGACCTCCAGCCGGGAAACCTGACGCCGACCATCCGCAGTGCGGACGGCAGTTGCACGCTGCAGATCCTGTCCCCGGCCAGCATGGTGTCGCTGATCGAATGGTATCTGCTGAGTTTTGAGGCTGAAGGGGAACTGGTGAGCGACCCGCATGGGGCAGGCACCGTTGAGCATCTGCACTGCACCAAGGGTGAGATCGTGGTGCGCAGCGCAGGCAACACCATGATCGTTCGGGCCGGAGAAACGGCGCGCTATGCCGCCGACGTCCCCCATTCGCTGACAAGCGTCGGTCCTGTCGGGGCGGGGGCATTCCTGGTGGTTGCGTCCGGCGATGTCGGGCCGAACACGCCGAGAACGTCGATACGTCCGAAATAACGATCGGCCAGCGGGCCGAATTCATGAGCAGAAAAGGGAATGATAATGCGGGTAGGAATAGTCGGGGCGGGTTCGATCGCTTTTGGAACGGCGGCGCTTGTTGAGCAGCAGGGCCACGAGGTGACCTTGTGGTCGCCATCCGGCGAACGGACGCGTGCCTTGGCCAGCGGCCAGGCGCTGGTTGCGGAAGGCGCGATCAAGGGCACCTTCCATCCGGCCGTTGCCACCAGCGCAAAGGACCTTGTTGCCGGTGCCGAGGCGCTCGTCATCGCGCTGCCGGCCTATGGTCACAAGACTGTCCTCGATGCGATTGCACCGCACATTAACCCGGGACAGATCGTCATCTTCAGTTCGCACGCCTCGTTTGGCGCGCTGTACCTGTCCCGCCTGCTGGCCGCACGCGGGGTCGTCGTTCCGATCGTTGCTTGGGGCACGACAGCTGTGTCGGGCAGGCAGTTGAGCCCGACCTCGGTCAATGTGAACACGATCCGCAAGCAGGTCGATCTCGCGACGGTGCCGGCGTCCGAGAGCGCCAAGGGGCTCTCGATCTGCCAGTCCTTGTTCGGCGACCGTTTCCTCGACCGCGGCAGCCTGATGGCGATCGCGCTTTCCAACCTCAATCCGCAGAACCATATGGGCATCGCGCTCGGCAACATGACCCGCATGGAGCGCGGCGAAAGCTGGAGCCAGGGCCAGAACGTGACGCCGAACGTCGGACGCCTTCTTGAGGATCTCGACCGGGAGCGCATCGCCATCGCCAGCAAGCTCGGACTTGAGGTGCGCAATATCTTTCAGCACTTTCATCTGTCATTCCACGTGCCGATGAGCTCCATCTCCCAGATGAATCAGGAGATGCACGAAGCCGGCAATGGCGGCAGCGGCCCGACCACCGCCGATAGCCGCTACGTGACGGAAGACGTGCCCTTCGGTCTGGTCATGACGGCGAAGATCGGACGTCTCGCAGGCCATCCCGCGGAACTGCACGAGGCGGGCATCCGAATTTTCTCGGCGATGTATGGCCGTGATTTCACCGCGGAGAACGACCTTCTGACGGCCCTTGATCTCGACGCTATGTCGCTGGACGAGCTCAAGGAGCTGTGCCGCAACGGGTTTGCCGCGGCGGCCTGACTTCAGTCCTGATTGCCCGCTTTCACGCGCTCGCGGCAGCCAGCCCGCCGATCGTGCGTGAAGGCCGGGCGATTGTGGCAAACGATCGGGCAACAGCCCGGTCCTCGTTGTTCAATATGGATTTCCCAGTGCTGCGACACGGAAGTGTGTCGCCGGCAAGAGTGAGGCTTTACCCCGCCATGACCAATGCTTTTCTTTCCCACCTCCGCTCAGAACTCGACGGCTTGAAATCATCAGGCCTTTACAAGTCCGAGCGGGTGATCGTCTCGAAACAGGCGGGCGAGATCGAGGTTGCCTCGGGCGAGCGGGTGCTGAACTTCTGTGCCAACAACTATCTCGGCCTGGCCGACAATGCGGAACTGACTGAGGCCGGCAAAAAGGCGCTCGACCGTTACGGCTACGGCATGGCCTCGGTGCGCTTTATCTGCGGCACGCAGGAAGAGCACAAGCAGTTGGAGGCGCGCATCTCCGCCTTCCTCGGCCTGGAAGACACGATCCTTTATTCCTCCTGTTTCGACGCCAATGGCGGCCTGTTCGAGACGCTGCTGGGCGAAGAGGACGCGATCATCTCCGACGCCTTGAACCACGCCTCGATCATCGACGGCGTGCGCCTCTCCAAGGCCAAGCGCTTCCGCTATGCCAACAACGACATGGCGGCGCTCGAGGAAGAGCTGAAGAAGGCCGAAGGCAGTCGCTTCAAGCTGATCGCCACCGACGGCGTGTTCTCGATGGACGGCATCATCGCCAATCTCGGGGGCGTCTGTGACCTCGCCGAGAAGTATGGCGCCATGGTCATGGTCGATGACAGCCATGCGGTCGGCTTCGTCGGCAGGAACGGTCGCGGCTCGGCCGAACATTGCGGTGTCGAGGGCCGCGTCGACATCATCACCGGCACGCTCGGCAAGGCGCTCGGCGGCGCCTCGGGCGGTTACACGTCGGCCAAGGCCGAGGTTGTCGACTGGCTGCGCCAGCGCTCGCGGCCCTATCTGTTTTCCAACACGCTGGCGCCGGTGATTGCCGCCGCCTCGCTCAAAGTGTTCGACCTGATCGACAACGGCGATGCGCTGCGGGCGCGGCTGTCGGACAATGCGGCGCTGTTTCGTGACCAGATGTCGAAGCTCGGCTTCACGCTGGCCGGCGAGGGCCATCCGATCATCCCGGTGATGCTCGGCGATGCCGCACTGGCGCAGGAGATGGCGGCGCGCATGCTCAAGAAGGGCGTCTACGTCATCGGCTTCTCCTTCCCGGTGGTGCCAAAGGGCCAGGCGCGCATCCGCACGCAGATGTCGGCCGCCCACAGCGAAAACGACGTGCGCCGGGCGATTGCCGCATTCGAAGAGGTCGGCCGCGAGCTCGGTGTGATCAAGTGAGTGTAGAGCTCTGCCCCTCACCCTAGCCCTCGGCATGTTCCTTCTCCCCGTCTCGCGGGGAGAAGGTGGCGGCAGCCGGATGAGGGGCGGCCCCAGGCGGGCAGTTGATTTTGGAGACAACCAAATGACGAAGATGATGAAGGCGCTGGTCAAGACGAAGCCGGCGGTCGGGCTCTGGATGGAACGTGTGCCGGTGCCGGAGGTCGGACCGAACGACGTGCTGATCAAGGTGAAGAAGTCGGCGATCTGCGGCACCGACGTGCATATCTGGAACTGGGACCAATGGGCCCAGAAAACCATTCCGGTGCCGATGGTCGTCGGCCATGAGTTCATGGGCGAGATCGCCGCGGTCGGCTCGGCCGTCACCAAATACCATGTCGGCGAGCGGGTCTCGGGCGAGGGCCATATCGTCTGCGGCAAGTGCCGCAATTGCCGCGCCGGCCGTGGCCATCTTTGCCGCAACACGCTCGGCGTCGGTGTCAACCGGCCGGGTTCGTTCGGCGAATTCGTCTGCCTGCCGGAATACAATGTCGTGCCGATCCCCGAAGACGTTCCCGACGAGATCGCCGCGATCTTCGATCCCTTCGGCAATGCGGTGCACACCGCACTGTCGTTCGATCTGGTCGGCGAGGATGTGCTGGTGACCGGCGCCGGGCCGATCGGCATTATGGGGGCACTGGTTGCCAAGCGCTCGGGCGCGCGCAAGGTGGTGATCACCGACATCAACCCGACGCGGCTGGAGCTTGCCCGCAAGGTCGGCATCGACCATGTCGTCGATGCGTCGAAGCAAAACCTCGCCGACGTGATGAAGGCGATCGGCATGACCGAGGGCTTCGATGTCGGGCTGGAAATGTCGGGGGCAGCACCCGCCTTCCGCGACATGATCGACAAGATGAACAATGGCGGCAAGATCGCCATTCTCGGCATTGCGCCGGCCGGATTCGAGATCGACTGGAACAAGGTGATCTTCAAGATGCTCAACCTCAAGGGCATCTATGGCCGCGAGATGTTCGAGACCTGGTACAAGATGATCGCCTTCGTCCAGGGCGGGCTCGACCTGTCACCGGTCATCACCCACCGCATCGGCATCGACGAGTTCCGCGACGGCTTCGAGGCCATGCGCTCCGGCAACTCCGGCAAGGTCGTCATGGACTGGTAAGCGGGACAACGTTTTGCAGACAGTATCGACGTAAACAGGCCAACCAGCCGGGGTGATAGAGATGTTTAGGCAAACTGGTGCGGCCGTGTGGATACTTCCGCCAAGGTCGAATGCGCGATGAACATTTCGCCACCTGTGGAGCTGCAGGAAAACTGGAACCGCCGGATGGTCACGCTGGCGTTTCCGATCATCCTGGCCAATCTCGCGCAGCCGGTGTTGTCGCTGGTCGACACGATGGTGGCGGGGCATCTTCCCGGTCCCTGGTATCTCGGCGGGGTGGCGCTCAGCGGCGTTCTGTTCAATTTCCTGTTCTGGAGCTTCAGCTTTCTGCGGATGGCGACAACAGGGCTGGTCGCTCAGGCTTCGGGGGCCGACGACAGCGCACTCATACGCAAGCATCTACTCAGGGCGCTTCTCATTGCCGCTGCCGGTGGCACGATCATCATAGTGCTGCAGAAGCCGATCATCGAAATCGGGCTTGCGCTCCTTGGTGGCAGCGAAGCGGTCTACGAGAGCGCCGTGGCTTACGCTTCGGCGCGAATCTGGTCGGCCCCCGCGGCTCTCGGGAATTTCGTCCTGCTCGGCTACCTGCTGGGTCGCCAGCGGGTGATGATTTCGCTTGCGTTGCAGGTAGCGCTCAATGTGCTCAACCTAGCCGCGACCGTGACCTTGGTCTTCGTGTTCGACTGGGGGGTCGCAGGCATCGGCGCTGGCACCGCCATGGCCGAATGGGCTGCCTTCATTGCCGGTTTGTTGATCGTCCGACCGTTCAGTGCGGGGCAACCGCTGGACTTGCGCGACCTCCTTGATGGTGCCGCCTTTCGAAGCTTGATTGCAGTCAACCGCGACATATTCTTGCGCAGCCTCTTCCTGCTGGTGTGCTTCGGCTGGTTTGCGCGAAGCGGCGCTGCAGAAGGCGACGCGATCCTGGCGGCCAACGCCGTGCTCTTGAACCTCCATGGCATCACCTCCTATGGCCTCGATGGTTTTGCCCATGCGACCGAGACCCTTGTCGGATCAGTCATCGGTGCACGCCGCAAACAGGCCCTTCGACGTGTGATCCAGGCGGCCTTCCTGTGGTCCGGCCTGGTGGCGCTGCTGTTTTCGCTGTGTTATGCGATGGCCGGTCCGACGATCATTTCCCTGTTGACCAACCAGGAGGAAGTTCGCGCCGCGGCCGTCCACTTTCTTCCCTACGTCGTCGTGTTGCCGCTGATCTCGGTGACGAGTTACATGCTCGATGGTGTGTTCATTGGCGCAATACGCACCCGGGAACTGCGCAACAGCATGTTTATCTCGACGACGGTCTTCCTCGCGACGGCATACATTCTCCAGCAAGTCTGGGGCAATCACGGGCTCTGGCTCGGGATGATGGTGTTGATGCTGGCGCGCGCGGCGACATTGGGCCTCAAACTGAAGCGTATTTTTGCGCAGCTGTGATCTGGGCGCGTTGACGAAAGGCGCCCTCGGGCCTTCGCCATCGCCTGCTTCGCGTTGCCACTGGGCGATACCGGGCTGTCTTCTGGTTTGACCCTGTCGAGTAGCCTTTAGAGTGCTCGGTTGAGCAGGGAAAAGAGGACTGGCTCGTTGACGGCGGCCAGTCTGTCCCGGCGAGGGCGGTGGCGTCGTCATCCAGTTCAAGCTGGTGGGCTCATTCCGGCAACCCAGACAGGCGCAGACCATCGGCAAACCGCGCATAATCTTCCGGGCGATGGATCGGAAGCCAGTCCTTGAGATTGGCGATGCGCAAGGATGGATCAAGCGCGCGCAGGCGCCGCATGGCCTGTCGCGCTTCTACGAGCCGCCCCGCGAGCGCGTGGCTCGACGCCAGAAGGGCGACCGCGACGAGGAGGCTGGGCAGGTTTCCCAGCGCCTTTTCCGCCCAAGACGAGGCGGAATCAAAGCGCCCGTCGAAGAAATGCGCGAGCGAAGTGGCGGCCTCCATTCGAAACATTTCCGGATCTAATGGGCTCAAACGAACGGCATGCGCGAGATCCTCGATGGCGTTTTCCGTTTCGCCACGGAAGACACGCAGAGCCCCGCCGAGGAACCAGGCGGGGGCGAAGTTCGGATTGAGTAGCCGTGCCCTGTCGATGAGCGCAATGCCGCCGTCGACGTCGCCGGTGAGATGCCCGAGCGCGTGGCCAGCTCTCGTCAGCGCCACCGCATCATCGCGACCCAGCTCCACCGCCAGCCGCGCCAGCCGCACGCCTTCGGCGATCTCGTGGTTCCGGTCAACCATCCAGCCGTTCAGCTTGCGCCAGAAATGGCACCAGGCCGCCCCCCCATAGGCCGATGAAAAGTCGGGGTCGAGCTCGATCGCCTTGTAGAAAAGGGCCAACGCTGCCTCGATCGCTTCGCGGGTTCCGATGTGCAGTTTCGCCATGCCGCGCAGGTAATAGTCGTAGGCGTCAAGGCTTTCCGTCGGCTTGCGTTTGGCGCGCTCGATTTCCACGCGCTCGAGTTGCGGTGAGATCGCGCCGACGACACTGGCCGAAATCTGATCCTGAAGGTCGAAGATGTTGTCGAGCGCGCCCTCGAAGCGCTCTGCCCAGAGATGCGCCCCGGTCGTGGCGTCGATCAACTGGCCGGTGATGCGCACCTGGTTGCCCGCCTTGCGCAGGCTGCCTTCCAGCACGTAGCGCACGCCCAGTTCCCGGCCGACTTCCTTCACGTCCACCGCCCGGCCCTTGTAGGTAAAGCTGGAATTGCGCGCGATGACGAACAGCCAGCGAATGCGCGACAGTGCCGTGATGATGTCCTCGACCACTCCGTCGGCGAAATACTCCTGCTCCGGATCGCCGCTCAGGTGCTGGAACGGCAGGACTGTAATGGAGGGCTTGTCGGGAAGGACGAGCGCGGACGGCTGCCCCTGCAATTTTCCGGAGGCCTGTTCATTGGCGCCACGCCCGCCGGGCTGTGGCGTGTCTCCGATTTCATCGACCTCAACTTCGCCGACGAAGCGGAAACCCTTGCGCGCAATCGTGCGAACCAGGTGCTGCTCCTCGCCACTGTCGCCGATGGCCTTGCGAACGGCGTTGATGTGGCTGGTGATTGTCGATTCCGAGACCACCCGGCCGCTCCACACCGCCTCCAGCAGGTCGTCCTTGCTGACGACACGGTGACGGTTTGCCACCAGGTGCTGCAGAAGATCGAACACCTGCGGTCCGACGGCCACGACTTGCCCACGCAAGGTCAGTTCCCTGCGCTCCTGATCCAGCACGTAGTCTCCGAAGATGAACTGCAAGGCCGGCATCCCTGACCGAGCGCCACCGGCTTACGGCCGAGGCAACTGACGAATGGTATCTGACATCGATAGCGAACGCCTGGCCCGCCGACGCGTCCGCAGGGCATCGATCAGGCAGGCGTCTTGGACATATATTCAAGCATGCCTCAATGGCAATTCAAGCATGCCTCAAGGACTTCCCACATACCCGCAGGTACTCTCCATTCGTACAGACGGCAATGGTTGCGGTCGGGAAAAGCGGAGAAAACCCATGAAGATCGTCGTCATCGGAGGCACGGGCCTCATCGGATCGAAACTTGTGAAGAACCTGCGCGAGCGCGGCCATGACGTGCTACCCGCCGCCCCCAACACGGGCGTGAACACCATCACCCGCGAGGGGCTAGCGGGAGCGATGGACGGCGCCGAGATCGTCGTCGACGTGGCAAATGCGCCGGTCTGGGAAGACAAGGCCGTTCTCGAGTTTTTCGAGACCTCTGGTCGTAACCTGTTGGCCGCCGAAGCCGCTGCCGGCGTTCGCCATCACGTTGCCCTGTCGATCGTCGGCAGCGAACGCCTTCCGGACAACGGCTACTTCCGGGCAAAGATCGCGCAGGAAAATCTGATCAAGGCGTCCGGCATTCCCTACACCATCCTACGCGCCACGCAGTTCTTCGAGTTTGTCGGCGGCATTGCGCAATCGGCCGACGTCGACGGCGAGATTCGCCTGTCGCCGGCGCTGTTCCAGCCGATTGCGTCCGACGACGTGGCGGCGGCGCTCACCGATGTCGCACTCGCACCGCCGATCAACGGCACGGTCGAAGTCGCCGGCCCCGAGGCCGTTCCGCTCGATGAACTGGTGAGGCGCTTCCTCAAGGCAAAGCATGACACGCGCAAGGTCGTGCCGGACGTTCACGCACGCTACTTCGGTGCGGTGCTTAACGATCAGTCGCTGACACCAGGCGACAAACCGCGCCTCGGCACCATCCACTTCGAGGATTGGCTTGGCCAGCAACCCGCACATTGAGGCTGGCGCAGACGCCAAAAACGCTCGTCCGGGACCCGGCGCGGTGTCCCACGAGACACCCATTAGGAGAACGACAATGCTGACACGGTTTCTCCATGCCTTTGCCCTGGCAACACTCTCGATCACCCCGGTCTCAGCCGCCGACCGACCCGAGGGCAAGGTGACGATCGTATTCGACCATGTCCTTCCGAACGTTCCAGGCAAGAGCATGAAGGGCGTGCTCGTCGAGTACGGGCCGGGCGGCGCTTCGCCCGGCCATACGCATCCGGACTCGGCCTTCATCTACGCAACTGTGCTCGAAGGCGCGATCCGCAGCAGCGTCAACGGTGCGCCGGAACGGGTCTACGCGGCCGGCGAGAACTTCTATGAAGATCCCGGTGCTCGTCACGGCGTCAGTGCAAACGCCAGCGACACGAAGCCGGCGCGATTGCTCGCCGTGTTCATCGTCAACACCGGTGAAAAGGAATTGACCACGCCCATCGGCGAATGACGCATCGAACGCGTTTTCCACGCGGGCAGCCTTTGACAACTCCGTCGAAAGGCTGCCTCGCGGCCACCTAACCCCAACAGGAACTGAGAAAATGGATCCGCTCGAGGACAAAGCCGCCACCGTCGTGGGCGAGGGCGCAACGATCCGTGGCGCAGCAAAACAAGGCAACAAGAAAAAGGTCGTCGGCCTGCTTCTGTGCCTCGGCGCAGTGATCGCCGTGGCCGGCGGATGGGCCTGGGCTCGTCCGAGCGGCGAGGCGTCGACCGACAACGCCTATGTGCGCGGCGATGTGACCTCGCTTGCCGCAAAAGTCGGGGGCTACGTCACGGCGGTGGAGGTTGATGACAACGAAACCGTAAGCGCAGGGCAGGTGCTGTTCCGGATCGATGATCGGGACTACAGGGCGCGCCTTGCGCAAGCGGTCGCCAATATGGAAGCCGCCGAAGCTCGCCTCACCAATGTCGACGCGGAGACCGAACTTCAGCACGCACTCATTCGACAGGCCGAAGCACAGAAACGTTCGGCTGTCGCCGAGATGGATCTGGCGACCAAGGCCTATGGCCGCCGCCGTGAGCTTATCCGCAGCAACACAATCAGCCAGGCTCATGTCGATGAAAGCGATACCGCGCGATCAAGAGCGGAGGCGGGCGTGGCGGCTGCATCCGCCACAGTCGAGGCTCAGCAGCAACGCATAACGGTCTTTGCCGCTCAGCGCGAGGCGGCCGTTGCCGCCGTGGCCCAGGCACAGGCCGCTCGTGATCTCGCCCAGATCGATCTCGAAAGCACCGTGGTTCGCGCGCCTGTTGCCGGCGTTATCGGCAACCGCCAGGTTCGTATCGGAAGACTTGTCGCGCCGGGTAACGCTTTGCTCGATATCGTACCGGTCGCCGGGGTGTGGGTGGTGGCGAACTTCAAGGAAACCCAGCTCGAACATATCAGGTCCGGCCAGCGCGTACGCATTCGCATCGACGGTTATCCGAACGATGCGCTTGTGGGCGTGGTTGACAGTTTTGCACCTGGCAGTGGGGCTGCCTTCAGCTTGCTCCCCACCGACAATGCGACAGGCAACTTCGTTCGTGTCGTACAACGCGTTCCGGTGAAGATCCGGCTTGCCGGCAATCCGCTGCTTGGCCGTCTGGTTCCCGGCCTTTCCGCACGAGTCGCGATCGATCTGGGGAGCGGATCATGACAATGGCCGTCACCGCGATCCCGGAGCGTGAGAGATCGGCGACAGGCGCGCTTCTGGTCACTGGCATTGTGCTTGCCGCCCTGACGGAGGCGATCGCCAGCACCGTCCTGTCGCTCGGGCGTAGTGATATCATCGGCGACACCTATGCAACGCCAGACGAGTTCGCCTGGCTGGATGTCGGATACACCAGTTTCAAGCTCATCGGCTTCATGACGGCCCCCTGGCTGCTCAGCCGCATCCATCCCTTGCGCCTGATTATTGCCTCGACCCTTGCCATGGGCTTGGCGTGCGCCATTGCCGCCATGGCCACTCGCCTGGACTTGCTGGTCGTCCTTCGAGTAATTCAGGGCTTCTCCGGCGGCACCCTGTTGGTCGGCGGTCAGGCGATTATTTTCCTCGCCTATCCCAGAACTCGTCAACCAATCCTGCAAGCGTTGTTCGCCATGGGGGCCGTTGTCGCGCCAGCGACGATCGCCCCGGCGCTTCAGGGATGGTTGCTCGACAGCCAATCCTGGACATGGATCTTCTTCAGCGTCGTTCCGGTGTCGCTGGCGGCTGCCGGGCTTCTGCTGATCGCAGACGTGCCAATGCCGGCAAAAGCGGCGCATCGCCCGTTTGACTGGATCGGTTTTACATTGATGTCCGGCGCGCTCTTTTCGCTCATGTATGTCCTCAGCCAGGGAAGTCGATGGGATTGGTTCGAGGAGCCTCGGATCCTGTGGCTAACGGTGATTGGCATGGCCACGTTGCTGGCGTTTCTTGGCCAACAGGTGCTGGCAAAGGGGCAGGGTCTGCTCGATTTTACCCTGTTCTGGTCGGAGGATTTCAGCTTCGCCTTCATCGTCAGCTTCGTTGCCGGCGCCGCACTTTTCGGCAGCGCCTTCCTCATTCCCTCATTCGCCGTGTCCGTTCTCGCATTCACGCCCACCGACGCTGGGCAGCTCTTGTTGCCGAGCGGTGCACTTTTCATCGGTGCGCTCCTGCTGGCTGCCTTTCTGATGCAGGCCCGCCACCTTCCTCCGTTTGCCACCGTGCCCTTCGGCATCCTGATGATCATGGTCGCCATGTGGATGCTGTCCGGTTCGACCAGTGAGAGTGGCGCGGACGACATGATGGCAGCGGTCCTGTTGCGCGGTCTAGGTCTCGGTTTCCTGTTTCTATCGATCACCCTGATTGCGTTCAGTAATCTCAACAGCCGCAATCTTGCCTCCGGGATCGGCCTCTTCAATACCGGTCGCCAGCTCGGTGGGCTGATCGGAGTCGCAGGGCTGCAGACATTGATCGACCATAACGTTGCCGCCAATGTCGCCGTGCTTGCCGCCGACGTGACCGGAGGGGAGATCGCGGTGCTCGAACGGCTGAAGATCACGACAGCCATGCTGATGGCGAAAGGGATGGAAGGAGCTGCCGCTAGCCGGGCAGCGACGAGCCTTCTGGGCCGGGCGGTCACAAGTCAATCGACGGTGATTGCCTTCGACACTGCCTTCAACGCCGTCGCACTGCTTTTTCTGGTTGCCGCCCCAATTTTGGTCGCCATCAAGATCGGATTGGCAAAATATGCAAAGGCACGCGTTCGGCAATCGCAAGGCGAAGAAGTCGAATTGTAAGAGCTTCGCCAGTAACCCCGCGGCCCGGTCCATGCTTCGCAAAGGCACACGCGGACCAGATGGCGCATCTTGCTTCGGCGGACTGAGCGGCGCCGAAGGGCTGCATTTGCGACACATCCCTTCAGCAGTGACGACCCGCCCGATCACTTGCATATGACGCCGGTTCAACGCGTGCGGTAGAACGGGTCGAACTAGACGGCAACCGCAACGACCGCGACGCAGTCTCCTGCCTTGACGAGGCCAGGGAAATGCCGGGCGCACAGGATGCCATCCATCTTCGTGCAGACGTCGGAAGGCAGGGCGCCGGTTTTGCCGATCGGGTGGATGCGGGCGACGACCTGACCGGCAACGACGCTGTCCCCCATGTCGACCAGAGGTTCGATCAGGCCGGCGTCCTCGGCAAAGGAAAAGCAATTTCCATCCGGCATATCCAGCCATTGCGTCCGGCCGGCAGCCGACCTGTCCCCACCCTTCAGGATGCCGGCCCTGCGCAAGACGTTGGCGACACCTTGTTTGGCGATGCCTGCGCTTTTCGCGGTCGCCGTACCTCCGCCCCCAAGTTCCGTCGTGATAAAGACTTTGCCCATCTCCTCCGCCGCGGTGTCGTACATGCCGACCGCGTCGATCTCGAGCATCTTCATCGAGTAGGGCGCGCAAAATGCGTCCACGAGTTCAAACGATCGTGCCTCCTGCTCTTTGTCCGACAGGAGGTGCGCCGCGCAGAACGGCAGGAAATCCAGCGTCTTTCCGCCGGAATGAAAATCGAGGACGATATCGGCGAGCGGCAGCAGTTCGCGCTGGAAGTAATCGGCGATCTTCTCCGTCACCGTGCCGTCGGGCCTTCCGGGAAAGCTGCGGTTCATGTTGCCCTTATCGATCGGCGATGTGCGCGTCCCCGATACGAAGGCGGGATAGTTCATGGCCGGCAGAATGATGACCCGGCCGGCCACATCTTCAGCCTTCAGCGTGCGCGCAAGGTCGAACAGGGCGATCGGTCCCTCATACTCGTCGCCGTGATTGCCACCCGTCAGAAGCGCCGTCGGCCCTTCTCCGTTTTTTACGACGGTGACGGGGATCATCACCGAGCCCCAGGCGGAATCATCGCGGCTATAGGGCAGCCGCAGGAACCCGTGCTGGACGCCGTCCATCGAGAAATCGACGGTCGGCGAGATCGCAGGCGGGCGCAGCTCTGAAACCGTCATGATCAGTCCTTCACGAAAAGCTTGCGCGGCACATTGGCGAGGCATTCGACCCCCGTCTCGGTGATCAGGATGCTTTCTGTGGTCTCAAAACCCATGTCCTCGAGCCACAGGCCGGTCATGAAGTGGAAGGTCATGCCAGGCTTCAGTTCGGTCCTATCGCCGGGACGCAAGCTCATGGTGCGCTCGCCCCAATCCGGCGGATAGGACATACCGATCGAGTAGCCGGTACGGTTGTCCTTGACGATGCCGTACTTCTTCAGAACTGCGAAGAACGCCTTGGCGATATCCTCGCAGGTGTTGCCCGGCTTAGCCTGGGCAAGTCCGGCCTCCATGCCTTCCAGTGTCGCCTTTTCTGCGTCGATGAACGCAGGCGTCGGCTTGCCGAGGAAGACGGTACGCGAAAGCGGCAGGTGGTAGCGATTGTAGCAACCGGCAATTTCGAAGAACGTGCCTTCGCCCGACTTCATCGGACGGTCGTCCCAGGTCAGATGCGGTGCCGATGCCTCCACGCCTGAGGGAAGCAGAGGGACGATGGCGGGATAGTCGCCGCCGATGCCGTCGACGCCGCGCGTGCCGGCATCGTAGATCTCGGCGACAAGGTCGCATTTGCGCATGCCGACCTCGATCTTGTCGAAAATGCGCTGATGCATGCCTTCAACGATACGGGCAGCGTTGCGCATATAGCCGATTTCGGTTGGGCTCTTCACCGCGCGCTGCCAGTTGACCAGCGCCGTCGTATCGACGAAGCGGGCATTGGGCAGATGCTTCTGCAAGGCCGCATAGGCGGCCGCCGAGAACCAATAGTTGTCCATCTCGACACCGATCCGCAGCTTGTCGAGACCGCGCTCGATAAGCTTTGCAGCGAGATAATCCATCGGATGGCGCTCCGTGGACTGCACATAGTGATCAGGGTAGCCGATGATGTTCTTATGGCTCAGATAGGCCGTCAGCTTGGCGCCATTGGCATCCTGCCCGCGCCCGTACCAGATCGGCTCGCCGGTCGGCGGCACCACCACCGCCTGATGCACGTAGAACGACCATCCGTCATAGCCGGTGAGCCAGGCCATATTGGTCGGATCGCTGACAATGAGCAGGTCGACGCCCTTTTCCTCCATGGCCTTGCGCGTCTTTTTCAATCGCGCCTCATACTCCCCAAGGGAAAATTTGAGATTGGGTTGGGTCATGTCTCTCCCTCATTCTCCGGCCGTGCCGGTCTCAACTTTCAAATGTCGTGCCCTTGCCGCGCTCCTGCGCGCGGGCGAAGGCAAGCGTGGCAATGGCGGTGTCCTGGATCCCGGTGCCGGTCAGGTCGACGATCGTGATCTGGTTCGCATCGGTGCGTCCCTGCCGCTGGCCGGCGATGATTTGGCCGAGCTCGGCAAAGTCGGCGTCGGCGGCAATGGAGCCGGCCTTTATGGCGTGGTGCAGCTCGCCGAGACGCCGCGTCTGCTTCAGACTATCGGCGACATAGAGCGAGGCTTGGGCGATTGCTGCGGGTTCGATCTCGTTCTTGTGCTCGGCGTCGGAACCCATCGCGGTCAGATGTTGGCCGGGCTGCAGCCAGGCAGCTTGGAGGATCGGTGTTTCCGCCGGCGTCGTGGTGACGATCACATGCGCGCCATCCACCGCTCGCTGCGCATCGCGTTCAGCGCGCACCGGAAATCCGAACTTCGCCGTCAGCGACCGCGCCGCAGCCTCTGCCTTTTCGGGATCGCGGGCCCAGATCCGCGCTTCCCGGATCGGCCGCACCAGGCAAAGCGCTTCGAGCTGCAGCGTTGCCTGCATGCCGGCACCGAAAATAGCGGCCACCGAGGCGTCCGGTCGCGAGACGTGCCTGGCAGCAACCGCGCCCGCCGCCGCCGTGCGCACGTCGGTTAAATAGCCATTGTCGAGGAGCAGCGCCTGCACGACACCTGTTGTGGCCGACAGCAACACCATCAGGCCGTTGGTGCTCGGCAGTCCGAGCTTGGGATTGTCGAAGAAGCCGGGACTGATCTTGATCGCGAACCCGTCTAGACCGGGGACATAGGCGGTCTTGACGTCGACTTCGCCCCGGTGTTCGGGGATATCGAGGCGCAGGATCGGCGGCATCACCACAGCTTTCGTGGCGAGCGCGTGAAAGGCATTCTCGACGCAATCGACGGCCGCAAGGTCCAGCGGCACGAGCGCCCTCAGGTCGGCCTCGGTCAAAATGGTCATGCGTGTCATGCCGCGTTCTCCCGCAACAGATCCGTCTCGCCATTCACCACGCGCCGGTGCAGCCCCATGTCGACGTTTCGGCCGGAGAGGATCAGCGCAAGCGGGCGGCCGTGCGTGTCGATCTTGCCGGCAAGCAGTGCCGCAATACCGACCGCACCTGCGCCTTCGACGATCTCGCGCTCCTGTGCGTAGGCGTGCCGCATGCCAGCGGCGATCTCCGCTTCCGAGAGCAACACGATGTCATCGAGCAGCGCGCGGCACATGGCAAAGGTGACGCGATTGGCAAGGCCGATACCGCCGCCAAGCGAGTCGGCAAGACTTGGGACTTCGGGAACCTCGACGGGGCGACCCGCATCGAGGCTCGCCCTCATCGCCGCGCCACGTTCCATGGTGATGCCGATCACGCGAACCCCCGGCCGGCGCGTCTTGACCGCCAGCGCCACGCCCGAGGCCAGGCCGCCGCCGGAAAGCGGAACGAGCACGGTTCCGACCTCCGGCATGCTGTCGACGATTTCGAGACCGAGCGTGCCCTGGCCGGCAACAACAGCCGGATTGTCGAACGGCGGCACCATCACGAGCCCGTCCTGCTCGACGAGCCTATCGACTTCGCGCTGGGCATCGTCCTGCGAGGCACCGGTGATATGGACCCTGGCGCCAAGACGACGAATTTCAGCGACCTTGTTGTCGGGAACGAGGTGCGACATGCAGATCGCCGCAATCGTGCCTTCGGCCTTTGCGGCATGGGCGAGAGCCCGGCCGTGATTGCCGGTGGAGGCGGCAACGACGCCGCGCTTGCGCTCGTCAGGCGACATGGACAGCAAGGCGTTGCAGGCGCCGCGCAATTTGAAGCTGCCGGTGGTCTGGTGATGTTCCAGCTTGAGCCCGACAGGCACACCCGACAACTCGGACAGGGATGGCGAGAGAACCAAAGGCGTTCTCAGCACATGCGCCGAAATCCGGCGGGCGGCCGCTTCAATGTCGCCATAGGCCACGGGCAGGGGAGATCCGGACATGCTCAAACTCCCGCCATCGGCAGCGTCATCAGGCGGCCGAGCTGAGGACGGTGCTCGTCATCGCCGCAAAGGCGCAGGCACGCCCAGGCGGTTGCAAGATTGCTGGTGACAACGGGCTTGCCGATCGCATCCTCGATCCGGGCAGCGACAGAGGCGGCGCGGACCGCCGTGCAGGAAATGAAGAGCGCGTCAGAGCCAGGCGCCATTGCCTCCCTGGCAAAGGCGATGATTTCGTCGGTACCGATACGCGCCATTTCGCGATCATCCGTCAGGCCAAGGCAGGTAAACCGATCGATCGTAAATCCGCTTTCGGCAAAATAATCCGCCATCGGCCGGCTGGTCTCGAGGGTATAGGGGGTCAGCACGGAAATGCGGCGGGCACCGAGGGCATGGAGGCCTTTGACCGCCGCCGCCGTCGGGGTGACGACCGGCACGTTGGGCTTTGATGCATGGATTGCCGCCGTGACCTGCTCGTCGCCGATGACCACCGAGGCCGAGGTGCAGGAATACATGATAACGTCGAGCTGTTCGTCGGGCAGGATCAGGCCGGCGGCCGTCGTCAGCGACGGCTGCATCGCGCGCAGGTTTTCAGGCGTGACCGGATTGGCATAATGGATGCGCGCGACATAGATGCCGATACGATCGCTTGCGACCATGCGCTGGAAGTCCGGCTCGGTCGTGTGGTCGGTGGCGAGGATAATCAGTCCGACGCGTTTTTCGAGCGGGCGCTCGTCAAGCTTCGCAGCACGAGAAGCAAGGGAAAGAGACAGCGTTTTTTCCATCAACGTTCCTCCACGCGACTGTAGCGTTCTTCCAGCCACCTGAGGAAGACGACCGAGATGAGGCTCATGACCAGGAAGAACACGCCGACAAGCGTCATCGGTTCGATGTAGCGATAGTTGCTGTTGGCGATGCTTTTCGCCTGGTTCATCAGTTCCAGTACGGTGATGGCCGATAACAACGGTGTCTCCTTGAACATGGCAATCAGATAGTTCGCCAGCGCCGGGATCATGGGCGGTATCGCCTGCGGCAGGATCACGTGCAGCCAGGTCTGGCGCAGCGTCAGATTGGTGGCGCGCGCCGCCTCCCATTGCCCGCGCGGCACGTTCTCGATGCCGGCGCGATAGACTTCAGCCGTGTAGGTGCCGTAATGGATTCCAAGCCCGATGACGCCGGCGACAAGCGCAGGCAGGCTGATGCCTATGTCAGGCAGGACGTAGAAGATGAAGTAGAGCTGGACAAGCAGCGGCGTGCCGCGAATGAACTCGAGGATGAAGCCGACCACTCGGGCAATCGGTTTCGGGGCCGAGAGCCTGAGGATCGCAAAGACGAGGCCGACGACGGCGGCGACTGCTGCCCCCAGAACCGTGGCCAGGATCGTGATCTTCAGGCCTTCGAGCAGGGTCGGCATGATCTGCCAGACGAAATTCCAATCCCATTCCATCAGATCATGCCCTCATGCCATCAAGGCCGCGCGTCATGCGCCGTTCAAGCCACCGCATGCTGCGCGAAATGACCCAGGACATCAGGAAATAGAGAACGAGGATCACCGTGAACGGGATCAGCGTATTGCCGGTCTGGGCACGCACGACCTGTGCCTGAAACGTCATGTCTGTCAGAGAGATCAGTGAGACGACGGCCGTGCCCTTCAACAGTTCGATGGCGTTGTTGCAGAAGGTTGGCAACATCAGCGGCAAGGCCTGGGGCAGGATGATATGGCGCATGGCCTGAGAGCGGGTCAGGTTGAGCGCGATGCAGGCTTCGCGCTGCTCCCGCCCGATCGCCTTCACCGCACCGCGCACCACCTCGGCACCATAGGCACCGACATTGAGGCCGAGCGCCAGGACGCCCGCCTGCAGCGGCGTCAGCGTGATGCCTGCGAAAGGCAGCACGAAGTAGACCCAGAAGAGCTGCACGAAAATCGACGTGCCGCGGAAGAACTCGATATAGGTCGTCGCCAGCGCCCGCACCGCCATGAAGCGGCTGACGCGCGCAAGCCCTGCCACGAAGGCCATGACGACGGCGAGCGCCGAGCCAAGCAGCGTCAGCTGCAGCGTCACCAGGGCGCCCTGCAATATCAGCCCTATGTAGCCGGACCAGTCGATCATCGTTGTTCACATTCCAGTCGTCGTCGGGAGCGATCGAGACCGGCTCCCGTCGTCGCAAGCGCGAAGAGGGGAGCCGGGAAGCCTTACTGGGCCGCGCAGAGCTTTTCGCGCGTCGTCGACATCGCCGCCTTGGCGGAAAAGCCATAGGGTTCGATGATCTTGGCGAACTCACCTGATTCCTTCAGCTTCGCCAGCTCGACGTCGAAGGCGTCGCGCAGCGCTTCGTCGCCCTTCTTGAACGCGGCGCCGTCGCAGTAGACCGGCGCACCTTCGACAGGGGCGACAACCTCGAGGTTCGGGTCGTTGGCTTTCGACATCAGGTCGTTGATCGACAGGACCGGGAGGGAGTAAACGTCGATGCGCCCATCCTGCAGCATCTTCAGCCCGCTCTGACCATCAGGCACGACAACGACGCGATCGCGCGGAACGCCGGCTTCCAGCGCCAGCTTTTCCTCGGTGCCGCCGCCCGGCGCGCCGATCTTGACATCGGGATTGTCGGCAATGTCCTTGTAGCTCATCAGCTTCAAGGGATTGCCCTTCTTCAGCGCGAAGGCTTCCGCGTCGCAAAGAACCGGTTCCGAATAGGCAACCGCTGCACAGCGCTCGGGCTTCATGAAGAGGCCGGCGGTGATCGCATCGTGCCGCCCGGCCTGAAGACCGGGGATCATCGCGCCATATTCGGAGATGGATGCGACGACATCGGCAACGCCGAGGCGCTTGAAGATTTCGCGAGCGACATCAGGTGCTGCACCCGACACCTTGCCGTCGGCGCCAACAGCGGTGAACGGCGGCTCGTTGGCAATAGCGATGCGGGCAAAGCCCTGTTCCTTGAGCTGCTGCAGCTTATTGTCGTCGGCAGCGGCCGGTGTTGCGGCAACGAGTGCCATCAGCGTCGAAACGCTTGCGGCCACTGTCATGAAATGCGTCATCTTCATCGGTATCGGCTCCTCTGGCTGTTCTTCATCTTCTTGTTTGGGGCACATCCCGGCGCGAACGCTCAGACGCGGTGCCCTGCCGCGATTATCTTGCGCAGGAACACTTGCGTGCGCTCTTGCTTCGGATGATGGAAGATGTCGTCCGGTTTGCCTTCCTCGACGATCTTGCCGCGGTCGAAGAAAAGGATCCGGTCGGCAAAATCGTGGGCAAACCCCATCTCATGGGTGACGAGCAGCATCGTCATGTCGGTCTCGGCTGCGAGTTTGCGCATGACGTTCAAAACTTCCTCGACAAGCTCGGGATCGAGTGCGGACGTGACTTCGTCAAACAGCATGATCTTCGGCGACAGCGCCAGCGCCCGGGCAATCGCCACCCGCTGCTTCTGCCCGCCCGACAGCTGCGCGGGCATGCTTTTGGCCTTGTCGGCCATGCCCACCATGTCAAGAAGCTCCATTGCCCGCTTTTCCGCGGCCGGCCTTGCGATGCCCTTGGTCAGCATCGGCGCCAGCGTGACATTGTCGAGAACGCATTTGTGCGGAAACAGGTTGAAGTGCTGGAAGACCATGCCGATCTTCTCGCGCATCCGGTGAAGATAGCGTTCGTCTGCGGCAACGAGGCCGCCGTTCCCGGGCATGTGATAGAGCTGTTTGCCGTCGACATGGATATGGCCGCCGCTGATCGTCTCCAACGTCATCAGGATGCGCAGGATCGTCGTCTTGCCGGAGCCGGACGGACCGATGAGTGCAAGCTTTTCGCCTGGCATGACCTGCATCGACAGACCGTCGAGCACGGTCAGCGGACCATAGCGCTTGATGATGTTATCGATGCGGATGATGGGTTCGGGCATTCACGTCTTTCCCTGGTGGGGACCGGTGATGCCTTAACGATGATCGCCCATCTAAATCATGTCAATTGGAATAATAATATCATGACAATTATTCCAACTCCGCCCGGAAAATAGGCTTTCGCCTCAAATCGCAAGCAGAAGCGCTTCGGGATTTCCCATCGCAAGCGAGGCGACGATACCGAGGCCCTGTCGCAATTCCTGCTCGGTGGTGGAGCCCAGCGATATGCGCACGGCCGGGCGCCAGCCGAGGTCCGAGGTGCGGAAGGAAGATCCTGGCGCTATCGCCACGCCACGCAGGCGCGCCTGCGAGACGAAGCCCTCTTCGGTATGACCCTCCGGCAGCGGCAGCCAAATATGCAGGCTCTGCGGATGCGAATGGTAGTCGAGATTGCCGAGCGCCTCGGCGGCAATGGCGTGGCGGGCAGCCAGTGCCCGCCGCTGCCAGTCGACCAGCTCGATTGCCGTTCCCTCGCTCACCCAATGCGTCGCGATCTCGGCGATTGCCGGTGTCGCCATCCAGTTCGAGACGAGGTGCCGGTTGGCAACGGCAGCCACATAGCGATCGGGTGCAGCGAGATAGCCGATGCGCAGGCCCGGAACGGTGATCTTGGTGAAACTAGTGATGTAAAGCGTCCGCTCCGGCGCAAAGGCTGCCACCGGCTTTAGTCCCGCATCGACGAGCGGACCGAGAATGTCGTTCTCGATGATCGCGATGTCATGACGACGGGCGACTTCGGCAAGGGCGGCGCGCCGCGCCTCGCTCATCAGCGTTGCCTTCGGGTTGATGACCGACGGCTGCAGGAAAATCGCCCGGATGACGCCTTTTCGGCAGGCTTCGTCCAGGGCCCCAGGGATCATGCCGTCATGATCGATTGGCAGGCCCTCAAGATGGATGCCGAGGTATGTCGACAGCGGCACCAGCGTATGATGGCTCACCGCCTCGGTCGCAATTGTCGATCCGGGAGGCGCGACGCTCATCAGCGCCACCGTCATGGCCGATGTCGCGCCGTTGGTCAGGCTGATGTTGAGCGGCGATATCTCCAGGCCACAGCGCGCAAGCCATTCAGCCGCCACGTTGCGATGACGCGGGAAGACCATATTGGGGCGGAAGGAGAGCGCCGAACTCGAGGGCAGATTTTCCGCAAGCCAGGCAAAAGCTCCCCGCATTTTCTGCAGATGGAGCTGTTCGCAGACCGGTTTGAGGATCGAAAGGTCGATCAACTCGCCCAGGCGCTCCGGCAGATAGGGGGGCTCAGGCTCCTTTGCCTGGGTCTGCACGAAGCTGCCGCGCCCAATTTCGCCGGACACAAGCCCTCGGCGGATCAGTTCGTCATAGGCCCGGCTCACCGTTTGAACCGACAACGACAGCTCGTCGGCAAGGTTGCGATGGGTCGGAAGGCGCTGCCCGTTGGATAGTTTGCCCTCCTGAATCGCGCGCGCGAACTGTTCGGCCAACGAGAGGTAGGCCGGACGGCGGAGTTGGGCAGGGTCGGGGCGCCAAGTTGTCATGATTTTACACTGCTGAAAATCAGGTCAATTGACAACGGCAAAATCAACACCCAATCTCTTTTCCCAGATTTGACATGAAACAGCACGCGCGAAAGCCATGAAATGAAACTCGACGCCATCGACCTGCGCATCCTTGAGGCGGTCCAGGAGGACGGTCGCATTACCAAGCTGTCGCTCGCCGAAAAGGCCGGGCTGTCGCCGACGCCATGCTGGATGCGGCTTCGCAAACTGGAGAAGGCCGGCATCATCACCGGCTACCATGCCCGGGTGGCTGTGCGCCGCGTGGCGCCGGTGGCGAGCGTGATGATGGAAGTGACGCTCGGCAATCACCGGCAGGCTGATTTCGAGCGCTTCGAGCGCGCCGTCGCAACCATACCCGAGATCACCGCCTGCTGGTCGGTCGGCGGCGGCGTCGATTATATTCTGAAGATCATCGCGGCAGATATCGACGCCTACCAGCGGCTGGTCGACAGCCTGCTCGATCGCGAACTGGGGATCGACCGCTACTTCACCTACATCGTGACGAAGACCGTCAAGGAAGAAACCGTTCTCCCTCTGGCCGCATTGCTGCCGGCAGCACCCTAGACAATCTCTCTTTCCTCCGGCACGATTTCAGACAAAGTCTCTCGTCGCTGCTCGCTGAACAGACAATCTCTCGCCCGTCCGCTGCCACTATCTCCTCAGCCCATGCCGAGGAGATGCCGATGGCCGCCGTTTTCGCCCGCACACCGTTTCACGACACGCTGAACCAGTTGGGAGATCGTCACCTGCTGCGCGAGCTTGCCTATGTCAACGGTCGCTGGACCTCTTCTCGCCAGGGCAAGAGCTTTGCGGTGACCGACCCGGCCACGGGCGGGACCCTTGCCTGGGTGGCGTCGCTCGATGGCGATGAAACGACTGCGGCGATCGACGCGGCAGACAGGGCTTTCGCCGGGTGGCGGGATATGCTTCCGCAGGAGCGCGCCGGCATACTGCGCAAATGGTGCGAACTGATGCTGGCTGCCAAGGACGATCTCGCTTTAATCATGACGCTGGAGCAGGGCAAGCCGATTGCCGAAGCACGCGGAGAGATCGACTATGCCGCGTCCTTCCTTGAGTGGTATGGCGAAGAAGGCAAACGCTTGAATGCCGAAAGCGTCACAAGTCACCTTGCCGGCGCCGAGATGATCGTGCGTCGGGAGGCGCTCGGCGCCGTCGGTATTGTCACGCCTTGGAACTTCCCGTCGGCCATGGTCACCCGAAAGGCTGCCGCAGCACTTGCGGCGGGGTGCACGGTGGTCGCCCACCCGTCCTGCGAAACGCCGCTTTCGGCGCTGGCGCTCGCCGAACTCGCCGAACGGGCCGGAATTCCAGCAGGCGTATTTAACGTCGTCACCGGCGATGCAGCGGAGATCGTCGGGCAGATGTGCGCGGACAAACGCCTGCGCGCCATGAGCTTTACCGGATCGACCGAGATCGGCCGATTGATCGCCGGCCAATGCGCGCCGACGATGAAGCGCCTCGTCATGGAGCTTGGCGGACATGCCCCGCTCATCGTCTTTGCCGACGCGGATATCGAAAAAGCGGCCGACATCGCTATCAACGCCAAGTTCGCGACGTCCGGCCAGGACTGTCTGGCTGCCAATCGGATCTACGTCGAACGCCCGATCCTTAGGGCTTTCAATGCCGCGTTTGCGGCACGTATCGCCAAGCTGAACGTCGGGGGCGGTCTGGATGCCGGTGTCGACATCGGTCCGCTGATGCATGAGCGCGCTGTCGCCAAGGTCGAGGAACAGGTCGCCGACGCGCTGAAACGCGGAGCGACCCTTGTATCCGGCGGCAGGCGGCACCACGTGGGCGCGCTATTTTACGAGCCGACGCTGCTGACCGATGTTCCCGATGACGCGCTGATCATGCGGGAAGAGACATTTGGCCCTGTTGCGGCCGTCACCTCCTTCGACAGCGAGGCGGAGGTGATCGCCCGTGCCAACGACACGGACTATGGCCTGGTCGCCTATGTCGTCACCGAGAACGGAGCACGACAGATGCGGCTCGGCCGGGCACTCGACTACGGCATGGTGGCGATCAACCGGGTGAAGATCACCGGCGGGCCCGTTCCCTTCGGCGGCTGGAAACGGTCGGGTCTCGGCCGCGAGGGATCGAGACACGGGCTCGAGGCCTTCAGCGAGCTCAAATATCTCTGCATCGACACCGCGGCCTGAAGTCGCTCCATCACCAATCGAACACCGACAGCATAAGGACAAAACACCATGCTCGACCGCAACAACGAACTGACCGCCTGGGACCGCGACCACTTCTTCCATCCGTCGACCCACATGGGCATGCATGCGCGCGGCGAGACACCGACCCGGGTGATTGCCGGCGGCGAGGGCGTCTACATCACCGACGTCAACGGGCGGACAAGTCTCGATGCCTTTGCCGGGCTCTACTGCGTCAATGTCGGCTATGGCCGCCAGAAGATCGCCGACGCGATTGCCGAGCAGGCAAAGAACCTGGCCTACTATCACGCCTATGTCGGGCATGGCACCGAAGCCTCGATCACGCTGTCCAAAATGATCATCGACCGGGCACCGGAGGGCATGTCCCGCGTCTATTTCGGGCTTTCGGGTTCGGACGCCAACGAAACCAACATCAAGCTGATCTGGTACTACAACAACATTCTCGGACGGCCGGATAAAAAGAAGATCATTTCACGCTGGCGTGGCTATCACGGATCCGGCGTGATGACTGGATCGCTGACCGGTCTTGCGCTCTTTCACAACGCCTTCGACCTGCCACGCGCACCGATCCTGCACACGGAGGCACCCTATTATTTCCGCCGGCCCGACCGTTCGATGGACGAGGAGCAGTTCTCGCAATATTGCGCCGACAAGCTTGAGGAAATGATCGTCAATGAAGGGCCGGACACCATCGCCGCCTTCATCGGTGAACCGATCCTCGGCACCGGCGGTATCGTTCCGCCGCCGAAGGGCTATTGGCAGAAGATCCAGGCGGTGCTTGCCAAATACGACATCCTGCTGATCGCCGATGAGGTCGTAACCGGCTTCGGCCGTCTCGGCACGATGTTTGGCTCGGATCACTACGGCATGAAGCCGGATCTCATCACCATCGCCAAGGGGCTGACCTCCGCCTATGCTCCGCTCTCGGGAACGATCGTCTCCGACAAGGTGTGGCAGGTTCTGGTTCAGGGATCCGACGAACTCGGGGCCATCGGCCATGGCTGGACCTATTCCTCCCATCCGATCTGTGCTGCAGCCGGCATCGCCAATCTCGAGCTGATCGACGAACTCGGCCTCATCGAAAATGCCGGTACGACCGGCGCCTATTTCCGCGAAAGACTCGCCGAAGCGGTTGGCGGCCACAGGCATGTGGGTGAGGTTCGTGGCGATGGGCTGATGGCAGCCGTCGAGTTCGTCGAAGACAGGGACGACCGTAGGTTCTTCGATGTGAGCCAGAAGATCGGCCCGCAGGTTTCTGCCGCTCTTGCCGAGCGTGGCGTCATCGGCCGCGCCATGCCGCAAGGCGATATCCTCGGTTTTGCCCCGCCGCTATGCCTGACACGGGATGAAGCCGATATCGTCGTGAAAGCCGCGACGGCGGCAATCGAACAGGTTCTCGGGCGCTGAGGGAGGCCGTTATGACCTTGATACCGACAACGATGAGCGCGGTGCAACTCGTCGGTCATGGCGGGCTCGACAAGCTCGTCTACAACGGCGCTGTCCCCGTGCCGGGGCCGGCCTCCGACGAGGTTCTGATAAGGGTGACGGCCTGCGGAATGAACAACACCGATGTCTGGGTGCGCCAGGGCGCCTATGGCACGGAGGACGACGCAGCCGCGGTTTCGACCTGGCGTCGCCAGGGCAACACCCTCACTTTCCCACGCATCCAGGGCACCGATGCCGTTGGTCGCATCGTCGCCACCGGATCGCGCGTCGATCCAGCGCGTATCGGTGAACGAGTGATGGTGGATTTTTCGATCTACAACCGCGATGACGACAGCCTTGCCGACATCGATTACATGGGCCATGGCCGCGACGGCGGCTATGCTCAATATATGGCGCTGCCAGCGGAAAATGCCCATGTCGTCGATACCGATCTGACGGATGTCGAGCTGGCGACGTTCTGTTGTGCCTACCTGACGGCGGAACGCATGTTGGAAAGGGCACGGCTGGTCGCCGGCGAGATCGTGCTGGTGACTGGTGCCTCGGGCGGCGTCGGTTCCGCCATTATCCAGCTGGCGCGGGTTCGTGGCGCGGTGCCGATAGCCATTACCAGCGCGGGTAAAGAGCAGGCCCTTCTCGATATCGGCGCCAGTGCCGTGGTCAC
Organism: Ensifer sp. NM-2; assembly: GCF_003024455.1. NCBI lineage: Bacteria > Pseudomonadati > Pseudomonadota > Alphaproteobacteria > Hyphomicrobiales > Rhizobiaceae > Ensifer > Ensifer sp. NM-2. The sequence goes on from NZ_PVZR01000026.1 coordinate 76,162, forward strand.
GCGCGACAAAGGCGATCTCGTGGACGCAGTCACCAAAGCATCACAGGGCAAACCGATCGATGTCGTTGCCGATCTCGTTGCCGGCCCGATGTTCAACGATCTTCTGAAGGTGCTGAAACCGGAGGGTCGCTACACCACCGCCGGCGCGATCGGCGGCGCCGTCGTTCAGCTCGATTTGCGGACGATGTATCTGAAGCAGCTTGAACTGCACGGTTCAAGCCAGGGCACCCGGGCCGATTTCAGGCGCTTGGTTCGCTATATCGAAGAAAACAGAATCCGGCCGCTGGTCGCAGGCGTCTATCCGCTGCGTGAGTTTCATCGCGCCCAGTCGGACTTCATGGCCAAGTCTTTTGTCGGCAATCTGGTTGTCGTTCCGGACTGAGGGCCGAATTCCTTCATGCTTGACAAATTCGAGAACGAGCTATGCGGCCGGCGCCGCATGCGTCTCGAGCAGCAAGGCCGGCGAAACCATCGGACTTCACAATGTCGGAGTTGAGCCAATGTTCCATTGGTACCGCGACCGACTGTTAGAAATCTGTCCCACGATCGCGCCGGCGGAGCCTAGGGGATGCGGGCGATGACTTTGATCTCGAAGTCGAAGCCGGCGAGCCAATTGACACCGACTGCGGTCCAGTTCGGGTAAGGCGGCTTGCTAAAAATCTGTTGCTTGACGGTCATGATCGTTGCGAACTGGTTCTCGGGATCCGTGTGGAACGTCGTCACATCGACAAGATCGTCGAATGTGCACCCGGCCGCATTCAGCGTCGCCTTGAGGTTTTCGAAGGCCAGTTGGACCTGGCGTTCAAAGTCGGGTTCCGGCGTTCCGTCGCTACGGCTGCCAACCTGGCCGGATACGAACAATAGGTCACCGGATCGAATGGCGGCCGAATAACCGTGTTCCTCATAAAGAGCGTGCCGGTTTGCGGGAAAGATTGCTTCGCGCTCTGTCATCTTTGATCTCGCCTTGTTGTCATTTGACCGCATCCAATGAGCGGAGGCGACGCTTCAAGCGCTTTCCATGCTCACTCGTTTCATGTACGGTGCGTATGTGAAATAGCCGAAATGCGCCTCGTATGTCAAGTTCATATACGAGGCGTATATGAATTTGAGGGCAAGATGGCGAAACGGCGTGTCGAGACGATGGAGGAAAACCGCGTCAAGCTGATCGCGGCGGCGCGAAAAGCCTTTGCCGAAAAGGGATATTCCGCTGCTTCAATGGACGAATTGACAGCCGAAGTCGGGCTCACGCGAGGGGCGCTTTACCACAATTTTGGCGACAAGCGCGGCCTCTTGGCCGCGGTCGTCAACCAGATCGACTCCGACATGGCTTTGCGCGCGCAGGAGATCGGCGCCCGTGCGACAGACCCTTGGCAAGGTTTGCTGGCCGAGGGTGCCGCCTATATCGAGATGGCACTTGTCCCAGAAGTGCAACGCATTGTTCTGCTCGACGGACCTGCTGTCTTGGGCGATCCATCGCAATGGCCGAGCCAGAGCAGCTGTCTTCAGGCGACAAAGCGCACAGTTGAGCGGCTGACCGCGCAGGGGATACTCAAGCCGGTGGACGCGGAAGCCGCCGCCCGGCTTCTCAGTGGCGCTGCGCTCAATGCCGCCCTCTGGATTGCCGCCAGCGACGATCCGCAGGGCGTATTGCCGAAGGCTGTAGCCGCTTTCCACGCACTGGCCACGGGCTTTCTCATGAAACCCGCGTAGGGTCCCGGGCCAATTCAATGGCGCGAAATTTGTGATTTTTGCGCCACGAAACTTCGCGTGGCACCGCACCACATCGCTCCCTTGCGTCATCACCAACCGGCAACGCTGCCGGCCTCATGTGGTCCCGCTTGGTTTGTCATACAGTTATCCTTTGGACCCTGAGCCCAAAGCCGCCTGCAGGTGCGGGGGTCTTCAGGATTGGGATAAGGATCGCTGTCGCGAGGGTGGCCACAAGGCAGTCTGTGACCGGAAAGGCAAACCAGATCGCCGTGCTGTCGCCGAAGACCCCAAAGCAGACAATCAGCAGCGGGCTAAGCGCAAACGGCTTGACGAGCGTCAGCACCGCCGCTCTCCCAGGCTGGCCCGCGGCCTGGAAATAAAGCGCGAACACCAGAATGGGCCCGGTAAAGAGATAAAGAGAAACCATCGGCCGCAGGATTGCGCCGACTTCTGCGACGACAGACGCATCCTGCGCAAAGCCCGCGCCGATCCTGCTGCTTGCGCTCAGCAAGATGAGTTCGACCGCGACGCAATAGAAAAACGCAACGCTTACTGCGAGGCGCAACATTCTGTCCGAACGCTGATAAAAACCGGCTCCGACATTGTTGCCGACGATGCTTTGCGTGGAGAGCGCGATCGCCATGAGTGGCAGGAAGGTAAAGCTGAAAATGCGCATGACGATGCCATAAGCAGCAGCAGTGTCGGCGTAGCTGGCGCCGGCGGTCAGCCGCAATGTCGCGATCACCGCGGCCGCAACCAGTGCGATGCCGATGAAGCTCAGGCTCAGCGGCATGCCGAGGAGCACAATGGGCCGCCAGCCACCGGCCCAACTATGCGCCCCAAGCGAAGCGAGCGGTATCATCCAAACGCCGTGTAGCCGCATCCCGACCAGGAGTGCCAATCCAAGGGCCTGGGCCAGCGCCGTGCCCAACGCCGATCCGGCAATGCCAAGATCGAGCTCGACGATCAACACGTAGTTGAACGCGATATTGGCGAAGGTTACCCCGACCGACATCAATGCCATCAGGCCCACGCGGCCTTCGTTGCGGCAAGCATCCGCGTGCAGCCCCAGCAGAAACTGCACAGGCGTCGCGCAGATCATGATCAGGAGGTAGCGATACGACATTTCGGCGATGTTGCCTTCGGTGCCTGCTATGTGGCCGGTGGCGGTGCGCCCGCCCACAAGGAAGGCAAAGATCAGCACCAGCGCCATCGCGAGCGCGAGACCGTGGGCCCGTGCAAATACTGCCGCCGCCATGTCTCGCGCACCTGCGCCTAGATGCCGGGCAAGCAGGCTGGACATGCCGCCGCTGACAAGCGTCGACAATGCGATGGTGACCATCGCCGCTGGAAAGACGATGCTGACCGCAGCCAGGGCATCGGCACCAATGAAATGCCCGAGGATGGCGGCATCAACCACGGTCAATAGTCCGCTCATCATCATGACAAGCATCATCGGCAAAGCATTGGTAATAAAGAGCCGCCCGATCGGAGCGGTCAGGAACGGATTTTGCTGTGCGTGTCCGGACGACATCGCTCACTCCTCAAATGAGGCATTTCGCATTTGACAGGGAGCCTGCTTTGCCTACCGACGAAATGCTTCGAGGGTGAGAAGATGAGTATCGTCGGGCTTCACCGTGACTTGCGTCCGCAGGCGGCAGGTGCCCGATACCTTAGCCGAGCTTTATCCGCCTGCCGGTCCCCATGTCAAATTCTTAGATCTATCAAGGCGGCCGGTCCGGCGCTTCTCAGCCACGCTGCTTTGAACTTGTTCGCTGTGTTGACGCATCAGACCCGCTCCCCATTGCGCTGATTGTGACGTGGTGCTGCACTATTGATTGGGACAAATGTGCGAAGCTTTGAGACTTTGAGAGTTCGCCGTTGCACTCTGATACTGTAAGTTGACTTCGGCATGATTTTCCGCCTACTTCAACTTAGGATCGTGTGGAAATCTGATAGAGGTCGAGCGATTGGATTCAGGCGGCGAACCACAGTCGACGATCTTCCGCCTGCGGACATTTGGCGGTCTGGAGTTGCTCGATGAGCATGGGCACGCCATCCCGTTCCCCGCAAAGGCGCTTGTGATCCTCGCCTACCTTTTTTCCACAGGCCGTCGGACCGCCACGAGAATGGAGGTTGCGGAGCTGCTTTGGGGCAGGGGAACGCCATCGGTCGCTTTCACCAATCTTCGCAGGTTGATCTCGCGGATCAGAGGTCGTCAATCCGAGCTCAATGTGCATTTTCTTGTTTTTTCGAACCATGGGATCGAGCTCAAGTCATCCTCGATCACCTGCGATGTTTCGTTGTTTGGGATGGCCGAGCCTGAAGGCTCGTTCGATGAACTCAAGGTGCTTGTTGACCGGCTTCGATCGGCTTTTCTGGATAAAATCGACCTTCAAAATTCTTTGTTTGACCACTGGCTAGCGCAGCAGCGAGAGCGTCAGCTGATAGCTCTCGATCATGCCATGCGGCTGATGGCATCTCTGGCCAACACAGCTGACCAGCGTGCCGTCGTCCAACAGGCCGCGCTTCTCGTCTTTCTCACGGGCTCAAACGACCAGATCGCACCCAAATTTCTGCTGCAGGCCTACGAAGTGCAGGGAGAGGTTGAGCTTCTCAAGCGCACGTTTGAACGGCGAAACGAGATGCTCGCATCCTGGATGAAGGAGAAACAATCGTTCCCGCCAGCCAAGATCGCGGCGCGGGCGGCAAATGTCGAGATCATCAATCCCGCTGAACTGACGGAACATTCAAGGCCTAGCCTGCCGCGCCTGGCGTTGCTCCCGCCCAGCAACTACAGCCGCGAACCCGCCGCAGCGATGATTGTGGCCTCGCTTCTGGAGGACATCACCATTGGCTTCTGTGTGCTGAATAGCGTTCAGGTGCTGGCACCTTACTCCGCCCTGCAGATAAGCCGCAAAACTGAAGACCAGCTCGCGATGCTTGAGCATCATGGCCTGACCTATGTGCTCGAGACACGGTTGAGCGGTGTGGACGAGGCGCTTTCCTTGTTCACACAGCTCGTGTTTCTTCCCACGAGCGAGATTGTCTGGGCGGAGCGCCTCAGCCTTGATGGCGCGCGTTTCGCGCAAAACAGGCGTGACATATCCGGGCGCCTGGCACTTTCGGTCGCGAGCGAAATCGAGCGCCACAGGATCACGCGCTCCAATTTCGATCGGAACCCGGCCGCGTATCACCGCTATCTGCTTGGACGGCGGTTTTTCGACCGCTTGACGCTGCCAAACCTGCGTCGTGCCCGAAAGGAGATGAAAGCGGTTTTGCAGGAAAGCGCCAACTTCGCGCCGGCGCTCAGCTCGCTTGCACGAACCTATTCGGAGGAGTGGCTTCTGACGGCGCGAGGCGAGGCGGTTTTGCTGAAGTCGGCTGAGGCCTATGCCTTGCAGGCCATTGAGACAAGCAGCGACATGGCGGATGGCTACCGCGAGCTTGGGGTGGCAAAGCTGCTGCAGGGTGCTCTCGACGAAAGTGTCGAGACTTTGCAACTGGCCGAGACGCTAAGCCCACATTACGCGGATATCATTGCCGACCACGCCGACGCCTTGGCCCACTGTTCGCGTCTGGATACCGCGTGTCGGACCATCGAGCGCGCCATCGAACTCAATCCCATAAGCCCAGATTCCTACCTGTGGACGGCGGCGGGCGCCTGCTACGGTCTCGGCCGTTTCGAGGCGGCGATTGGCTACATCGATAGAATGGCAGATGGCAGCCTCGCCGACCGGTTGGCGGCCGCGAGCTGGGCCATGCTCGGCCACCGCGACAAAGCACATGTATTCGTTACCAGAGTCCGAGAAACCCATCCCGACTTTGATGTCGAAAACTGGTTGTCGATCGTGCCGATTAAGGAAAAATGGCACAAAGACATCTATCGTGAAGGTCTCAAGAAGGCAGGCTTCTAGAAATTAAACCGAGCGGGGGGGGAATGTGCATGGCAAAACTTGCAATCTTAGGTTTCGCTGGCGAAGAGGGACTTTACATTGTTGACCTGGAGGCAGGGACCGTCGCGCCGATGACGGTGCCGGTCAAAGGCGCCCTTCAGACCGTCGTTGATCTCCAAAGGGCTGGAGGCACGGTGATCAAGGGCGTCAGCGTCGCGGTTTCCGTGACGTCGGCCGAGGACATCTCGAACGGCCGGTTCGACGGGTAAGGCGGTCCGGCCGGACGTCTTCACTGCGTTTGACGATGGTGCGCAGCGGCGGTGGCGCTTAAACGCGTGCGGCTGAGAACCCCCATGGCATCGGGTTCTGCTGCTGCCTGGACGCAGAGCCCAAGCGAGTTCAGTGGCCCCGCCAGCAGGCGGGGCCAAAAGCTGCGACGTTACTTGTTGAGTGCGTCCTTCAGAGCCTTTGCCGGTACGAAGGACACCTTCCTTGCTGCCGCGACCTTGATCGTCGCTCCGGTTGCCGGATTGCGGGCTTCACGCTCAGGCGTGGCCTTGACCTTGAACTTGCCGAAGCCGGGCAGGGAGGTTTCGTTGCCGGAGACCGAAGCGGCGGAGATGGCTGCAAGCACGGATTCAACGACGGCTTTGCTTTGAGCCTTCGTCAGGCCATGCTCGCCGGCGATCTTTTCTGCGATTTCAGTTGTGGTGGTCAAAGGTTGTTCCTCCTCGTTTTTGACGAAAGGATACTTTGCCCGAATGGCGCCAATGTCATCGGTCTTGCGCAACAACTCCCGCCTCCTCAGGTGATTTTCCACAGATTGCCTTGGCAACATAGCCTTTCGCCCTCTTTCTGCGGGCGATTTGGAGAAGGATCGCAATGGCATCGGCCTCGGATGCGAAGTGATGGCTCATCTCCTGGCCGAGCGTACCGATGCGTCCCCAGGCGCGGATAAGGGAGATTTCGCCAAAGAGCGTCGGCTGGATCGAAAGCGCATAGTAGCGCGCCATGTTTCGGCTGGGATCTATCCGTTGAAAGTAGAGGTTGGAGCACTGCTGGGTCATGAACGCAGCATCGCGCGTCGGAGAATCCGCGTCCAATGAGAGTTTTGAATCGGTTGGCGTCGCCGAGTCAAACCTCGACAGTTCCGCAAAATGTCGTCCTGAAAGGCTGGAGGCCGCGCCTGCGGCAGAGGCCGCCCCTTTGATAGTTGCTATACTAACCGCCCCGGAACGCCGGAGCTTGTGCACTCTGGAGGGATTTCATGGCTGGCCGGCAACTCACGAGGATATCTCGTCCTCCGCAATCGGGAATGAACATTCGATGGCCGCGCCAATGAAGGCCTTGCGCGACAGCCCAAGGCTCTCCCCGCGCTCCAGCGCGGCGTGGCAGCGATTTCTGGCCCGTTCGTAGAACCATCCGCCTTGCGGCCATTCACTTAGATACTGCAGCGCATCCTCTGGCCCGTTGATACACCGCTCACCTTCTGGACCGACCCTGACGGGGTGATCCCAATTGATACCTTGCATCTGCGTTGCCTCCGTTTCGCCGCAGAACGCTTATCCTGCAAGTTTGTTCCTTCCTCCGGCCAGGCTTTCGCGCCCCTGGCAATCGGGCATGCCTTCCATTGTCAGGTGGTCGCCCAGTCCTCAAGACGCAAGCCAGGCACTCTTTCGAATTCCCGTCCATTGTTGGTGACCAGGATCAGTCCCTGTGAGCGGGCATGGCCAGCAATCAATTGATCGTAAGGTCCGATTGGCTTGCCGGCCCTGGCCAGCTCGGCCCGGAGTTGGCCGGTGTGTGCTGCCGCCAAGCGATCAAAGTGCAGTACGTCGAGCCTTGCCGCAAATCCTTCAACGACGTTGAGATTTCGCTCCGGCATTGCCGATTTTTCAGCGCCGAAAATCAGTTCCATAAGAGTGATCGAACTGATGCAGAGCTGCCCCTGGTGGCGGTTGAAAGCCTCGCGAACAGGCTCTGGACGATTCTTGATCGTGAAGATGCAGATGTTGGTATCGAGCATGTATTTGAGCATCAGAACGTCTCGCGCTCTTGCTGCTCGGGCTGATCACGATCCGCCATGAAGTCGGCGCTCGCCCGTTCGCCGTTGAACCAACTGTCCCAAGCTTCCCCGGCCGGGGTTATTATTCGAGTCCTTCCGACCGCCACGACATCGACTCTCTTGACATCGTCGGGTAGCGCCACGGCCTTCGGTAGACGGATCGCCTGGCTGCGATTGCTTTGAAATACGGAGCCCTGGTCCATAGATCACCTCTTGGGATATGGCTTAAGTATATCCCCATATAGGTCGTTGGCCGTGGATATGTCAATGGGATATACCAGGCGGCGATCATGCTGACTCCCTATTGGTGGAACCCGGCTTCTCATCGTCGGCGCGGCATGAGGCAAGTGCCCGGATCAACCCCGTCGTCTCTCCGCCATCAGGAGAAAGGCCAGGACACAGCACAGCAGGCCAAGGGACAATGGCAATCCCTGATGTCCGATCAGTTGCATCGCCAGTCCTGTGACGGGCGAGCCCACGATGCCGCCTGTACCCCATAGGATCGCGAAGGCAGCGTTGCCGGCGATCAAGGCTTGACCGGCGAAACGCTCGCCGAGTTGGATCAGCGACATGGTGTAGATCCCGAACGAGACCCCGCCGCAGACGAAAACGAGCGGCCAGATGAGCCACGAGTTGAAGAACCACGGCAGCAACAGGCAGCCGGCCAGCGATGCCACAGCACAGACCAGCATCGTCCGTCTCGAGCCAAACTGCTCTGCGACGCGCCCGAGCAAAATCTGCAACACGGCATTGCCTACGATGAAGCAGGTGATGAGCGAAGCAATGCGCTCTTCCGCGCTGCAGAGCGCTGCTCCGTAGACAGCAAACAAGGAAAGCAGGGTCTGCTCGAAAGCAGCGGCAGTGAAAACCGCGAACAATAGGAGCGGTGCCAGTGCGAAGAAGCCGCCGACCGATGTTGCCTCACCCTCATGCGGCATGTCGGGCAGGCGCGGCACGACCGCAAGCACGATTAGGCCGCAGAGAAGGAAGGCGACGATGCCGATCATGAAGGGCGGCCAGCCCTGCGTGCCAACCAGCCCGAGCGACAGGGGGCCGATGGCGAAGCCAGCCGACACGATCGATGAATAGAGGCCCATGATGCGGCCCCGGCGTGGCGCGGGCGTGATCGCGAGCAGCCAGGTTTCGCTGATCACGTAAAGCGGATTGGCGAAAAAGCCGAGCAGGAAGCGCAGTGGCATCCAGGCCCATACTTCCTGTGTCCAGCCAATCGCGATCAGGGTGAGCGCGGCCAGCATCGAACACAGGATCGCAAGCCGTGGCGCGCCCACCCGCCGGGTCAACGCGGGAATGAAAGGCGCGGATACAATGAAACCGAGCGGCGTCATCGCCGCCGACAGGCCGATCACGCCTGATGTCATTCCCTGCCGCTCCAGAATGAAGCTGAGCAGCGGATAGGTTAGCCCCTGTGCCACGGCGAACACCGTGACGGTCGCGATGATGCCTGCCATCGCGGCCCATGGGATCCGATCCTCGCGCGATATTGTCGTGCTTTCGGCAGTCATGAAGCATTCGCCTTATAAGGGGTTTGATACTTGCCAGAAGGACTTGGCGATCTCTGCCTCGAACTGCTGTCTCGTCAGACCGATGTCATCGATCAAATGAGGATCTTCCTTCAACTTTTGCTCAAGTTCCCAGCGAAAGCGTATCCGCTCACCCCAGGTAGCGATGATGCTTCGCAAGGTCGCCAGGCTGTAGTGTCGGCGCGACACTTCCGCCGGTTCCACGGGCATTGCCGGCCACGCTGCCTGAAGCAGGGTCGACGCAGAGGTGGGAATATCGTTCATGGCAACCTCCATATGGTTTGAGCGGCCAGCGGCCCTCGACCTGAAAGAGGATGGAGTCTGCCGGATACAAACGGCGTCGTAATTAAGGCCTCCCAAATAGTTCTCAAAAACTTCCAAACGGACTATAGATGCGCCGTATGCAGGGATCGCGCTTTGCTTTTGGTCCATTCGTGCTTGATCCGGATGCTGGAACGCTCCTTCGGAACGGTGATCCCGTTGCCGTTGGCCACCGCGGGCTAAAGCTGCTTGCAGCACTCGTCGGACGACCCGGCGAAATTCTTGGAAAAACCGAGTTGATGGATGCGGCGTGGCCGGGCACGGCTGTCGAGGAAGGCAATCTCACCGTCCAGATCGCGCAGCTGCGCAAGCTGCTTGGTCCCGCCGCCGACGGCGGTGAATGGATCTCGACGGTTCCGCGCGTCGGCTACCGCTTCACCAGGGCCATCGAGCAGCTGAGCGGCGCGATGCGAAAACCTTTGCCGCTGCCCGGCAAACCATCGATAGCCGTGCTGCCCTTCGTGAATATCAGCAACGACCCCGAACAGGAATCCTTCGCGGATGGGTTGACCGAAGATCTGATCACTGACCTGTCCAGGATCTCCGGCCTTTTTGTCATCGCACGCAATTCGGCCTTTGCCTACAAGGGGAGGGCGATGGACGTGCGCGGGATCGCTGAGGATCTTGGCGTGCGTTACCTGCTGGAGGGCAGCGCTCGTCGCGCCGGCGAGCATGTGCGCATCAACGCCCAGCTGGTCGATGCGGTGAGTGGCGAACACCTATGGGCGGAACGCTTCGATCGCAGCCTGGAAGATATCTTTGCCGTTCAGGACGAGGTCACCGGCAAGATCGTGGAAGCCTTGCTCGGCCGGCTGCGCGCACCGCCGTCGCGCAACCGACCCAACAATATCGAGGCTTACGATCTCTGCGTGCGGGCGCGTAAGCTGATGGATGACACGCCGCAGTCGGCGCAGGAAGCGCATCTGATGCTCACGCGCGCAGTTTCGCTCGATCCTGATTATGCCGAGGCCTATCGCTGGCTTGCCATGAACCACTGGATGGGGTGGGTGCATTCGGGCGGACCCACCGAAGCTAGCCGTGGCATAGCGTTGGAAATGGCGCGCAAAGCCGTCGCGCTCGATCCCAACGATGCTGGCTGCCGCTGGGTGTTGGCTTACCTGCTTGCCTATGAGCGCAGCTTCGCCGAAGCCGATCGGGAATTTGCCACGGCGATCGAACTCGACCCGAACGAGGCCGACAGTTGGGCGGCACTCTCCGATGTCGCGGTCCTGGCCGGACGGGTGGAGGAGGGGCTTGAGCACATTCGCAAGGCGTTCCGGCTGAACCCGTTTCCGGCGAGTTGGTACTATCTGACGCTCGGCCAGGCCCAATACGCGGCTGGCGAGTACGAAGCCGCTGTCGAGACGCTGCGCAGGGACGAGACGTACCGTACAAGCTCGCGCCGTTTCCTGGCGGCAAGCCTTGCTCAGCTGGGCCGGCTCGACGAGGCACGTACAGAGGTCGAACTCTTCCTGGTTGGCAATCCGAGTTTCACAATCCACCACTGGGCGACGACCGAGCCATTCCGCGACGCTGCGACGCTTGCGCATTTCGTCGATGGCTACCGCAAGGCGGGGCTCCATGAGTGACACGCGGGCGTGATCTCCCAAACCCGCCATTTACCCTTAGCGTGGAAAAAGCGGCGAGAGCCTTGCCGGTCTTTTTGCCGCTTGCTGTGGCCGTCAGACAGCCTCCATCCGCACGGTCGAAAACATCGGCGCGGTGCGGTTCTTGGCGATTACGCGCGGTCGCTGGTCAGACCGGGTGGGTGAGGGTGCCGGGTGCCGCGAGGCTGGCCCGACCCCTCGATCAAGCGGGAAGACTTGCCGGCGCGAGTATTCCCGGTCCCCCGCCGTCGCTATTTTGAACCCGCTGTGGCGAGCCGGCCCAGCCGCGCCAACGAGACTCTGGCAACATTGCTGCCGACGCCTGGTGCGCTCAATACCCTGGTTATCCGCGGGGTTCCGGCTCGAAGTCCTCCAAGGCGGCATGGATCGCTTCGCGCAGTTCCTCTCCGGTAATGGGCTTGTGTAGAATACGAGAACGACTGGCGCTAACTTCCTTGAGGCGCGATGGCGAGGTATCACCGGTAACGATGATGGCCGGAACGCGGCGGCCGATGTGGTCGCAAAGGGTCTGGATCGCGTCCAGACCTGTGGCGCCATGCTGCAGGCGGTAATCGGCAACGATAAGATCGACCGGCGCGCTGCCGGCCACCAGGGCTTCGGAATGGACTCTCAGCACCTCCTCAGCAGACCGGCCGGCATAGATCCGATGCCCCTCCAGGGTCAGAAGCCGAACCATGGCGTCGGCCACCTCCTTCTCGTCCTCCACCAGTATGATACCGGCCGTGATGCCGACCGCGGGAGATGGCCGGCCGGATTGCAGGGGAGATCCTACCGAGCGAGCCCTCGGAACTGTAATCGAGAACATCGAGCCGCGCCCGGGCACGGAAACCAATCTTAAGGGATGTTGCAGCAGCTCGGCCGTGCGCCGAACGATGGCAAGACCCAAGCCCAGACCCTGTGTGCGGTCCCTTGCCGGATTCTGCAACTGCATGAATTCCTCGAAGACCATCGTTTGCTGATCGGCAGGAATGCCGGTGCCCGTATCCAGGACCTGGATTTCGACCGAATTGCCGCGCCTGCGGCAGCCAAGGAGGACGCCGCCCGCATTGGTGTAGCGAAACGCGTTCGACAACAGGTTGTTGAGGATCCGTCGGAGCATCATCGGGTCGCTGTCGATCAGCAAGTCGCTGTCGACGATCCGCCAGTCAAGGCCGCGCTGGTTTGCTTCTGCGGCGAACTCGTCGCGGAGATCGCGAAAGAGGTCGCGCAACGACACTGTCTCGTTCGCGATCGTCACGATGCCGGCGTCAAGTCGGGAGATATCGAGCAGCGCATTCAGCAGTCCGCCGAGATTGCTGACGGCGGATTTCGCTCTCGTTGCCAGATCGCGAGCATCGCCTGAGGCGACGTTTCCGCGCTGCCCCAATATTGCCAGTGTGGAAACAAGCAGGCTCAACGCATGGATCGGCTGGCGCAGGTCGTGGCTGGCGGCTGCCAGAAATCGAGTCTTGGCGCGGTCTGCTGCCTGTGCCCGATCACGTTCCTCTTGCAGGTGACCGACGAGGCTTTCGTTTTCCAGTCGCAGGCTGACGGTTTCACGCAACATCCGGTAGGTGATGCGGCAGTAGTAGAAGTTGATTGCCACAAGGGAGGCGAGCAGGAACAGGAAAGCGCCGGAAATATCGCTGTCCGTCAGAATGCAGCGGACGGCGATCGGCAGGACCGTCACAAGAATTGAGCCGATGAGCGCGGGTGGAAAGGCTGAAAGAGACGGCACCGTGCCGCAGACCAGTCCGGCCAGAACGATAACCGTGAACGAAAGGACGATGGGCGCATCCGGAAGGAAGCCGACCCAGCCGAGCGTGCCCCACAGCAGACCGGACGCCCAGGTAAATGCTGCAGCGAGCCAGGCCCATCGCATGATGGACCGGGAATCCCTTGGGCGGCTGAAAAAACGGCGGGAGGCGAGCACACGCAAGATAATGAGCAGATAGAGAGCGCCAACCCATCCGGCGAGCCAACTCCCCGATACGGCATTGCGAAGGACGTACACGGCAGCGCCAGAAATGACGATGTTTGAGATCACCACGCCATAGGAGTTGCGATACAGAAGCTCGATGAGGGCCTGGCGGATCTTGTCTTCGTGCATTCGTCCTCTCCAGATGCCGGAGGGACATCATCCAGCGGCCCGTCCTAGGACGATTGATTTATCGGAAAACTGTTTCCCATACGTTGGCGGCCAAAGAATTTGCGCCGAAGCTTTCATTGAGGGTGGCCGGATGAACGACCCGCTCACGTCCCAAGAGGCGGGACTGTCGCATCTCTAACTGGCCTATATGTCGCATCTCTAAACTGCCGCTACACGATATGTGGCGGCCAGGTTGAACTGTCCGCCGTTGGGCAAAGTAGAAGTGTCCCATCCGGCGTCTTCAGCCGTTTAGAAATGCGACGCTTCAGCTCGCAAGCCCCCGACCGGACCGGCTGGGGCGGGTTGCAAGGGAAGGGAAGGGAACTGGCGGGTGATCTGCACTCGAGCGAGACAAAGCTCTCTCTCGCCGCGCAAGGACCACAGGATCATTCATGAAATCCATCTTCCAGCCAGGTTTGCGCCCCTGAGGCGTCAGGATTTCGATGGTCGTTTGTAGATGGTCGTCCAAGGTCCGTAGCATGCAGGGCAGTCCTGCCACCGGCACGGCGCATTCGGCGGCGCAAGCGTCGATCCGCTGCTCGTCGGGCTTCTGACCGTCGCCTACGTCGCATTGAAGCGCTTCTTCGCCCGTTATGCGGTGGTCGGCATTCTGGGTACTCGGGCTTGCCTGCCTGCTCACGCAAGGTCGCGTCGATCTATCCGGCCTGAAGCTGGAATTCGCCGCTCCGGTCTTCACCTTGCCGGAGTTCTCGCTGAATGCGCTGATCTCGGTCGCGCTGCCGCTGTTCCTGATTACGCTGACCGGCCAATATATGCCTGGAATGCTGGTCTTGCGGAACGATGGGTTCAAGACGAGCGCCAATCCCATTGTGACCGTGACGGGCTTCGGCTCGCTCATCATGGCTCCGTTCGGCTCCAATGCCTTCAATATCGCGGCGATCGCCCTCGGCAAGGAAGCTCATGAAGACCGTTGAAGCGCTGGATCGCGGGCATTGCGGCTATCTCGATTCCCGCGCCAACGAAGACGTTGTTGCGGCCTTCGTCCAACGGGAAAGGCAGATCAATCCGGTGCATTTGCAGTGAACTTGAACCGCTGGCCAAGCCAGCCGGTGGGCGGCGCGCATGCCGGCATGATAGCCGACGAGGCTGAAACTCGTCTCACCGGCAATGAACGTGTCGAGCCCGACAATCGTACAGTTGTTATGTTCCGCCGGGTTTATCTTCCTTCTCGATTTGCCTTAGCGCCCCTTCAATCGTGGCTTTGTACCGCACGCGAGGGGGACGCACATTGTGCGCAAACAGCATGCGGCGAGCCTGCGGAGAGGCGCCCGTGATGAAGAAGCGCACTCTGGCACGCCCAGCTTTGTGCACCGCGCCTTCAATGACACTGGCAGCAGTAGAATCGAGAAAGGAAACTGCCGAGCAATCGAGGATGAAGTTTCGCCGCTGGTCGGCGATGCGGTCGAGGATTGCGCCGACCGTCGTGGCAGCGGCGAAGAAGAATGCGCCGGAAATGCGGTAAATAACCGTGTCCGGATCGCTGGCGACTTCCGCGTGATAAGCCTCGCGCCCGCCATTTGCCTCGTCGGCGGTGTCGTCTAGCAGTGGAAGAGTGTGAGCTTCGACGGCGATCGTCTTCGACATACGGTCGATGAAGAGTACTGCTCCGAGCGCGAAACCCACGACGATGCCCTCTGTCAGGTCGCGGAAGACCACAAGCAGGAAAGTGACGAGCAGCACCAGTGCATCACCCCGCGAGGAGCGGATCAGCGCGACCACTGATTGCGTCTCGATCATGTTCCAGGCGACGACGGTGAGCAAACCGGCAAGTGCAGAGAGCGGGATGTAGCTCGCGAGCGGCGCGGCAATTAGCATAAAGCCGAGGAGGAACAAGGCATGTAGCATCCCAGAGATGGGGCCATGTGCGCCGGCTCGGACATTGGTCGCTGTGCGCGCGATTGTGCCGGTCGCACAGATGCCGCCAAACAGCGCTGAGGCTATATTGGCCAAACCCTGCGCTACAAGTTCGCAATTGGAACGGTGACGTCGTCCTGTCATGCCATCGGCAACGACGGCCGAAAGCAGCGACTCGATTGAACCGAGCAAGGCGAAGGCAACAGCATTCGGCAAAACGGCAAGTAAAAGTTCGTTGCTCATCGCGGGAATTGACGGCAGCGGTAGGCCGCGCGGAATGCCACCGAAGCGAGTTCCAATAGTGTCCACGGGCAAGGAGAAGACTGCCGCGACGAGCGAAGCGGCGGCGACGGCGAGCAGCATGCCTGGCCAGCCCGGCCGTAAACGTTTCAGGGCGAGGATGGTGCTGATCGTCAGTATTGCCACGGCAAGCGTTGAAAAATTGAACGTGGGCGCTGCGGCGGTCAGTGCGGCCAGCTTCGCCAAAAGTTCACCGGGTTCCGCGCCCGACAATCTCAGCCCGAACAGTTCTTTGATCTGGCTGGCGAAGATGATGACGGCGATACCGGCGGTAAACCCGATGGTCACCGGATAGGGGATAAATTTGATATAGGTGCCGAGCCGCATATAGCCGGCGGTCAGCATGAAGACACCCGACAGCGTCGTCGCCAGAAGCAGACCATCCAGCCCGTGGCTGTGCACAGTCGCCGCTACGAGCACGATGAAGGCGCCTGCTGGTCCACCGATTTGGAAACGGCTGCCGCCGAGAGCGGATATCAGGAAGCCGCCGACAATCGCGGTGAAGAGGCCGCGTTCGGGGGAGACGCCCGAAGCGATGGCAATCGCCATGGAAAGCGGCAAGGCCACGATCGCCACCGTAAGCCCGGCGACCGCGTCGCTGCGAAATTGCGACCAGCCATACCCCTCGCGAAGCACGGTGACGAGTTTGGGTGTGAACAAATCCCAGAACGTTGGGGTGGAAAACTGTGCTGAGTCCGGCCTGCGGGCCGTTAATACCGTCTGCGTATGCCGCGATATCCCCATTTGTTATTCCGGCCCTTCGTTATAGGCGACGGGACGTCGACGTCACGGTCGGCGATTGCCGCCGTTGGAGAGAACTCCGCGTTTCACCTCTTCGCATCGACGGCTGGACCCGGCTGGACTAGACGGACACCGCGCCCACCGCGCTCGCTCGGCTGGTTGTCGCCGATCAGCTCTACGCCGCAGGCATTGAGCGCTTCGATCACTCGCGTCAACGTTTCGACCACGCCACGCACAATACCTTCGCTGGCCTCCATGCGCTGGATCGTCGGTACTGACACGCCGGCCTTCTCTGCAAGCATCTTCTGGTCGATGCCGGCAAGGGCACGAGCGGCACGCATCTGTGCAGCTGTGATCATTCAGATTTATTCCATAGCTGTTAATCTAAACTAGTGACGCATTGAAGTTCATGTTTCAAGCCTAAATCTTGAGTCACCGACGATGCGCCGGAGATCGATCTCAACTGCTCGTTCGCTGGGTTCGCCTCCGGCGCTAAACCGCGATTTGATTTCGCGGGGTGATAGGGATAGAGGCACTTATGGGTTAGCAGCCGATGCCGAGAGCATCGCGGCGATCCGATAAAGACAAGCAGGCTACTACAGCGGAGCGAACATGAGCGACCAGAGCGATGACTACGTTTATGACGAGGCGACCGGCGAATGGCGGCCGGTTTCGGAAATCGCCGCGGAGGCCGCGCAGGCTGCGGAGGTTCGCGATGCGTCGGGTAATCCTCTTACCGACGGAGACTCTGTGGTCCTGATCAAAGACCTCAAGGTGAAGGGTGCCGGCCAGACCCTCAAACAGGGCACAGTCATCAGGTCGATCCGGCTCACCAACAACCCGGACGAGATCGACTGCCGGCACGACGCGATCAAGGGTCTGGTCCTGCGCACCGAGTTCGTCCGCAAGCGGTGACCGACAACATCAGTTGGCCGCACTTGCAGTCCTTGCGCAGTGTCCGAATTACCTCAGCCTCCGGCGTCGGTCGCGCGGGCACGCTGATGGGCCGTCTTCTAGATGGACGACTTCCCACTAGAAGCAGCTCAGAACGCTCTTCAAGAGCCACCCGTGGCTGAGCCACGGGGGCGGCGTTTGCGGCGGCCTTCCGGAAGATGCTGATAGAGCTCCAGCGCCTGATCTTCCTTGCCGTAGATGAAGCGATAGATCGTCTCGGTGCAGACACGCACGGCGCTCACGCCATCGGCGAACAGGCGACCGGCGATCTGTTCCGGTGACCACAGCGCCTCCAGCTGCTCGATGACCAGTGCGCGCAATT
>NZ_PVZR01000027.1:0-91100 GCF_003024455.1 Ensifer sp. NM-2
CCGGCATACGAGATTGCAAGTCCCCATTCACTGCCGTCGGCAAACAAAGCCTTGTAGCTTTCGATGTATGGTGGGGATGAAATGATTAATATATCACGTATTCCGGCCATCATCAGCACTGATAGCGGATAATAGATCATTGGCTTGTCATACACTGGGAGAAGCTGTTTGTTTACGGCTAACGTCGCAGGATACAAGCGCGTTCCCGAGCCGCCGGCCAAGATAATCCCTTTCATTGCACATCCTTTCGCAACACTTCTGAACTTAAAAGTGCCGCCAATACGTCACTAAGCGGCTCACGCCAATGTTTGGGCACAATTCCGAAGTCTCTTCCTATTTTCGCCAATGAAAGCGCAGAGTTTTTTGGCCTTCTTGCAAGAGTCGGAAACTCATCGGAAGTAATGCACTCGCGCCTTGGGACCGCGTAACCGAGGGCTTCACATTGTTTAAAAATCTCGTCCGCGAAAGCAAACCAAGTGGCCTCGCCTTCGTTAGTAAAGTGGTACGTACCCACGGGAGCGGAGCGTTCACCTAACAACGTGATCGTCATTGCCGTGATGGTCTCCGCGATTGCGCCCGCAGAGGTCGGAGAGCCTTGCTGGTCGTTGACCACTCGCACAATGGAGTTACCGGTGCGCAGACGAAGCATCGTCTTCACGAAGTTTGAACCATGTTCGCTAAACACCCACGCTGTTCGCAGAATAATATGGCGTGGATTTCCCGTCCGGATAGCTTGTTCTCCCGCCTCCTTTGACGCGCCATACACACCAAGCGGCGAAACGTGATCGTTCTCGATGTAGGGTCCATCCTTCGACCCATCGAATACATAATCCGTTGACACGTGAAGAATCGGGATGCCGCGCGTCTTGGTGATTGCGGCCATTATCGCTGGCGCTAAGGCATTCACCTTCCAAGCCGTTTTGACATCCATTTCGGCGCGGTCCACCGCTGTATAGGCACCTGAATTGACAACCGCTGAAAAGTCGTTTGCATCTAGATATTGTTCGATATTGTGGCAATCACTCAGGTCGAGTTCCTGCCGGGTCGGCGCAACTAATTCTATATCACTCGGCCACCGACAACGGAGTAACTCCTTCCCGACCTGTCCCGAGCCGCCGGTAATGAGAATCCGCCGCTTGTTCATGCACCCAACCCTCGCCGTTTGGCCGCCACGGTTTGATCAAGAATTTCGGACCACCAATCACGGTTGCTCAGATACCACGCGACCGTTTTCTCAATGCCGCTTTCGAAGCTTTCAATCGGCTTCCAGCCAAGTTCAATAGCAATCTTCGCTGGGTCGATCGCATACCTCTGGTCATGCCCAGGTCGATCAGCGACATATGTGATCTGATGCGAATAGGAGCCGCCATCCTCGCGGGGGTGCAACCGGTCCAATATCGCACAGACGGTCTTCACCACTTCAATGTTCCGGCGCTCAGAATTCCCGCCCACATTGTAGGTCTGGCCGGGTTTACCCTTTTCAAACACATGTTGCAGTGCACGAACATGGTCCTCGACATAGAGCCAATCGCGAACATTCGTGCCATTTCCATAGACAGGAAGCGGTTCACCAGCGAGCGCCTTCACGATCATCAATGGGATCAGCTTTTCTGGAAAGTGATAGGGGCCGTAATTGTTCGAGCAGTTGGTGATCAGGACTGGCAGACCAAATGTGTGCCCCCAAGCGGAGACGAGGTGGTCCGATCCAGCTTTGGACGCCGAATAAGGGGAGCGGGGATCATACGGCGTTGTCTCGGTGAAGAAGCCGGTTTCACCGAGCGAACCGAAAACCTCGTCCGTCGAAATGTGATGGAAGCGGAATTGCTCAGCGCGCTCGCCTTCGAGCGTGCGCCAATAGTCCAGCGCAGCGGCCAGCATGGTGTAGGTACCGACAAGGTTCGTCTGTATGAATGCCCCCGGCCCGTCGATCGACCTATCCACGTGCGATTCTGCCGCCAAATGGGTAATCACATCAGGCTGGGAGTCATTGATGGCTGCCGCCACGACTCGCTCATCGCAGATATCACCTTGCTTGAAGCGATATCTTGGCGAAGAGGCAACCGAAGACAGAGACGTCAGCGTACCAGCATATGTGAGTTTGTCGAAATTCAACACTTCATGTTCGGTGTTCTCAATGAGGTGCCGAACCAGGGCCGATCCAATGAAGCCGGCGCCGCCGGTGACAAGAATGCGCATGCTCATTCCTTCCGAGATTTACATTTCTACCAGCTCGAGCTGAGTGCCGTCGTAGTCGAACGGACTATCGAAGTCACGCAGCCGCGGCTGCTGCCCGTCCTTGAGGCTCAGGATTGGGTCAACACCCAGAGGCAGGGGCCACTCGATACCGATCTCAGGATCATTCCAGAGAATGCCACCATCATTCGCCGGAGAATAAAGATTGGACACTTTGTAAGTCACTTCGGTCGAGGTTTCGAGCGTCACGAACCCATGAGCGAAACCGACGGGTACATAGAGCTGGTGACCGTTCTCCGCGGAGAGCTCAGCGCCGACCCATCGCCCGAACGTCGGCGAACTACGACGGATGTCAACGGCGACATCAAAAATGCGACCGCGGATGCAACGAACGAGCTTAGCTTGCGCGAAAGGTGGCGTCTGGAAATGCAATCCTCTTAACGTCCCAATAGGAACTGAGAGCGAGTGGTTGTCCTGAACGAAACGATCTGTGATGCCGTATCCAGAGAACGCCTTTTCGCTGTAGATTTCAGAGAACCATCCCCTGTCGTCGCCAAATCGTTTGGGGCGAAGCAACACAACCTTGGACGCCATTAGCAATACCCTATATATAAAGATCGAAGGCCACCGGCCCAGCGCAATGTGCGACAGGGCACTACGCTTGCCACTTCTTAAAAACCTCAAGACCCGTATCCGCTGCCGCCATCATTTGCAAGACCGCTTGCCGCGTCGCAACAGCAATTGTCTCACAGGTCTCCAGATCATCGACAAGCTGCAAAATGGCTTCGCGCCAGGCGGCAGCGCTGTAAGGAAGGCGCAGCTCAGAATCCTCGCCGGAATAACCGTAGGCTGCGCCCTCGGAAAACACACCCGCCGCTTTGTATCGGGCAACATCGATCCGCTTTGTAGGCGCACGGCTATCGTTAACGCGCGACGGGTGAAGCGGGACGAGCATCACATCGATAGTGCGGCTGTCGCCGTCAGCGAGGTATTCGCTCCAGGGTTGTGGTTTGCGGACCGACACGCGCGCCAACCCTTCCCAGATCGATGCGGCACGGCCGTCTGCAAAGACTTCGAAGTGCACATGCGGTCGTTGCGCCAAGACTTCCTCGATGACCGGGCGCAGAAAGCGGTGCTCTTCGAGGTGAACGCCAGTCGCGTGGTAAGCAATCAAAACCTGATCTGATGCCGAATTCGCAACGTGATCAGATCCAGGCGATTGCTGCCTCCATAATGTTTCGGGAGGAGCCGGGGGCAGCACCTGAACCTCCTCATCCAACTGCAATGTCGAAGCCAAATGCGGCGTCGAAGCCCAGACTATATCGAGGTGGCGATTGAGACGGCGCAGCGGCCACAGCGCTCGAAAACACAGGACAAGGCGATACCGAAGGCTCGCATCTCGGCCTGTGACCACTGCCGGGATATCGTCATCGACAAAAAGGCCTACGCCTGAAAACCGGTCAGCATTGTATTCAAGCCACGTCAAAACCTTCGCAGAAGCATAGCGACAAACGATAATGAACGCCCCCTCGGGATCAAGGTCGGCAAGATTGCCGTGCCGGATGTCGACGACCTCAGACGGGGGCATGCCCGGCGCATCGAGCCGAGCAGCAAAATAATAGTCAAAAGTCGGGTTCGGCATCCGCCCGAAGACGATGATCCGTTTGACAGGCCCACGTAGACGACCGGTCGCACCTCGCCTCAATTTCGGGCGCGGCAACTTGCGCTCGATCCAAAGGGCAAGCCGTTCTCTCAGGTCGGTCATCGTGATGACCTCGGAGCTAGGTCGCGCGGGCAGGCCTCGAGAACGAAATCCTCCGCGATCAGAGAGAGGTTCGGGTTGTGATACGGATCATTCCGCAAAATATCGCCCCACCGCTGATACACCGTCTGTTCCTCGCGCGCGAAACGGCCCAGCTTTTCAGGTGTATTGTCCGCACCTCGAGAGACCGATTCCCTATGCAGCATGGCGCTATCGGGTGTCCAAACAATCGTGCATCCCGCCTGCCGCACCTTGACGCAGTAGTCGACATCGTTGAACGCAACGGTCAAATTGCTCTCATCCATCCCGCCAATTTGCATCCAAAGGCCTTTGCGTGTCAGCAGGCAAGCTGCGGTGACTGCCGAGATCTCCCGCCGCTCACTCAAGAGACCATTGTCCTCACCGGATTGCGGGTGCAGGAAATGAAAGCTGTGCCTTGCAACAGTCCCCGCCCCGAGCGTAACACCGCCGTGTTGCACGTAACCATCTGGGAAAAACAATAGGCTGCCCGCGGCGCCGACATCGGGATCATCTAACTCCCGCGCAAGATTCGAAAGCCATCCCGGCTGCAATGGTTCGACGTCATTGTTGAGCAAAAGGATGAATTCGTTGCGCGATGCTTCGACACCAAGATTGCAGGCCCGTGAAAAATTGAACCCACCTGGCAGCGGCAGACGACGGATACGCCCAGCCTTCTCATAGCGGTCCATAAGAGCAAGAGCTGCGGGCTCGCTGCTGTCATTGTCGATGACAATAACATCCAGATCAACGCCATCGGTGCTTTCAAAAAGGCCCTTTAGACATGCCTCTAGCAGGTCAGCTCGATCCCGCGTCGGAATGATGACGCTCACCTTGGGCACGTCAGTTGCATCCGCTTTCAATCGAACAGGTCCCATCATTCGCTGGTATGGAGCGTCTCTGTGCAAGAGGACCCGAGGCACATGAAGAACCGCATCGCGGCGGCCCTTTGCAGCTTTGGCGATCACCTCGCCCATCGGCAGCTTCTCGAGGTCCAAGCCCTCCGGCAGGTCAGCCAGGCGGACAAGGGCGCCGTCCAATGGGAGCCAACCGGATTGAGCAAGGGGCGGGTTCCAGGCCGGCTTGAAGAACGGATCGATCCGGCGACCACGCTTATTGACACGATCTTCGTCGCTGTAGACCGCGGCCACCGAAGACGAGAAAGCGAAGGGGCGGGAAAGCCTCTCCAAAGCGCGCGGCGCCAGGCGCATGCCCGCGGGAAGCCGCATCCATAGTTGCGGTCGGGCTGCGTTCCCATCTTTCATACCTGCGACTTCACTGGCAGGCATCTCGGCGTGGTTGCGCCAGGTCTGGGTGGCGAGTGAAGCGCGTGTTTCGGCGACGGCCTGCTCAGCGCCGCGCCCAATCGAAACGAAGACGAAAGGTTCTGTTGGCCAATCTTGTGGCGCGTCAGAGACCTCCGCGCGCTCCGCCACCTGCTGGGCGTCGATCCATTCGTCATAGCTCGGCGCGGACAAAGCGTCGACTTGCCTGGCAAAGCGAAACGTTGCGCCTTTCACGTTGCGCGCCATGAGAAGACGAAGAATACGAAGAATGAACAAGGGTCGTTGCAGAACCAGGGTAATCCCGATTTCGAGCAGCGACAGCCGCCGCACGTTTATTTCCGGGGTAACGTCCGCGGATATTTCTGCTGTTGCTTCGTCGGCGAAAAGCGTTGCGCCTTCGAATTGCACCGGCAGCCATCCATAAAACCGTCCGCGACCTTTGCTGTTCACCAGGAAAGAGCGGAAGACCGTAGCCGGTACTCTGCCCTTACGATGCAACGCCAAGCGCGGGCGCAGACCCAAACGGTGGCCTGGATCCTTAACCGTTAGAACGACAGCACGGTCGGCATAATCTTCCAGCGCAGCCTTGAGCGGCACTTTGAATTCGACCTGTGAAGCGTCAGCCATCATTCTCTATCTTGCAATTCAGCGAAACCGGAGTCGGTATGCCGCTTATGCCAGAGCTTTGAATGAAATTTAACTCATAATTCCAGTTATCTGCGCAAACCGAATATCCATGCATCCAATGCTGTTTCAGGCAGGTGCTAGCTTGATCGTCCGAGCTCGGCGCGCGGCTACTTTTGTAGGCCTACCTGCACAATCCGGCTTTGGTTAAGGATCACCGGCTGACGAGGCCAGGGCTGCCTCCGCCTATCGGCGTCATGATTGTTGCGTGTTCGATAAATTGGCCTTCCCCGCCAAATTAGCAATCTTTCCAAGCACACAATGTGGACGCCCGTAAGATCTGCGCGCACGAAGGCTCGCGACGAACGGCTGGCCTCGGCCCTCCATGCGACCTTCATTTGATGACGTGCTTAAAGAAATGAAAGCGGCGCCAACGACGAAGCTTCTGAAATTGTTGGAGCATGAAATTGCGTCTTGTGCTCACCGTTGGCGGCGTCGCCCCGGGGCATTACTGGCACCGTCCGCATAGGCCCTTCTATGATACCCCTGCCGGTACTCAGGAAAGCCTGCGATCTGTCTAGAACAACGCAGTGTTGGCCAGATTGACAACAGCGGCGATTGTTGGCATATTAGCCAACATGGATGCGCAAAAAATCACCGAGCACAAAAACGTTGAAGCAGACGGCAGCATCATCCAGTTTGTCATCTGGAAGCTGCCGGAACCCGTTCCCCCGACCACGCACGGTTTCAAGTATCGCATGGTCTATATTCGAAACCGCGAGCGCGTCGTCGGTTTCGATAACGAGCGCGGCAAGGGTGATCATATGCATCTGGACGGCAAGGAGTATCCTTACCAGTTCACGTCGCTTGAGCAACTCATTGAGGACTTCATGTCCGAGATCGAAAAACGGAGGCAGTCATGAGGACATTGACCATCACGACGAACACCGATTGGAAATCGGCCCTGCGCGCCGCCGGAGAGAAGGCCACGGTGGGTCTTGCCACCGGGACCTATCAGGGCGAGACGCTGAATTTTGCTACTCCCGGAGCGTTTTTCTCCCACCTTACCGAACGTCGATGGGAGATGCTGAACGAGCTTCTTAGGAGTGGAACGATCGGAGTCCGTGAACTTGCGCGCCGGCTAGGACGAGACGTCAAGCGCGTGCATGAAGACGCTGCGGTGCTTGTTAATCTAGGACTAATCGAGCGTGATGAACGTGGCGCACTTACATGCCCCTTCGGAAACATTCACGTTGACATGGTAATGACGTCCGCAAAATCGGCGGCGTAGGTGTCCTCCCTAGAAAGGGATGCTGAGAAGACGTAAGGCCGTTGTCCTAATCTTACCGCGCAGGCACTTGGGTAAGGACAAACGGCCGGAATTCCGCTCATCGGCGCGCCGGTTATCGTTGCGTTACGCCCGCCGGCTCCGCTGAACGCCAAAACTCCGTGATCTTCTCTTCTCGATCTCACTGCGATGTTCTGTAGGAGACATGTCTCTCCCCATTTTCATGAAGATCGGTTCAGCATGATAACTTGCGCCGGGTCTCCGACGCCGGTTAATTCGCCCGCCCTTTAAGGTCTGGCACGCGCACTCGATTTAAACACCTCTCGGGAAAACCTGCGGGTTCCTAAGGATAATCCCAGCCCCCTGAGACAGATCGGGTTCAACTTGCTCAGGGATTTCAAACTCCACTCGAACACCATCTTTGGTCGTACCAGCGACAGTCAATCCATCGGGCCGATGTAAGATGCGCTCGATATCCACGGGAATACCTCCCGCATCCTTCTGCCAAACCACATCCCGTGGCCTTACGAATACCTCGACAGGACCAACTTCGCTGGACGCGATACCAGTGGCCGTTTCGCCGACAAAAACGAAACCGTCCCGTGCCACGCCTGGAAACTTATTAACGTCCCCGAGAAACTGCATGACAAATGCCGAGCCCGGATGCCGGCAGACTTCTGCAGGGGTGCCCTCCTGCACGATCTTGCCTTCATTGAGGACCACTACGCGGTCGGCCAGGTCGAGCGCCTCTTCCTGGTCATGCGTCACGAACAAGGTCGTAATGCCGAGTTCGTCGTGAATCTCGCGAAGCCAGCGGCGGAGATCCCGGCGGACGTTGGCATCGAGAGCGCCGAAAGGCTCGTCGAGAAGCAGCACCTTCGGATCGACGGCAAGAGCGCGGGCAAGGGCTACACGCTGACGCTGACCGCCGGAAATCTGGCCGGGGAAACGGTCGCCAAGCCCTTCGAGCTTTACCAACCGCAGGAGTTCCGAGACACGTGTCGCGATCTCCGACTTGCTCCGCTTGGTCTTGGAAACCTTCATGCCGAAGGCGATGTTCTCAGCAACGGTCATATGCGGGAAGAGCGCGTAGTGCTGGAAGACGAAGCCGACGCCGCGGTCACGCACCGGTATGTCGGTCGCGTCCTGATCGCCGAAATAGATGTGGCCGCCGTCGGCATATTCGAGCCCGGCCACCATGCGCAGGATTGTCGTCTTGCCGGAGCCCGAGGGACCAAGGAGTGCCACCAGTTGTCCGCTCTCGATGTCGAGCGAGACACCATGCACGGCGCGGAACGTGTCGAAGGTCTTCACGACCTGCTCGAGACGGATTTTCATGGTCGGGTTCCTGCATTCTGTTCTTTGGCTGCGGCAGCAAGCGCCGGCCGGCGGCCTGCGCCGCGACGCTCAAGCGCGACCTTGGCAATGATGGTGACGACGGCGAGCGTCGCAAGGATTGAGGCAGCGGCAAAGGCGCCCGCCGCCTGGTAGTCGTGATAAAGCAGTTCGATATGGAGCGGCAGCGTGTTGGTCTGGCCGCGAATATTGCCGGAGACCACGGAGACCGCACCAAACTCACCCATGACCCGGGCGTTGCAGAGTACCACGCCGTAAAGCAGCGCCCATTTCACATTGGGAAGCGTGACGGAGAAGAACGTGCGCCAGCCTGACGCGCCAAGCGAGGTTGCCGCCTCTTCGAGGTCCCTGCCCTGCGCCTGCATCAATGGAATGAGCTCACGCGCCACGAAAGGTGCCGTCACGAACATCGATGCAAGCACAATTCCCGGCAGGGCAAACAGGATCTTGATATCCGCAGCCTCCAGCATAGGGCCGAACAACCCTTGCAGACCGTAGACGAAGAGATAGGCGACGCCGGCAACGATCGGCGAGATCGAAAATGGGATCTCGATCACGACGAGAAGGAAGCGTCGTCCCCAAAAATCGAACTTGGTGATTGCCCAGGCGGCCGCAAGACCGAAGGCGGTATTGATAGGAACGGCGATCAACGCGGTTGCCACCGTCATGAAAATGGCGTGGCGTGTATCGGGATGAGCGATGGTCGCCACATAGGCTTTGAGCCCCTGACCGAATGCTTCGACGGCAATCACGATGAGGGGTGCGAGCACCAAAATGGCACCGAAGAACAGGGTCGTGCCAATCAACACACGGCGTATGATCGGCCCATCGCCGACGCGCGGCGGTTTGCGTCTGGTCGGTCTCATGCTCAAGACCTCGCGGTGTAGCGCAAGGCACGGGCCTGCAGGAGATTGGTGGCTGCCAGCATCAGGAAGGCGGTGATCAACAGCACCGACGCAATGGCGGCGGCGGCCTGATAATCGTATTCCTCAAGCCGGATGAAGGCGAGCAATGCGGTGATTTCGGTTTCCATCGGCTGATTGCCGGCGATGAAGATGATCGCGCCGAACTCGCCCAGCGACCGGGCGAAGGACAGTGATAGGCCCGCGAGCAGCGCCGGCATCAGCAAGGGCAGGATAACGCGCACGAAAATGGAGCTGTCCGATCCGCCGAGCGATTGGGCCGCCTCCTCCAGTGCAGGATCGAGGTCTTCAAGCACCGGCTGTACCGTACGGACGATGAAGGGCAGGCTGGTGAAACACATGGCCACCATGATGCCGATTGGCGTGTACGCCACCTTGATACCGAGGGGTGCTAGAAGTGCTCCGAACCACCCATTGGCCGAAAACAGCGTCGTCAGCGCAATGCCGGCCACGGCCGTCGGCAGGGCAAAAGGCAGATCGACAATCGCGTCGATGATCCGACGCCCAGGGAAGCGGTAGCGAACGAGTACCCAGGCAAGCGCCAGGCCGAAGACGAGGTTGAAGGCGGTGGCAACAAGGGCCGAAAGCACGGTGACGCGGTAGCTGGCGACAGCGCGCGGTGAAGAGACGATCGCCCAGTATTCGGCAGGTCCAAGGCTCGCCGCCTTAAAGACCAGCGCCGCCAAGGGCAACACGACGATCAGCCCTACGTAAAAGAGGGTGATGCCCAGCGACAGAGGCAGGCCGGGCAGGACATTGCGTTTCAATTGATCGCCTCCACGGCGGCATAACTTTCATTCATGGCAACCCGGCGAGCAGAACGCGCCGGGTAAATTGGATCGGTTTGATGTCGCGGTTTTCAGCGATTGCCGTAGATCTGGTCGAGCGCAGCGCCGGAAGCGAAATGCTCGTCCTTGATCTTGCCCCAGCCGCCGAACACGTCCTCGACCGTGACCAGGCGGATCTCCGGGAACTGATCCTTGAATTCCGCCGCTACTTTCTCGTTGTGCACGCGGTGGCCATATTCAGCGGCAATCTTCTGGCCCTCGTCGGTATAAAGGAAATCGAGATAGGATTTTGCCAATTCGCGCGAACCGCGCTTGTCTGCCACCTTGTCGACCACCGCAACAGGGAATTCCGCAAGCAGGCTGACGGAAGGCACGATGCTTTCGAACTTGTCGGTGCCATACTGCTTGGCGATCGAGCGGGTCTCCGCCTCGAAGGTGATGATCACGTCGCCGATTTCGCGCTCGACAAAGGTTGTCGTTGCCGCGCGGCCGCCGGTATCAAAGACCGGAACGTTGTCGAAGATCTTCTTGACGAACTCCGTGACCTTGGCCGGGTCGTCCTTGAAGGCTTCCTTGGCATAGGCCGTTGCCGCCAGATAGGTGTAGCGCGCATTGCCCGATGTCTTCGGGTTCGGGAAGATCACCTTGACGTCGTCACGCGCAAGATCGCCCCAATCCTTGATGCCCTTCGGATTGCCGGCGCGTACCAGGAAGGACGGGAAGGAATAGAACGGCGAAGCATTGTTCGGAAACTCCTTCTGCCAGCCCTCGGCGACGAAACCGTTCTTTGCCAGGAAGTCGATGTCGGTGACCTGGTTGAAGGTGACGACATCGGCTTCCAGACCTTCGACGATCGCGCGCGCCTGCTTCGATGTGCCGGCATGCGACTGGTCGACGGTGATCCCCGGATGCGCCTTGATGAAGGCTTCGTTCTCGGCCGCAAAGACTTCCCGCGCAACATCGTAGGAGGCATTGAGAAGGGAGGTCGGCGCTTCGGCAAGGGCCGGTCCGCTCAGGAGCGCAACAATGGCAGCGCCCGCGATCAGCAGTTTCTTCATGGGTATCTCCGGTGGGATAGAGGCGGCAGGTTAGATGAAACCTAACGGCCGCTATCGGAGACGACGAGGCACCATGATCTTCGCTTGTTTCGCGATCGAGAAAAATCGCCTAACGAATTCGGATATCAGAGAAAATGGCGTTGCGGCCGTGGCCCGCGACCTAACGATCGGAGGTTGCCGACGCCTCTTGCGTCGGGGCCGATTGCGAAGGTCGTTTGAGGCTGATGGCCGGTGCCTCGCCTTCAAACGTCTCCACCCGGCGGTCATAGACTGGCGAGATCGTGCCGAGAACACGGTCCCAAAAGGAGAAATAGTTCGCGTAGTTGTAATTGAATTCGGCGTGATGCTGGTCGTGATAGGTTGTGCACAACAGCGGCCACGGATAGCGCGCCGTCGGCGAGGCAAAATACTCGAACCCCGCATGGCCGAAGGTGCCATTGATCTGGTCGAACAGCCTGTGCGCCAGCAGGATCAGCGGCGGAAACGGCACGATGAAGACGATGACGGCGTAATAGCCCTGCGACAAGGCCGTATCCACGAGACCGATCGAATCGTTGCTCCACACGGTCGGGGCGACACTTCGATGGTGCAGCAGGTGATATTTGTAGAACAGCTTGGTGTGCAGCAGCCGGTGCGCGAAATAGAACCAGGCGTCGAACAGCACCATGCAGAGCAGGAAGAGTGGTACCGCCGTCCACCAACTGAAGGCCCAGGGCGTGAACAATGTCCAGCCCTGATACTGGGCAAAGAGACCGATCGCGACCGATGTGCAGGTCACGAGGATCGACGCCATGCTCTGACGGATCTCGACCGCCTTTCGCTTCTCCCCTCGCCGCCCCTTCTGGATGCGCCGCTCCGGATTGCGATCATTGAGCCAGGTGATGCCGTAGCCGAGCGCAAAATAAACGAGCACCGTCGCGGCGTAGATGACCGCAAGAATGGCGAGAAAAGTCAGGGTGCCCTGGACGAACGCGTTCAAGTGGAAATCCAGTGCTGCTTGCGTGGGAGATAATCAGACCGCTAAATACACCAACCAGACCGAGCAAGGCAAGGCAAGCCCCGGCTCAAACCCGCTCAAGATCCGACAGAAACGCGTTCAGTTCCGTTTGGTCTATCCAGACGAGATGGGCTTTGTCGGGATAGGCGCCGGACCGCACGTCTTCGGCAAACTCCGCAAAGGCGGCGATGCGCTCGCGTTGAAGCCGCTCATATTCAGCGGCGAAGTTGCGATAGATTTTTGCGTGACGGGGAACGTGGCCACGATTGGCACCTAGCACGTCATCGCTGAAGAGATACTGCGCGTCGCAGCCCGTGCCGGCGCCCATCGACAGCATGAGCATCGATGACTTCGCGCTGATCGCGGCGGCGACCTCGCCGGGCACCACTTCGATCTCGGCGGCAAAGGCGCCCGCCTCTTCCAACGCTTTTACCTGGCGCCAGATCTCGATGGCGCTTGCCGCCGTCTTGCCGACGGCGCGAAACCCGCCGGTCCAGGTGGCCTTCGACGGGATGAGGCCGACGTGCCCGCAGACCGGGATACCCTCTTCGCGCATGCGGCGAACGGTAGAAAGGCTTGCCGCGCAGTAAACCGCGTCGCCTCCCGCTTTGAGCGCCTTGAATGCGGCGCGGATATATTCGTCGGCCGTGACCAGATCGCCATATTCGAGGCCCGGAAAGGCAAAACAGGTCGGGGCCACTTCGCGAAACTCCGGCCCAAGCAGCGCCGGCGGCACGGAGACCAGGTCGATGCCAGCCGCTTCGGCGGCCTCCGCCTCATCCAGCGTTTCGACCCGCAGCATCGTCA
The DNA here is from genome assembly GCF_003024455.1 of Ensifer sp. NM-2. Classification (NCBI taxonomy): domain Bacteria; kingdom Pseudomonadati; phylum Pseudomonadota; class Alphaproteobacteria; order Hyphomicrobiales; family Rhizobiaceae; genus Ensifer; species Ensifer sp. NM-2. Next base: position 13,101 of record NZ_PVZR01000027.1, read on the forward strand.
ACTGTCTCTTGCCTTTCATCGAAAGAAGGTCGGCAACGGTCGGGCGGCGGTTTCGCATCAGGATCTCCGGGTATCGGTTGTTATTATAACAAGGGGAAAAAGCATCGTGCCTCAGGCGGCGAGCAATGCCTTCAGCTTGATGTCGATTGAGCCGAGCGCCTGCGGATCCGGAGTTTTCCCGGCAGCAATCAGCATCTCGGCAAGGCGGATGTCGCGAGCGATCGCGTTTCCTGTGCCGATACCGCTCGCACTGATCAGTCGACCGCTGGCGTCAAGATGAAAGAGAATGAAGGCGCCATCGCCAAGGTCCCGCTGCACCGTCATCACAGCACTATCGGCAAGGCCGGCGATCTGCAGGGTCAGGTCATATTGATCGGACCAGAACCAGGGCACGCTCACAATCGTCTCGGCAGCACCGAGCAGATTGGCCGCCGCAAGTGTTCCCTGGTCCTGCGCGTTTCGCCAGGCTTCAAGCCTTATGCGTCGACCACCGTAGTGCCCGAGCGGATAGGAGCAGCAATCGCCGGCCGCAAAAATGTCGGGGTCTGAGGTGCAAAGCGTCTCATCGACGGCGATGCCATTGTCGATGGCAAGGCCGGCAGCCTCGGCCAAGGCCGTGTTCGGCACCGCTCCAATGCCGACTACGACCAGGTCGGCGACAAGAATGTCTCCGTCGGCAAGCCGAATTTCAACCTGCTCTTCGCGTTCTTCGATGCCGGCGATCCTGGAATTGCAGCGAATGTCCACACCTTCCAGTCGATGCCGCGCGGCAACGACGGCGGCGATTTCTTCCGGCACACCGCGGGAAAGCACCCGTGGCAGGCCCTCGAGGAGAACGACATCTGCGCCGAGCTTGCGGGCGGTCCCTGCGAGTTCCAGGCCGATAAACCCGCCACCGATAATGGCCAGCACCTTGCCTGGTGCGAGCTTTGAGCGGATGGCAGCAGCATCCGCATGCGTCCGAAGCATCCGGATTAGTGGTGATGCCTCTGACAGGCCCGGCAATGACCTTGGCCTCGCACCAGTGGTCAGCAACAACCTGTCGTAGGAGAGCTGCCGGCCGTCGGCGAGCCGTACCGTTTTCGCATCGCGATCGATGGCCGCCACCGGCGTATCGGTGAGTACCTGGATCCCGGCAGCCTGATAGCGCGCGGCGTCGGCGACGAATTTGGGATCAAGCGGTCCAGCCAGACCTTCCTTCGAGAGTGGCGGCCGCTCGTATGGCAGATGCGGTTCGGCACCAATCAGCGTGATGTCACCCTCATGGCCCTTTTCCCTGAGTGCAAAAGCTGCCCTCGCACCACACTCGCCGGCGCCGACAATGACAATCCTGTTCATGTGCCTCTCCCAATGTTTCCTTGGACGCCTTGAGCTCGCTTAGGCGACCGCGATGAAGACGCTGCCGGCCTCGACCTTGACTGGGTAGGTCTTCAGGTTGACGCAGACGGGGGCGCCCTTGGCTTGGCCGGTCTTGTAGTTGAAGCGACCATTGTGTTTCGGACACTCGATGATGTCGTCCATCACCAGGCCATCGGCGAGGTGGATGTGCTCGTGGGTGCAGAGACCGTCGGTCGCAAAATATTCGTCGTCGGGACTGCGGTAGACGGCAAAGGTGCGTCCGTCATGGTCGAAGCGGATCACATCCTCTTCGTCGATCTCGTCGGCCGCACAGACCTCGATCCAGTTTCCACTCATGGTCTTTCCTCCAAATGCTGTTGTTTGCTGGCGTGCCTATTCGGCAGCATGCACCAGGGCATCGCTGTGAAACTCTTCGCGATAGGGTTTTGCCGTCGGCGGCAGGTCGCGCTTGAGGAAATAATCCTCGTTCCTCAGCTGGCGCAGGAAGGCCGGGATCATCTCGCGGTAGCCGTGGAGCATGGATGGATTCGGCTCCGGCAGATCGTGCTTGATCATGGCGTGAAGCCGCGGCAGCGCATGGTAGGGGACCATCGGGAACATGTGGTGCTCGACGTGGTAGTTCATATTCCAATAGATGAAGCGGCTGATCGGGTTCATGTAGACCGTGCGGCTGTTCAGCCTGTGGTCCGTGACGTTGTCGGCAAGCCCGCCGTGCTGCAGGAGGCCCGTCAGCACATGATGCCATGCACCATAAAGGCGCGGCAGGCCGATCAGCATCATCGGCAGGATCGAGCCGAGATAGAACGACAGGCCGATTGTTGCGAGATAGATCGCAAACCAGATCCGCGCGATCCTGATTGCTTTCGGCTGCTCCATGTCCGGAATGAAGGTTTTCTCGGCTGCGCTGATGACGCCGAAGGCATTGCGCACCATGTCGATGACGGCATGCCAGACATCGAGAATGCCGAAAAAGTTCAAGATGAGCCGGAGCAGATCCGGCGGCCGCATGACGGCGATTTCAGGGTCCCGACCAACGATGACAGTGTCGGTGTGGTGACGCGTGTGGCTCCAGCGCCAGGTCACCGGATTGCGCATGATCATGAAACAGGCGACCTGATAGACGACGTCATTCATCCACATCGTCTTGAACGCCGTGCCATGGCCGCATTCATGCCAACGGCTGTCAGAAGCCGAGCCATAAAGAACGCCATAGACGAGAAAGAAGGGAACGGCCCACCATGTCCCCCAGAAGTAGACGCCGAGGCCGCCGAAGAGGATGAGGCTGGCGAACCAGATGGCCGTATCGCGGATCGCCGGGCCATCCTCGCGCTTCATCAGTTCCTTCATCTGCTTGCGCGGGATCTCCGTGTGATACCACTCCGCCGCAGACAGCCCGTTGGCGACCGCGGCCTGAGCGTCGCGGCCAAGCAAGCTGTAATCACGCTTCGTCGGAACCATCGCCATCCGGATTCTCCTCCCGCAATCGACCACACGCCGGCGGCCGCTCCTCATCTCTTGGAACTGACGATAGGTTGACTTTTGCAAGTCCTCAATGCAGTGATGATATATTCTCTCAAATACCATCATATCTTGCATTTCATGTATGATGGAATAGTTTCAGGGGCAGCCATGAGCAACAGACCGACAATTGCCGATCTTGCCCGAGCCGCGGGCGTCAGCGTTGCAACCGTCGACCGCGTGCTCAACGGCCGACATCCCGTGCGCGAAGAGACGGCGCGACGGGTCTATGATGCGGCCAAGTCCATCGGCTACCACGCGGTCGGCTTGCTTCGTCAGCGGGTCTTCGAGGACCTTCCGCAATACCGCCTCGGTTTTCTCCTGCAAAAGCCGCAACAATCCTTCTACCAAACTGTGGCCAAAGAGATCCAGAACGCAGCGCTCGCGCTGTCAAACGTCCGCGCCCTGCCCCAGATCGAATTCGTCGCCAACTCCACACCGACGGGTATCACCGAGAAGCTGAAGGCAATGGCTGCCCGCAATCAGGCGATTGCCCTCGTCGCGCCCGATTATCCGGCGGTGACCGCAGTGGTCGAAGAACTGAAGGAACGCGGGATCCCGGTTTTCTCCCTGCTTTCCGACTTTGCAGCCGGCATCCGCGAAGGTTACATCGGCTTGAACAATCACAAGGTCGGCAGGACAGCGGCCTGGATGATTGCCAAGGCTGCGAAGAGACCGGGCAAGGTCGCAGCGTTCGTCGGCAGCCATCGCTTTCTCGGCCATGAACTGCGTGAAATCGGCTTCCGATCCTATTTTCGCGAGCACGCGTCCGAATTCGAGGTGCTCGACACCATGGTCAATCTCGACACTGCCGAGATCACCCACGAAGCGACGCTCAACCTCTTGCAACGCCACCCGGATCTGACCGGCTTCTATGTCTGCGGCGGCGGCATGGAAGGAGCAATCTCGGCGATCCGCGAGGAAAAACTCGAAGGCAAGCTGATCGCCGTCGTCAATGAATTGACGCCGGAGTCGCGCTTAGCACTCGCCGACGATGTCGTGACCCTGGCGATATCGACGCCGACGGGGGGCCTTGCACGGGAAACAATCAATCTGATGGTGCAGGCAATCGGCAAAGGGCCGACGGGGGCCCCGGGACAGACCTTCCTGCCGTTCGATCTTTTTACGCCGGAGAACATCTGACGAAGTATGTCGGTGGCCACATCAAACCGGAGTACAAGAAGGTGGACCGCATCGACCGCCGCCGCAAGGAGAACCAGAACGGCAAACGGTGCTTTCCCTGTGCGAACACAATCCCGATCGCCGAACCGCACGATCACCCGTGTAGTCAAGGGCGGCGAAACGCATCGTAGACAAGGTGTGCACGGCGGAAATGACGGTCGGGAAACAGCACCACCTGCGGTGAGCGATTTTGGCTTCGTCACTTCCCCAAGGCATATTTACATTTTCACCACGACACTATTGACACTTTCCCCGGCTTTCTATTGACACTTTCCCCGCAGGTCGCGCTCCCTCTGTCGATATTTTGGTCGTTCAAAGAAAGTTTAGTCTGAATGGACGATTGGACAGCTGCTTTCAGGAACAAAAATGGAACGTGAATTGGAAACTAGCAACTTTTAGCAGAGCAGAAAAATGGGAATGGCGCGTAATCACGGGCTCGAACCGTGGACTCGCTGATTAAGAAATCGAGGCCATAAAAAATCAGGCATTCCGTCCAGTTGTGGCAATTTCTTCGACCAGATAATCGATTGCCTGGAGGGGCTCCAACATCTCCCATGTCTTTGGATGACGATAGACAGGGTAGAGGCCGAACGCTGCGAAAGTAAGCTGATCGAGGGTGGGATGTGCAATTGTCCGTCTCGCATGGGCCAATTGGGCACGATCTTCCACGTGATCGTCTGTCAGCCCCCAGCCCGCATAAAATGGGGTCGCATAACAACGAACGGGAAGGCCACGCAAAAGTGCGTCGAAACCCATTTGGCTGGAGACGGTCCATACTTCATCGACGACGGCGAGAATGGCCGCAGCAGACACCTTGTCGGCCATCAGCGTTACGCCTGGTAACTTCGATGCCCGTTCGGTCATATAGCCCTTGCGATGACCGGCAATGACGTCCGGATGCGTGCGAACGACAATCTGCGCACCGCTTGCAAGTGCGTCATCCAACATGCGGTCAAAGGAGGTAGGCGAGCCTAAGGCCTTTTCAACGGAAACATCCCCAAACACCTGATCGACCAGCAGGATCCGGCGCCGTGTCGAGAGGTCGAGGCGAGGTTCACTGTGAGGGAGGTTGTTGTATTTCGACAGCTTGTGCGCCACCAGGGCCTCGCGGATCGGGGCACCAACATCATGCGCTAAGCCGCCAGCCGCATCGCGGATCAGCAACTCCAATCGGGAGGCGCGACCGGCATCGACCGGCAGCGCTTTATCATCGACGACAATCGAGATCGGAATACTTCCATCCTTGCCGAGACCGACGGAGCGCAGGAAACCATCCTCGAGATGCCAATGCGGAAGCTTGCGCAATCGCGCAATTCGCATCGCTGTCTGTGCTGGCAGGCGACCACCCCAGGAAACGATACCATCGAGCCTGGGGGCAAGCGTCGAGCGAAGCGGGGCATCGCCGAAATAGCGACCCAACCAAGGGAATGCGTTGTGCACGAAATAAGTCGCCCCGAGCCTTGCCCCCCATTTCGGGTGCCAGGGTCGGACTTGTGTCGCGGTTGGTGCGGGATTGTCGAGCACGTCCATATTCTCACTCTGCCAGCCATCACGGCGCGCTCCGCCAGAAATCACCTTGGAAAGGGAAATGCAAACCGAACTTGCGATACGTCGGGCGGTTGAAGACAGCTTTCTCGATCCAGGCCAACCGGGCAAGAGTTCAAGGGCAGTCGCACGCGGACGGTAGATCTGCACTGAGGTCACCTGGAATCTGATTGGATTCCATCATCTGGAAGAGACAATCTTGCAACAATGCAAGTGCTTTGACCGGACACGCGTCAACTACCTCCTAGTCATTGGTGATTTGCACGGGTAGCTATAAATGGAATGAACGTTCCATTTATAGCTACCGACGAACCACACCTGGAGGAGACATTCCCATGACCACCCTACCCTTCGCGCTTAATCACATGACAACCCCCGGCCTGCCGCTCGACGCCTTCTTTGCTCTTGCGCGATCGCTCGGCATGACTGCCGTCGAGATCCGCAACGACCTGACCGGCAATGCCATTCTAGATGGCACACCCGCAAAACACGTTACGGCACTGGCAGCAGAACATGGGTTGACCATTATCTCGATCAACGCCCTGCAGCGGTTCAATGAATGGAACGACACGCGCGCCGCCGAAGCCGCACAACTGATCTCCTATGCCAGGGACTGCGGGGCAAAAGCGCTCGTTCTTGTTCCCCTCAATGATGGCAGCGGCCAGGCCGATGGTGAGCGTCAGGCAAACCTAAAGGAAGCCCTTACGGCGCTGAAGCCGATGCTCGATGCGGCCGGTATCATCGGCCTTGTCGAGCCACTCGGCTTCGAGATCTGCTCGCTTCGCTCCAAGACGGAGGCTGTTGACGGCATAAGGGCAATCGGCGGCGAGGCTACGTTCCGCGTCGTGCACGACACCTTCCACCACCATCTCGCCGGCGAGCAAGCAATCCATCCCGAGATGACCGGTCTCGTTCATATATCCGGCGTCACTGACAGCGATGTGGCGATCGCCGATCTGCGCGATTCACATCGTGTTCTGGTCAACGAAAACGACGCCCTCGATAATGTCGGGCAGATCCGCCGCCTGAAGGCTGCAGGTTATTCCGGCCCCTTCTCGTTCGAACCTTTTGCCGATGAAGTCCATGGCGTCGCCGATCCGGCAGCCGCCCTCAAGACCAGCATGACTTACATCGAAGCCAATACCTGACCGGCAAAGCCGACAGAGCATTGCAAAACGAAGCGAGGCGTCGAAAGACACCCTTGACGACGCCCGCATAAAATGGAATACATATTCCGTAATTGCAAATCACTGGTTCTTTTATTCCGTTTTGATTGGAGCGCAGCGGGAGTACCGCTTCCAATCAGAGATGGGCGCGACCCGATGTGGTCAGCGTTTCCGGCTGGAGAAGGTGTGGCCGGGCACCAAATGTGGAGGAGAAAGACAATGAAGAAATTCCTGCTGGGTACAGCCATGGCGGTGATGATGTCGACGGCGGCCCATGCCGAAACCATCGGCGTTTCCATGGCGCAGTTCGACGACAACTTCCTGACGGTCCTGCGCAATGGCATGTCCGACTACGCCAAGACGCTCGACGGCGTCGACCTGCAGATCGAAGACGCACAGAACGACGTTTCGAAGCAGCAGAGCCAGATCCAGAACTTCATCGCAGCCGGCGTCAGCGCCATCATCGTCAACCCTGTTGATACCGACGCAACGGCCGCGATGTCGAAGATCGCCGCTGACGCGGGCATTGCGCTCGTCTACGTCAACCGCGAGCCTGTCAACGTCGACACCCTGCCGGAAAAGCAGGCCTTCGTCGCTTCCAACGAACAGGAATCCGGCACGCTGCAGACCCAGGAAATCTGCAAGATGCTCGGCGGCAAGGGCAAGGCCGTCGTCATGATGGGTGAGCTTTCCAACCAGGCTGCTCGCATGCGTACCAAGGACATCCATGACGTGCTCGCGACGGAAGCCTGCAAGGGTATCGAGATTGTCGAGGAGCAGACCGCTAACTGGTCGCGCACACAAGGCTCGGACCTGCTCACCAACTGGCTTTCTGCCGGCCTTGAGTTTGACGCCGTGATTTCCAACAACGACGAAATGGCGATCGGCGCGATCCAGGCGCTGAAGGCTGCTGGCCGTCCGATGGACAGCGTCGTCATCGGCGGCATCGACGCGACACAGGATGCGCTTGCAGCCCTGGCCGCAGGTGACCTCGACGTGACAGTGTTCCAGAACGCCGCCGGCCAGGGCAAGGGCTCTGTCGATGCAGCCCTCAAACTCGCCAAGGGCGAGCCGGTCGAGAAGAAGGTCTACATCCCCTTCGAACTTGTCACGAAGGAAAACATGGCCAGCTATCAGGCGAAGAACTGATGCTTGCATTGGGAGCGCGGGATATCTCGCGCTCCCAACCAAAACAGTCCCGCGCGGCAGGTGCGCTGATCCGGTAGATTGGCGCCTGCGAGGAGAATGGCTGGTTGACCCACCAGCTGCGAGGACTTTTCCGCGAAAGCCGGAATTGACGGGGAGGCAATGACAATGACGCTCAGTCCGACAACGATGGCCGCCGTGCGCGCCAGCGGCGCCGTACCCAACGCCGAATACCTTCTCAACGTTGAAGGCATTCGCAAGGAATTTCCCGGCGTCGTCGCGCTCGACGACGTGTCCTTCCGTCTGAGGCGCGGCACCGTCCATGCGCTGATGGGCGAGAATGGCGCCGGCAAATCGACGTTGATGAAGATCCTGGCCGGGATCTATACGCCCGATAAGGGTGAGGTGCGATTGAAGGGCGCCGACATCAGGCTGAAGTCGCCGCTCGACGCGCTCGAAAACGGTATCGCCATGATCCATCAGGAACTGAACCTGATGCCGTTCATGACCGTCGCCGAAAACATCTGGATCCGGCGCGAACCGAAAAACCGCTTCGGCTTTGTCGATCATGGCGAGATGCGCCGCATTACCGCCCGGCTGTTCGATCGCCTGAAGATCAAGCTCGACCCTGAAATCGAGGTCCGCCACCTCTCGGTTGCCAACCGCCAGATGGTCGAGATCGCCAAGGCGGTCTCCTACGAATCCGACGTGCTGATCATGGATGAGCCTACCTCGGCTTTGACGGAGCGCGAGGTCGCGCACCTGTTCGAGATCATCCGCGATCTGCGTTCACAGGGCATCGGCATCGTCTACATCACCCACAAGATGAACGAGCTCTTTGAGATTGCCGACGAGTTCTCGGTCTTCCGTGACGGCAAATATATCGGCACGCATGCTTCAAGCGAAGTCACCCGCGATGACATCATTCGCATGATGGTCGGTCGCGAGATCACCCAGATGTTCCCGAAGGAAGAGGTGCCGATCGGCGACGTCATGCTTTCGGTCAACAATCTGACGCTTGACGGCGTGTTCCACGACGTCTCATTCGACGTGCGTGCCGGCGAAATCCTGGGGATCGCCGGGCTGGTTGGCTCCGGCCGCTCGAATGTCGCCGAGACGCTCTTTGGCGTCACCCCGGCAAGCTCCGGCACCATCGCCATCGACGGCAAGACCGTTTCGATCGATAGCCCCAACACCGCCATCCGCAACCGGATGGCATTCCTGACGGAAGATCGCAAGGACACCGGCTGTCTGCTGATCCTTGACGTGCTTGAAAACATGCAGATCGCCGTACTGCAGGACCGTTTCGTCAGGGCCGGCTTTGTCTCGGAAAAGGACATCACCGCGGCTTGCGAGGAGATGAGCCGCAAGCTTCGGGTCAAGACGCCCAATCTGCAGGAGCGGATCGAGAACCTGTCCGGCGGCAATCAGCAGAAGGTGCTGATCGGCCGTTGGCTGCTGACCAACCCGCGCATCCTGATCCTCGACGAGCCGACGCGCGGCATCGACGTCGGGGCCAAGGCAGAGATCCATCGCCTCGTCACCGAACTCGCCCGCAACGGCGTTGCCGTCATCATGATTTCTTCGGAAATGCCGGAGGTGCTGGGCATGAGCGATCGCATCATGGTCATGCATGAAGGGCGCGTCACAGGCATCCTCGACCGAGCCGAAGCAACCCAGATCAAGGTCATGGAACTCGCCGCCAGCTGAGCGCGAACCGAACGGACCACAGGGAGGAACGAACAATGGAAACCAATGTCGCAGCACAAGGCACCGGCTCGGCCCTTCCGGGTGCGAAGCGTCGGATGCCGCCCGAATTCAGCATCTTCCTGGTGCTGATCGGCATCGCGCTTGTCTACGAAATCCTTGGCTGGATCTTCGTCGGGCAGAGCTTCCTCATGAACCCGCAGCGCCTGACGATCATGATCCTGCAGGTTGCCGTTATCGGCATCATCGCCGTCGGCGTGACCCAGGTGATCATCACCGGCGGCATTGATCTGTCCTCCGGCTCCGTTGTCGGCATGACCGCGATGTTCTCGGCAAGTGTCGCGCAGGCCTCCACCTGGCCGCGTGCGCTTTATCCGTCGCTGACAGACCTGCCGGCCATCGTGCCGATCGGGCTCGGCATCGGCGTCGGCCTGCTTGCTGGTGTCATCAACGGTCAGTTGATCGCCAGAACGAAGATCCCGCCCTTCATCGCCACGCTCGGCATGATGGTCTCGGCACGCGGGATCTCCAAGTGGTACACGAAGGGTCAGCCGGTTTCGGGCCTCACCGAGCAGTTCAATTTCATCGGCACCGGCATCTGGCCCGTCATCGTCTTCCTGGTCGTTGCGATCATCTTCCACATTGCCCTTCGCTACACCCGCTACGGCAAGTTCACCTACGCGATCGGCGCCAATGTTCAGGCAGCCCGCGTCTCGGGTATCAATGTCGAGGCGCATCTGATCAAGGTCTATGCCATTGCCGGCATGCTGGCAGGCCTTGCTGGCGTCGTCACCGCAGCCCGCGCTCAGACGGCGCAGGCCGGCATGGGAGTGATGTACGAACTCGACGCGATCGCCGCGACCGTCATCGGCGGCACATCGCTGACCGGTGGCGTCGGACGCATCACCGGTACCGTGATCGGCACCATCATTCTCGGCGTCATGACCTCCGGCTTCACCTTCCTCAGGGTCGACGCCTACTATCAGGAAATCGTCAAGGGCCTGATCATCGTCGCCGCCGTCGTCATCGACGTCTATCGACAGAAGAACCGCAAGAAAGCCTGATCCTCCAAAGAAGACCTGTTCTCCCAGTGAGCCAACTGGCCGGGGTGATGAAAATCATCCCGGCTTCTTTTATTCAAGCAGCTGAGCGCAAACTGTGCGCCGGACCGGGACACCGGCAATCGCTCGTTTGGCGCTTTCCCTCGTCGACGGCCTTGATTGCCGCGGCATCCATCACGATCAGCGGTATGCGAACGAACTCGCCGTCGCGGGCGGCCTCGTCACAGATCTGGCCGACGGCCAGTCCTTCCAGTTGGCGGCGCTGACCGCTTCGTCAAGGTGAATGTTCGTCACCGGCTTGCGGGCATAGGAGCCAAGGCCGTCGCATGCGAAAACCTGGTCTGCGGACCGATAGTCCTTCACGACCGGCATATCGGGTTTGCCGACCTCATGGCCGGCGTAGTCCCGGATGCCAGTGCGAGCAGTGCGGACCTCGGCGACAAGGTAGCCGTCGGCGGTCCGTCGCATGCCCGCGATCGGTTCTGTGTCTGTGAATTTCATGACTAGTGCCTCAAAAGAAAAGCCACCTGCGGCGATGGTGGTTCGACACACCGTCAACGAAAGCAGCGAGATCAGACCATGGTCCGATACAAAAATTTCAGCGCTGGGCTAGGTTTTGGACCCGTACAACAGTCGTGGAGTTTTGTAGTGACAAAGGTTCTGGTTGCCGCGATGGCGCTGGTAATGGTTGGCTTCTGGGGTTCTGTCGGCGTTCTGATTTACTCGCTGCTTGCGTCTTAATGAGTAGCGGGATCGCCGTCCCTCCCCTATAGTTCCTCCTGGCAATGGAGGTTGCCTACGGAGGATTGCATGAGCGACACCACGTTTGGGTTTCTGTTGGCGGCCGAGTTGTCGGCCTTACTCTGGGCCGCACTTTTTATGGTGATATTCTCGGCCTCTTGATGAGCCGCTCGGGTTCATCGCTCCTGACTTGACTGTGCGGCTGCTGCGGCCGCATGCTCGTCTTCGGAGGGCTCTTGCTCGCTCAGCTTGCCATATTCCTCGATCGCCGCATCGAGTCCGGGCAGCGAGCCATCCTCGACGAGCGCGTTGACCAGAGCGTCGGACACAGCTTCGCGGGGAATAATTTCCTGACCCGGCGAAGTACCCACCAACTGGCGCGCAGCGTCGGCTTTCGTTTTGAACGACGTCGGCCTTTTCCTTCTCAGACATTCCCCAGAGGGGCGCCCACTCATAGTAGATGTCGGCGTCGCGTGAGCCGGTACCGCTGCGGATGATACACTCGTCGAGCTGCATCATGGCCGGGGTCATCTCGACTTCCTGCATGGCCTGCAGGCGATCGTAATAGTTGCACAGGTCGCTTTCGCCGGTGGCGTTCATGCCAGCCGGTGGCTGGCCGAGAAGCCGGGTCGCCGGGATGTCGGCTGCGCCCGAAACGATCTGCAGGAACGCCATGAGGACTTCCGGTAGAGTGGCAAAACTGGCCGTCTTCTGCTCGAACTCCTCTTCCTTGTCGAGCAACAGGTCGCCGTTGATGCCCTTGGCCGTGGCGGCGAGCGTGTAGCGCTCAAGGATCTTCGCGCGGTACTCGGCGTTGCCAATGTTCTGCATGAAATCCGGCAGCCGGATGATGTTGACCTTAGCTTCGAACACCAAGCTGGCGATGTTCGCCGCGGTACCATCGGCCTGCTTGATGGCCTCGACGACAGACAAGAGCACGCTGTCGCCCAGGCATAATTCAGGTTCCACGCCAAGGAGCGAGGAGTATGCTGGCAACGGGCGGTGTCCGGGCCGCTGAACGCATCTAAGCATCGGCCAGACAAATCGTTCTTGCAAACCAGCAAGCAACCTCTCGGCGTTTTCGAAGGGCTGCCTCCAAGGAGGTGCACAATGACATTCGCCACATCAACCGTACCCCTGATGACACTTGCAGCAATCTCAGTCGGCGTAGTTCGGACCGACGCTCACCAGACGATGACGGGCTGGACCTATCCTCCGGCGTGCTGCAAGGCTCATGAGGTAGGTGGCGATTGTGAAGCCATTCCCGCTCCGGACATAATGCGAGGAGCTCGTGGTTTTTCTGTCTTCTTGCATGCGGGCGACCACCACCTCGCGACAAGGCCACACATGTTCTTCATCCCGTATGGCGATGAGATTCCCTCGGGCGATGGGCGATATCATATCTGCCTGCATCCGACGGAAGACAACGTGAACTGCTTCTTTGCCCCGCCTGACAGCAGCTAACGGAACTACGCGACCCTAAGCTGGCAGGTGCCGCATGCATGTGCGATCTGCATTCTGGCGATCTCGGGTTTCTGGTTGGCTGCATCGACCATGGCGCGAACGCCGGCAGCATCTGCCCCATAACGACGAACGATGCCGACAAACTCTTCGACATCGTGCCCACGAATGACGAACACGGGGCGGCCGGTCGATCGGCTGAAACGCCCAGGCGCAAGCAGCCGACGAGCACCTAGACATTCTCGCAAACCTCCGGGCTCTCGCGCTAGCCCTTGCCGCAAAGTACCCGCACCGCTCCCCCGATGAAATTGAACGTCAGGCGAAAATCATGTGGCGCGCGCCGCCTGCACTGGAAAGAATGAACCTGCGATCTCCAACCTATGAGGCTGGCGAGCTACCGGGCTGCTCTACCGACAAATTTCCTGGAGTTGTATTTGCCCAACCTTTACGGGTAGAAGGCAATGACTTGGAGGCTGCATGAGAACCGGTTTGGCGCTCGCTATCGTTTTGTTTATCGCGGTGCCTCTACCAGCGTCCGCTGAGCAAGGGCCGCCATTGGCGGAGCCTGCATTTGCTGCGATTGCTGCCGAGCTACGCACTTCGGCGAAGGCACGTGAGGCCCAGATCGAGCGCTGCACAGAGAGCCGTACCGGCGCACTTCCATCGAGGCAGGCGGAGTTTCGCCCCTACATTAAGCAAACCCGCGCCAGAATTATCGAGGGCATCGCGTTTGGCAGTATCACCTACGCCAGGTACCGAATACTTTGGGCCTCTGATGCCCGAGAAATGGTTGAAACACTCAACTGAAGGCCACCACCCTACCGCATAGGCGGCGGTCATTGGTCGCGCCCAATTTCAAGCTACACGTAAAACGCGAGAACGAGCAGCGAACATCCACAGGACATACCGCGCATGTCTAAGCTGGATTAGCTCGTCCGCAGTAGGAACAAATTGAGATCAATTCCCATGAAAAAAGGCCGGGGCGAAACCGCACCGACCTTCCTCATCATCGCTTACCAACCAGTGCCAGTACATCCGTGGTCAAAAGTCTAAAGCGACGAGGCATTTGCGAGCGGCGAATCATTCAGCGCTCATAGCAATGCCAACGACGAGGTATATGGGAGCCCAATGTGTCCGAAACAAGTCGGTAACCATTTCGAGGGGTCGCGGATCGCGGAACGGTCGAAATACGACACCTGCCGTATGTCGCCGTCTCGGCAATAGTCCTAGGCCAAATCTCCCGCAATCCTTGGCGGGAGGTTCGAACCTAGGAGACTACCAATGAAGATAGTTATCGCCGCCCTGGCGTCGCTCGCTTTTGCGACTTCCGCCATTGCTGCCGTCCCGTCGACGCCAGCTGAAAAGCAGTCCACCGTCAAAAGAGCCGGTCAGATTGAATTAGCCTTCGGATCGTCGCGCGGTCTTGCCGCGTCAACCAAGAACGTAAACACCGACCCTGGCAAGAAGAGCTCGGCCAAGGGCGGCGCGCAGACTGGTGGAAAGACAATGTTCGCCAAATAATCAAACGAGAAAGGGCGGCTTCGGCCGCCTGATTTTTGGATGCATTTCTTCTACGAACCGGATGTAAGCCTTCTGCGAACGTCGGCAGGCGCGACATCGAAGCCAGTCGCACGCTCACCGCTCCAGTTTATGCCAACCCTAAGGGCATCCTTTTCCAACCCTACCAACCAGCGATCGCGAAACACCTCCAGGGTTAGCTGGTGTGGCATGAAGTCGCGATACGACGCAACAGTCTCAATAGTGAGCCGAGCCCGAGTTTCTGACGACCAGAAAGGCATGGCGGCTTCGTTTGATTGGTTTGTCGAAGTTGGAAAGCCCGCGTCGTCACGTATGGTCCAAACGACCCTGCTCTCGGCGATTTCCTTGAAGAAGATTTCATAGTGGGCTGCGGCGATGCTCATTGGTCTTTGTATTTATGATGCTACCGGGGCGATCAGGAGGACGGCAAGCACTGTGCGCTCGGCCCTTGATGAAAGGTGAGCGACGATGCAATTGCCAAATATGTGCATCACAATGGATCGTCCGGATTTAGTTGTCCGAGGTCGGTTGGTGCATTCGACGCTTACAGCCTCTCCACTTGAGCAAATCTAATCACTATGATTAAGGTCGATTACACAGGAAGCGTTCGATGGAAACCAAGGTATTGACAGCGCATGTTCCGCTGCCGCTTGCGGAGAGGGTAGATCAGTTGGCTATCCGGCTGGAACGTTCGCGCGGCTGGATCATCAAGCAGGCACTCACTGCCTGGGTAGATCAAGAGGATGAACGACGGCTGTTCACACTTGAAGCGCTCGCGGACGTGGACGCCGGTCAAGTTATTGACCATCAGGCCGTGCAAGCCTGGGCCGATAGTCTGGACAAGACAAGCCGCTCTCTGTTCCGCTCTGATGCAGGTTAAATGGACAAGTAAGACCCTTCGTGATCTCGCGCCCCTTTTCGAATTTCTAGCTCCCGTTAATCGGCGGGCCGCTGCACGCACGGTTCAATCGTTGACGACTGCACCGACACGCCTAGTTGAACAGCCTCGACTTGGCGAGAAGCTCGAAGAATTTGCGCCTCGCGAAGTTCGCCGAATCCTCGTTGGGCATTATGAGATCCGATACGAGATTCAACAGTCGATCATCTATGTTCTGCGCGTATGGCATACCCGTGAGGCCCGTTGAGCCAAGGCCAGCCCCCACTTCGCACTTGCACGATAGACGTCGCGATGGAACAGAAATTCCGACCCGGCTCGCAATCACTCTTGTTACATATCCGCGTTTCGACACATCATAGCGCATGGGATTGATCGGTTTTGCCGAGCGCATCACCCCCCATCTTCGATGCTATGAACGCCGGCTTCACTTTCCTGCGAGTCGACACCTGCCATCAGGAAATCGCCCACAGCTTGATCGTCGTTGCCGCCGTCGTCCTCGGTGTCTATCAACAGAAGAAGCGCAAGAAAGCCTGATCCTCCAAAGAAGATCTATTCCCACAGTGAGCCAACTGGCCGGGTTGATGAAAATCATCCCGGCATTTTATTGTCCACGTCGACGTATTTTGGCGGCGGCGAGCGGATTTCGACATATGCTTGCCGCGCAGGGCTGCCACGGCGCTACCGCTCTGGCAACTGCTTCTGCGATCGACTATATCAAAGCCATCCAAAACTATCGGAGATTTATCATGTTGTCGCAGCGCAAGCTTGCGAGCCAGTTCCAGCCGCGTTTCGTTCTTCAGCTTTGGAACGCGATGCTTCGGGTCCAGACCCGCGAAACAGCTTCCCTCTTCGGTCAGCGCAGCCGCTAAAGCGCACCTCCAATCCTTGTCCGGCTTGCTCTATGGCAAGCGGCATGCTGGGGCCGTTCAGGCGACGTAGTTCCAGTGCATGAGCGTCTCGTGCTCGTCGAAGACGGCGACGCCATCGACGCTCATGGCCAGCTTTTGCAGCTCGACCTTCCGGAAAAGGAGATCCTCAGCGTCGGGGCCCTTTTGCTGCAGCCTAAGGCCGAATACCGACGCGGGGTGTTGGCCAAGTTTGCGGTTTGCTCCGCCCCGCAAATGAAGGTGCAGCCGCTGGCTGATGCTCCAGGTCGGACGCAAATCCGGACGGAAGACTGCGTCGTCCTTTTATCGCATTGCTCAAAGGTTGCCGCGACGGCCGGTGACTGCTGCCGTCTCAGGAAAGCTGGCTGCGCCAACGTCGATTGGCGTGCGATTGGAGAAGAGGTTCAAGGCGGCATACTGCAGCAGCATGATCGTTTTTCCATCCCGAATTGCCCCCGATCCGACCATCGCAAGCGCCTCGTCGATACCAATTTCCAGGACGGCAATATCCTCCCCTTCAGCCTCGTTGCCACCACCCGCCGAAGCCTGGTCACCTGGCTGGTACTCGCCAACAAAGAAATGCAGCCGCTCCGTTACGGAGCCGGGGCTCATGAATGCGTCGAACGCCAAGCGTACATCGCGCACACGAAAGCCTGTCTCCTCTTCCGTTTCTGCACGGATGCGTGCTTCCGGCTCGGCATTGTCGAGTAATCCGGCCGGCGCTTCGATGAGAAGGTCGTCATGACCGTTGACGAAGGCTGGATAGCGAAACTGACGGGTGAGTATCACCGTGCGGCGTTTCGGATCGTAGAGAAGGATCGTCGCACCGTTTCCCCGGTCGTAGGTCTCTCGCGACTGTCGCTGCCAATTGCCGTCGGCGCGCTGGAAGGAAAAAGTCGTTTTCTTTAGGACGTACCAGTCGTCCGAGAGGATGGTGACATCCTCTACGCGAACGCGGTGTGCAATGCTCATCGTGACCTCCTCCATTGTGGCAAGGTCAGCAGAAGTTGCCATCCTTGTTTGATGGCAAAATTCGTGCATTTTCGTGCAATGTCAAGCAGTTTCGTGCACACCGAGAATAAGGCCGCCGCAGCGCGCCTCCCCAAGCACCGCCCGTTGCGCCGAAAAACTTGAGGTCGCGCGCTCCCAACCGCTTTGAATAACTCCTCCTTGCTCGTGGCGGGGATTATGGCGCAACGCCCGCTAGCTTCGCAGCCTCGGAGAGGCTCTCGAATGATGTGCAGATGTAGATCCTGGGTTGGATACGTTCCGTTTGCCGGATCGAGGACCGAACTATGGATCGGTGGCCTACAACGGTGGAACAACTCTGTTTGCGCGCGCCGGATGGGGACTGAGCGGCCCGCCCTGTTCAGCCGGCCGGAAACAGGATGGCAACCCTAAGCCCGCGCCCACCTGCTCCATCGGTCAGGCTGGTTCGCGCTCCGTAGAGGGCAGCAATTTCCTCGACGATCGGCAGACCGAGCCCCGTTCCAGGCGCTTCGCTGGCGCCGCGCTGAAACCGCCTGAGCACGCCCTCGCGCAATTCCGGCCTGATCCCGGGTCCACTGTCTTCGACCTCCAGCGATACGACGCCTTCCTTTTCGCTCACCCGCGTCGTGACCTCCGCCCCTCGCCCGGCATAGAGCAACGCGTTGCCGATCAGGTTCTTCAGCATCTCGCCGACCAGCAAAGGCTCTGCACGAACGAAGGCTTCGCCCTCGCCGTCGAAACCCAGATCGATGCCGGCGTCACCGGCGGCTGGTACATGTTCGGCGGTGATGCCGCGCGCCAGCTCGACCAGGTCGATCCGCTCCAGCTTGCGCGCCTCATCCTTGCCAACAGCGTCGATCTTCGCCATCAGCAGTAACTGCGCCAGAATGCGCTCGGCGTTCGCAACGGCCTCGTCGGCCTTTTTCACCGCCTTCTTGGTGTCCTCGATCGAGCCTGCGCGCAGTGCCAATGCCAGCTGCGTTCGGATGATTGCGAGCGGTGTGCGCAGTTGATGGCTGGCGTTGCCGGTAAAATTGCGCAGCGCGTCGAGCGCCGACTGAAGACGCCCCATGAACGAGTTGACCGTGTCGACAAGCCCCTGGACTTCGTTGGGCACACGCTCGCCGATTGGATGCAGATCGTCGGGACTGCGCTCGGCAATGGCATCGCCTAAGCGAAAGAGCGGCCTGAGCGAGAAGGTAACGGCAATCCAGACAATGACCGCCGCACCGGCGATCATTAGGCCGAGGCGCAAGGCGGAACGAACGAGAATCGTCTGTGCCAGTTGTCGGCGCGCGATGGTCGTTTCGGCAACCGTCACGACAAAAGGAACCGAGTTGATACCTGTCGAGGCCGAGCGGCGCAGTGCCGCGATCCGGATGGGCTCGCCGCGGAACGAGGAGTCTGCAAAGGTCGTGGAGCTGCCGGGGACTTCATCGAGGGAAGGCAGGGTCTGGTAACCGGTAATGAACTGTCCGGGAGGACCATCGACCCGGTAGAAGACGCGATCCTGCGCCGCCGAGGTCAACATCTCGAGCGCCACATAGGGGATGTCCACCTCGAGCGACCCATCCTCTGCAACAACCACGCGTTCGGCGATGGCAAGCGCCGAACCGGCGAGAACGCGGTCCGACACGACATTGGCTGTTGTCACCGCTTCGCGGTAGGTATCGGTGAGCGCGGCGACGCCGATGACGGCGGTTGAGATCAACAGCCAGCCAAGCAGCCTGCGGCGAAGGGAATAGACCGCCGCCCTCATTCCGGCCCGGCCGCTTTGTCGAGATAGTAGCCGATACCGCGCGCCGTTCTGACCGTCAGGCCGTGTGGCGCAAGCCGCTTCCTGAGGCGGCTGACATATTGTTCGATCGCATTCGGGCTCAGATCGTCATCAAAGCCGGTCAGCGATTGCATGATCGCCTCCTTGGCGACGACCTTGCCGGCGCGCATGAACAGGAGTTCGAGCAGCCCCAGCTCTCGGGCCGGGATTTCGATCGGCACGCCACCGGACGAAAAGCTGCGCGCATTGAGGTCGAGCGACACATTGCCGTAACTGACCGTTGACGCGCGCAATCCCGCCTGCCGGCGAAGCAGCACGCGTACGCGCGCTTCAAACTCGCCGATATCGAACGGCTTGATCATGTAATCGTCGGCGCCGAGATCGAGCCCCTTCACCCGCTCCTCCGGCGTGCCCCGCGCCGTCAGGATGAGTACAGCCGCACGGTTCTGCCTAGCACGCATCGCCCTGAGCACATCAAGCCCGTCCATCTCCGGCAGGTTCAGGTCGAGGATCACCAGATCGAACGTCTCGGCCGCGGCAACCGCGTGGGCCGACGCGCCGTCGCTGACGACGTCGACGGCATAGCCGCTACCACGCAGGATGGCCGACAGACCCTCGGCAAGGACCTGATTGTCTTCAACAAGCAATATGCGCAATTGTCTTCACTCCCCGCTTCACTCTATCCGCCGTTGCCTTGCTTGTGAACGGTGGCGTGCTGAGGCATTGTGGATTTATGCGGTACTTGATTTCTTTTCTCTTTTTGCTTCTTTGTCCCCGGCTCCTTCTGGCCGCACCGGTCATTTTCCCGGCGCTTTCAGGTGCCTCGGACGCCAGGACGCTGGTCGTCTACTCCTCGCTCGACGAGCCGCTCGCCAAACCCATGATCCTCGGCTTTCAAAAAGCCAATCCGGATGTCGCGGTGCGCTATGAGGATATGCTGACGGGGGAGATCTACGACCGGATCGTCAAGGAAACCGATGCGGGGCTGAAGACCGCGGACTTCGCCTTCTCGTCTGCGATGGACCTGCAAGTCAAGCTGAGCAACGACGGCTATGCCCAGCGCAGCGACCTGCCGATGAGCGGCCGCTGGCCGACCTGGGCCAATTGGCGCAATACCGCCTATGCGCTGACTTTCGAGCCGGCGGTCTTCGTCTATCACAAGCCGAGCTTTACCAAGGAAGCGCCGCCTTCGACCCGCGCCGAATTCGTCGCCTATCTCAAGCGTCAGGGCGCCGATGTCTTCGGCCGGATCGGCACCTATGACATCGAGCGCTCCGGCGTCGGCTTTCTCTTCATGTCTCGCGACCAGGAGCAGTTCGGCGACATCTGGGATGTCATCCAGGCCATGGGCGCTGCCGGCGTCAAACTCTATTCCACCAGCCAGGCCATTCTGGAGCGGGTCGCCGACGGGCGGTTCGTGCTCGGCTACAACATCCTCGGCTCCTACGCCGCCGATTGGGCAGCCCGACACCCGGATGTCGGCATTGTCCTGCCCAAGGACTATACCGTAGTGATGTCGCGGATCGGTCTCGTGCCGCAGGCGTCCGCTTCTCCCGACCTCGGTCGTCGCTATCTGGAATTCTTCATGTCCAAGGAAGGTCAGACGATCATGGCGCGGCAATTGCAGATCCCCGCCGTCAGCCCGGATGTCGCTGGCGAAAACACCGCCAACACCATGCAGGAAATGCTCGGTGCCCAATTGCGGCCGGTTCCCGTCAGTCCCGGGCTGATGGTCTATCTCGACCAGGTAAAGCGGTCCCGGCTGATCGCACGCTGGAACGAGGTGCTGCGGCTCCACTAGTTCCAACGATCGACCCAGTGAAATGTGCTTCCTTGGCCTCGGTAAATACCGGATCGCTCAAACGTGTCTGCGACCATGGACGGTCGTATGTCAGCGCAACCCCGGTTACTCCAGACCTGCAATGTCGCCGATACGCTCCGCGAGATAGTCGACAAGCAACCGCACCCGGGCAATGCCTGCACGCTCCGGCACGATCAGCATGCTCAAGGGCACGGCCGGCAGAAAATAGTCCGGAAGGATGGGTATCAACCGGCCATCAGCGAGCAGATCATCGACCAACCAACGGTGCGCGGGGGCGATGCCGCGGCCGGCGACGAGCGCCTCGCGCGCCGCCAATCCATGGTCGACGCGTAGACGCCCGTGGAAAGGCACCATATGCCGCTCCCCGGTGTTCCCGTGAAGTTCCAGCATGTCGCTGCCCGCCACGTTCGACATGCGAATGCCTTCATGGTCCGATAGATCCCGGGGAATGACCGGTGTCCCTCGCCTGGCGAGATAGTCCGGCGCGGCGACCAGCAGACGCTGGCTTTGGCCCAGTGCCCGCAGTTTCAGCGAACTGTCGGTAAGCGGCCCCAGGCGGAGCGCGATATCGATGCCCTCCCGCACAAGATCGATGCGCTCGTCCGTCAGGCTGAGATCAACACCGATATCCGGGTATTTCTCCTGAAAGGCAAAGATCAGTCGCGTGGCGTGCAGAACGCCGAAAGCCGCGGTGCAGGAGACCCGGATCGTGCCGGCCGAAGCACCACGGGTGCCGCGTGCCTCGTCGCCGGCCTGCTCCACGAGGCGCAGGATCTGGACGCTGTTGGCATAGTACCTGTTGCCCTCGTCGGTCATCGTCACGCGCCGGGTCGTGCGGCTGATGAGAGGCACGCCCAGCGCCTCCTCCAGTTCGCGCAGATGCCGCGTGACCGTCGACTGCCCGAGCCCAAGCTCTCGCGCAACGGCTGACAGGCTGCCACGCTCGGCAACGCGCACGAATGTCCGCATGCGTTCGAGCGTGATGTCGGACTTATCCATTTTTCGGCACAATCATATGCATTCCCAAGTTATAGTGAAACACTTGGGTGTCGTCTACATCAGGGGTCGGTTTCTCATCACAGGAATGCTGACCATGAAAGTTTTGCTTGTTTTCGCCCATCCAGAACCGCGTTCGCTCAACGGCGCGCTCCGCGACGTCGCCATCCGCGAACTCGAGGCTCAGGGCCACGAAGTCCGTGTCTCTGACCTCTATGCCGACAAATGGAAATCCGAGGTCGATCGGAGCGACTTCCCTTCGCTTTCAGCCGACACGCAGTTCAAGCCGAGCCGCGCCTCGAAAGGCGCCTTCACGACCGATACCCTGACGCAGGATGTGAAGGCGGAACACGAGAAGCTCTTATGGGCGGATACACTCATCCTGCAGTTTCCGCTCTGGTGGTACACAATGCCAGCCATCCTGAAAGGCTGGGTGGATCGGGTCTATGCCTACGGATTTGCCTATGGTGTCGGCGAACACAACGACACCTATTGGGGCGACCGGTTTGGCGAGGGCACGTTCAAGGGCAAGCGCGCGATGCTGATCGTCACCACCGGCGGCTGGCAGGAACACTACTCCGCCCGGGGGGTCAATGGACCGATCGAAGACCTCTTGTTTCCCATCAACCACGGTATCCTTTACTATCCCGGATATGATGTGCTGCCACCGTTCGTGGCCTACCGGGTCGATCGTATCGATGAAGCTGGCTTCGTAGATGTTGCGGAACGTCTGGGCGAGCGGATGCGGACGCTTGCCACAACGCCGCCTATTCCCTACCGGCGACAGAACGGTGGGGACTATCTGATCCCGAGCCTTCAGCTCCGTCCAGACCTCGCCAATCCGGGTGACCGCGGCTTCGCCCTCCACGTCGATCGGCAAGAAGCAGCCGAGTAGCGTTTCAGATGAAATTTGCAGAAGCGGCTCCACCAGCTCTTGCGCATCATCGCCATCCGTTTCCGGGCCTGATCGGAAAACGGATGGCGGACGGAACTCCGGCCTCAGCCTTTTGGCGCCGAACGACCACACGCCGCATTGCATTCCGGCGATGGTGCCGGGGTGAGGACGCTGGCTGCTACTCAGGACAAGGTATTGGTGAGGCGTCTACGACCTGGGATCGCCGCGGCTGGCGATCTCAGGCAACATCGATATCTGTCCTGGAAAAATCATCACCTTTGAACAGAAGCGGCACATGCTGGGACTTCGCACAAGCATAAGCGAAACAATCGCCGAAATTCAGCCGAGCCGGATGGCCGACAAAGCGACCATAGTTGCGTGCCGCCTCAATCGCTGCGCGGTGCAGGGATCCGCTGATAGGCATTTCTTGCCCATCGATTGCTTCAAGGAATTGCGCAACACTCTCCTGCGCCAGTTCGATGATATCCGGTGGCGTTGGAGCCTGGTTGCCGTTGTGCGAGATGGCAATGATACGTGCCAGGCTGATCACCGCTTCGAACACAGCAAGTGACGAATAGAAGACTGGCGTCTTTGACATCTCGATTTTGGCGAGATGATATCCGGCATCTTCCTCGCCGGCCAAAACCGCCACGATCACAGAGGCGTCCAGAAACATCAGAGTTCCCACATCTCGTCGGTGAAGCGCTTCATGTCAAAGTTGGGCTTGTTCGACCCCATACGCGCTCGGAACTTGTCTTGAATTTTCGCGACGCGCTCGCGTAACGGCACTTCTTCCCGGATGCGATCGAGTTCATGTTGCAAGGCGCGACGAACGGCCTCGGTCTTGTTAGGAGCCTTGGACAGCTTCTGGAGCTCGGAAGCGAGATCGTCGACTGTATCGTCACGAATATAGAGCGCCATGGCTTTCTCCTGAATATGCAGAAGGGAATATTCGAATATTCTATTCCGAATATTCATGCGACGCAAGACAGATACAGTTAGCTTGCAATGCGCCATGAAACGAAGAGAATTAGCCTTCTCGCCCCACATCTTAGTTGGCAAATGGCCCGCGAACGTTTGCGATTCGCGCAACAACCGGAAACGGCAGGGCGCCTGCCCCACGGCGAGCCCTTTCGCGCCGCAAGCGGCAAGCAACAGCCTAAGATTCCGTAAACACTACGCTTCATTTTCGCAATGAGGACTTGATGTCAGCTTAATGTCAGCTTTCTATGATGGCTTAGCAGTCGCTGGCGCCCCGTGGAGGCGGGCCCGCCGGTTGCGCACTGGGAGGAAGTCACCAATCCGGTCAGCGACAAGGGTCCTTTGGGCACCGTCGCGTCTTCCCGTTCGCACGCAGAAACAACGTGCGCGTGGAAAATCGCGCCTCATGGAGGACTGACCTTGAAACACTTTTTCCTGGCATCCATTCTCGCCGGCGCAATGGCGCTGCCGGCCTATGCGGCTGACTACACCATCATCGCTCCGGCAAATCCGGGCGGCGGCTGGGACCAGACGGCTCGCTCGCTCCAGACCGTAATGCAGCAGGAAGGCATTTCCGGCAACGTTCAGGTTCAGAACGTACCAGGCGCCGGCGGCACCATCGGCCTCGCCCAGTTCGCAAGCCAGCAGAAGGGCAACCCGAACGCCCTGATCGTCGGCGGTTACGTCATGGTCGGCGCAATCCTGACCAACAAGTCGCCGGTTACCCTCAAGGATGTCACTCCGATCGCACGCCTCACTGGCGAATATGAAGCGATCGTCGTTCCGGCCGCTTCCGAGATCAAGACGATGGCTGACCTCGTCGAAGCCCTCAAGAAGGATCCGGGCGCCGTTTCCTGGGCTGGCGGCTCTGCCGGCGGTACCGACCACATCGCCGTTGGCCTGATTGCTAAGGCAGCCGGTGTCGACCCGACCAAGATCAACTACATCGCCTATTCCGGCGGCGGCGAAGCCCTCGCAGCCATCCTCGGCAGCCAGGTCACGGCCGGCATCTCCGGCTACGGCGAGTTCGAGGCCCAGGTCAAGGCCGGTACGCTGCGCCTGATCGCAGTATCGAGCGGCGAGCGCCTCCCCGGCATCGACGCGCCGACGCTGAAGGAATCCGGCCTCGACGTCGTCGTTGAAAACTGGCGCATGGTTGCAGCCGCTCCGGGCTTGACCGACGAGCAGAAGGCAGCCGTTTCGGCCGACGTCGAAAAGCTCGCCAAGTCGGCCGGCTGGCAGGAAGTCCTGAAGACCAAGGGTTGGCAGGATAGCTACCTCGCAGGTGACGCTTTCGCCGCCCAGCTCGACAAGGACGTTTCGGCCACCGAGACCGTCCTCAAGGACATTGGACTGGTGAAATGACCAAGGGGCTCAACCCTTCGACCACAACGCGTCGCCCGGATCGGGCGGCGCTCTTCATCGCGGCCGTGCTGGCCGCCATCGCTGGCCTCATTTTCTGGGACGTGTCGCGCCTGGCAGGCGCTGCCGGTTACTCCCAGGTCGGACCGACGACGGTCCCCTATGCGATCGCCTGCTGTCTTGCGGCCCTCGCCATCTGGACTGTCTTTGCCGCATTCCGCCACGATTTTCCCGAGCGCGAGCACCAGGAAATCTCACCGGTCATCTGGATCGTCGCCGGACTTGCAGCGCAGATGCTGCTCTTGAACGTCGCAGGCTTTTCGATCGCCACCGGCATTCTCTTTGCGCTCACCGCGCGCGGCTTTGGCAAGCGCAAACTCTGGTTCTCCCTGCCAGTTGGTATCGCGCTCTGTTTTGCCGTCTGGGTGATTTTCGCCAAGCTCCTGCAGTTGTCGCTGCCCGCAGGGCCGCTTGAACATCTGTTCTTCTAAGAGGGCCGTCGACCATGGCTACTTTTGAATTCCTGTTGCAGGGACTATGGGTTGCTGCCCAACCGATGAACCTGTTTTACGCATTGATCGGCGTCACGCTCGGAACCGCCGTCGGCGTTCTCCCCGGCATCGGCCCGGCCCTGACCGTCGCGCTTCTGCTGCCTGTCACCTACCAGCTCGATCCGGCCGGCTCGCTGATCATGTTCGCCGGTATCTACTACGGCGGCATGTATGGCGGCTCGACCACCTCGATCCTGCTCAACACACCGGGCGAAAGCGCCTCGATCGTCACCGCGCTCGAAGGCAACAAGATGGCGCGTGCCGGAAGGGGCGGACCTGCGCTTGCGACTGCCGCCATCGGCTCGTTCGTTGCCGGCCTGATCGCGACGCTCGGCCTTGCCTTCATCGCGCCCTATATCGTCAAGCTCGCCCTGGTCTTCGGTCCGCGTGAATATTTCGCGCTGATGGTGCTCGCCTTCGTGACCGTTTCATCTGCGTTCGGCGATTCCACGCTTCGCGGCCTGACGGCGCTCTTTGTCGGCCTGGCGCTTTCGGTCGTCGGCATCGACCAGTTGACCGGACAGGCGCGCCTTTCCTTCGGTGTTCCCGAGTTGCTTGACGGTATCGAGGTCACGACGCTTGCAGTGGCGATGTTCGCGATCGGCGAAACGCTGTTCATTGCCGCACAGGGCGAGAAAGGCCCGGATAAGGTCGAGGCCGTCCGTGGTTCGATCTGGATGAGCAAGGCCGACTGGGCGCGCTCGTGGAAGCCCTGGCTTCGCGGCACGGTCATTGGCTTCCCGATCGGCGCAATGCCGGCCGGTGGCGCCGAGATCGGCACCTTCCTGTCCTATGCAGCGGAAAAGCGTCTGGCGAAACATCCCGAAGAGTTCGGTAACGGCGCCATTGAAGGCGTCGCGGGTCCGGAAGCTGCCAACAATGCATCCGCTGCCGGTACGCTCGTGCCGCTCCTGACCCTCGGCCTGCCGACGACGGCGACAGCGGCGATCATGCTTGCCGGCTTCCAGCAGTATGGGCTGCAGCCCGGTCCGCTGTTGTTTGCCACCAACCCGCAGCTCGTCTGGGGTCTGATCGCCAGCCTCCTGATTGCCAACTTCATGCTGCTGGTCCTGAACCTGCCGCTGATCGGCCTTTGGGTTAAGCTGCTGACCATTCCAAAGCCGTGGCTTTACGCAGGCATCCTGCTGTTTGCGACGCTCGGCACCATCGGCGCCAACCCGTCGGTCTACGAACTGGGCATGCTGCTCGCCTTTGGTCTGCTCGGCTATGCCATGCGGGTGTTCGGCTATCCGATTGCCCCTGTCGTCGTCGGCCTGATCCTCGGGCCGCTCGCAGAGCAGCAGCTCCGCCGGGCGCTGGCAATCAGCCAGGGCGACGTCAGCGTCCTCTTCACATCGCCGATCGCCGCCGTGCTCTTGGTCATTGCCGCTGCGGCACTGATCATCCCGCTGGTCCTCAGGGCCCGCGGACGTGGCGAGGTGCTGGCACAGCTCGCCGCCAACGAAGACTAAATAGCCCTGCCGCGCCGCACCCAATCGGGTGCAGTGCAGCAATGCTTAGACCTTCGGCATAATCTTCCTCAAATCGTCTCCGATTTGGCGAATTATGCAGGAGCCTCCCAAGGCTCAATCAGCAGGCCCGGTCGATGGATAGTCGACCGGGCCTGCTTCCGTTGCATGGCTGGAGTGTCCAATTGTGCATTGCAAAAAGACCTGGCAAACCCCATCTTTTGCTCATCAGAGAGAAAACGAAAGCGAGCAAAGAGATGGCTACCACAACTTACCGCAACGGTTTCATCGGCCGCGCATTCGCAGTTCTCGGCGCCGCTAGCGCCGCTGCCGCTGCTGTCGAAGGCCACCGCCGCCCGAAGGCGAGCGACCTGCGCACGCTCGGCATCGATCCGGCCAATTTCCCGGACGCACGCCGCAGCTAACAGAGATTTCCAGCGCCCGTTGCGACGGGGCGCCTTATCCTCCCAAGGATGAAACGGCTCGACATTGAGAGATGGCGGGCCGTTATTTTTTTGCCGCTCGCTCGCAGCGCATTTCCAGGCCGAATTGCCTGGCGGTTTTTCGTCAGGAACCATCTGCAAAATGAGAAGAGCGTTTCTGTGACTGCGCATAAGGCTGAAGCGTCCTAACGCCACGTCGCCATGCGCATCAGATCACGCATGCGCTGCCGCAGGATGCGGCCCCATGGCACCTCCGCATCGATTGCCCGGTATCCCGCCTGCGTCAGCGAAAAGCGGACGCTACCGTCGATCTCGCGTCTGGTGATGTATTGCATGTTCAAGGCGCGAAAGACGGCGGCATGAAGCTCCTGCGGCCAATCGATATCGTCGGCCGGCACCCGATGGGCGCCCGCCCGGTAAACCTCTTCCAAGACCCGCTTCAGATCGCCTGAAATCATCAACCGGTTATCCAGGGATGATGGCCGTTTGGCAATGCCGGCCCGGCCCTTCCATGCAAATGGCCCCGGTGCGCGTGCACCGGGGCCATTTTAAGAGCGCCTATGGTCGAAGGCGTTTATGCCTCGACGCGAGCATGGCCGTGGCTTGCTTCACCACCCAGCTCTGCCTCACGCTCCCGCTTGTTGTAACGGATAGAGGACCAGAGCGAGATACCGATCAGGGCAGCGCCGCCGAGGCCGGTGATCACTTCAGGGATGTGCACCAGCGTCTGGAAGTACATGACCACCGACAGGATCAGGATCGCGTAGAACGCGCCATGCTCCAGATAGCGGTACTCGTTGAGCGTACCCTTCTCCACCAGCATGATCGTCATCGAGCGCACATACATCGCGCCGATGCCAAGGCCGATGGCGATGACGAAGAGGTTCTGCGTCAACGCGAAGGCGCCGATAACGCCGTCGAACGAGAAGCTCGCATCAAGCACTTCGAGGTAAAGGAAGGCACCGAAGCCGCCCTTTGCCGCCGCACTCATCGTCTGCTGCGATGCGTCGAGCAGACCGCCGACGACCTCGACGACGAGGAAGGTCAAGAGGCCGTAGATGCCCGAATAGACGAAAGTATGCGCCTCTGCCGGATCGAGCAGGGTCGAGAAACCAAGGATCAGCGCCAGCACGAAGGCAATTTCGATGCCCTTGATCGTGGCGAAACGCGCCATCTTGCTTTCGACCCAGGAGATCCAATGCACATCCTTCTCATGATCGAAGAAGTAGGTGAGGCCCACCATCATCAGGAAGGTTCCGCCGAAGGCTGCGATCGGCAGATGCGCATCATTCATGATGCGGGCATACTCTTCCGGCTTGCTTGCCGCCAGAACGATCGCATCGATCGGGCCGATGCCCGCCGCGATGACGACGATGAGCAGCGGAAAGACGATACGCATGCCGAAGACGGCGATGATGATACCCCAGGTCAGGAAGCGGTGCTGCCATTCCGGGGTCATGTCCTTCAGCTTGTTGGCATTGACGATCGCGTTGTCGAAAGACAGCGAGATTTCGAGAACGGCCAACACGGTGCAGATGAAGAATACCGCGGCCATGCCGCCGATCGTGCCGGTCGACTGCCAGCCGAGCCAGGCACCGAGCACCAGGCCGATCGCGGTGACGATGAATGCCCACTTGAAATAGCCAATGGTGCTCGTGTGCGTTTGAGGCTGCGTCATCGACGGACCTCCTTCGCGCGCACGACACCCGGTTCGGAGAAGAAGTGGGGTTTGGAAACGAAAACACGCACGGCCGAAAGGGCACATGCGTTAGGCATGAGATCAGTTTTCATGGTAGCTAATCCGCCGGCTAATTTGCTGGCGGTACCGACATCACGAGAGCGCCGTAAAAACTCTCGCCAGAGGGGCCCGGCACCAGTGTTCATCCCGCGGTCCGATGTCTGGACGGCAGGATCACCCCTTAAGTAGCAGCGCCGCGCGTTACGTCAAGAGGCAACGCCATCTCCCACAAGGTGATCTGGGTGTTCCAGGATTGAAATCATCCCAAGCAGATTGACGGGCGGTCCCGGCCGGAATCATTCGTAAAACTTATCGTCCCATTCGAACAGCACGATGGATCGGCGTGCCGGAATGTGTCAAAGGCACGCGAACACGTTTGAAAGCCGCTCCCATGACTATAATAGCCGCCTCCGCAACTGCGCCGAATGCCGCTCGGACCGGTGTCATCATCATGCTTCTCGGCATGTTGATGTTCTCGCTCAACGACGTCATGGGCAAATGGCTGGTGGCGACCTATTCCGTCAGCCAGTTGATGGTCATTCGCAGCATTGCAGCCCTGCTCGTGCTTTCGCCGTTCATCCTGAAACGCGGGCTGCGTTCGATGTTGAAGGTCGAGCGACCGTGGCTCCAGGCGCTGCGTTCGCTGCTTTTTGCCGTAGACGCGTCTGCCTTCTATTTCGCCGTCGCCTACATGCCGCTCGCCGACACCATGACCTACTGGTTGGCGGCGCCAATCTATGTTGCCGCGGCCTCACCGTTCCTGCTCGGCGAGAAGGTCGGCTGGAGGCGATGGACAGCGATCCTCGTCGGCTTTGCCGGCGTCGTAATCGCGCTCGAACCGTCAAAAGACACCTTCAGTCTGCCGGCGCTGATCGCCCTTGTCGGCAGCGCCGCCTTCGCCTTCGCGCTGATGCTCGGCCGAACGCTGCGCTCGACCCCGGATACGACACTGGTCTTCTGGCAGGTGATCGGCGCGCTGGTCTTTTCCCTGGTCGGCGTTGCCGCCAACCCAGCCGGTTGGGCGCCCGTCGATGGCGAGGCGATCCTTCAGCTCGGCATGCTGGGCATCGTGGCGATGCTCGCGCACATTCTGGTCAACCGTGCGCTGAAACTCGCGGATGCGGCGACGGTGGTGCCACTGCAATACACGCTGCTGCTTTGGGCCGTCGTCTTCGGCTGGTGGTTCTTCGGCGACACGCCACGTCCGACCGTCATCATCGGCGCCGGGCTGATCGTCGCCTCGGGTCTCTTCATCTTCTTCCGCGAACAGCAGTTGAAGAAGCGGGGCCGAACCATCTAGCCATTGGGCGATCGGAACTTCTGGACGAAGGGTTCCATCCTTCTTCGTCCTCTGCTACCTCGCACGCGTCTCAAAGCTGAAGGAGGCTCACTTGGCCAAAGCAATCCACTCGATGATCCGGGTGCTCGACGAGCAGAAGTCCCTGGATTTCTACAGAGTGGCATTCGGGCTTTCCGTAGCCGAGCGGCTCGATTTCGAAACCTTCACGCTTGTTTATCTCAGCAATGAAGAGAGCGAGTTCGAGCTCGAGCTGACAATCAACAAGGATCGAACCGAGCCCTATGCGCTCGGCGATGGCTACGGTCACCTCGCTTTGTCGGTGAGCGATCTCGACAGCGAGCACAAGCGATTGACCGATGCGGGGCTTGGTCCGAACAAGATCGTCGAGTTCAATCGAGACGGCGCACTTCTGGCGCGGTTCTTCTTCATCATCGATCCGGATGGCTACAAGATCGAGGTCCTGCAGCGCCACGGCCGGTATAAGTGATCGTCCGATGGCGGTCATGATCAATCGAAACAATACCGATTATCGCGCCTATCTATTTCGCTTATAGGCGGACCGGACTTAGTGTTCTCCCGGAAGCATCAAGAATGATGCGCTAACAAGGGGAACACGGATGAAGAAACAGATTGCAGCAATGATGCTGGCTGTCATGGCGACGGCAACGGCGGCGACAGCCGCTGACAAGATCAAGATCGGCACCGAAGGCGCCTATCCGCCCTTCAACTTCGTCGATTCCGCCGGCAAGATCGGGGGCTTCGATGTCGATATCGGGCTGGCGCTTTGCGAGCGCATGAAGGCCGACTGCGAGGTTGTCGCGCAGGATTGGGACGGCATTATCCCCGGTCTACTAGCCAAAAAATACGACCTCATCATCGCGTCGATGTTCATCACCGAGGAACGCAAGAAGCAGGTCGCCTTCACCAATCCCTACTATCTTGCGGCCATGACGCATGTGGCGCCGAAGGGCGCTGGCATCACCACGTTTACCAATGAAGCCCTCAAGGGCAAGGTGATCGGCGCCCAGTCGGGCACCACGCAGGCCGATTTTATCGCCGCCACCTATCCGGACGCCGAGATCAAGCTCTATCCGACCCAGGATGAAGCCAATCTCGACATGGTCAACGGCCGCCTTGATCTGCAGGTCGGTGACATGCTGCCGCTCCTGGATTGGGTGACGAAGAACGACGACGGCAAGGCTTGCTGCGAAATCATCGGCGAACCGATCACCGACAAGAAGTTCGTCGGCGACGGCGTTGGCATAGCCGTGCGCCAGGACGACAACGACCTGCGCGAGAAGCTCAACAAGGCACTCGACGAAATCCGCGCCGACGGCACCTACAAGAAGATCAACGACAAGTACTTCACCATCGATGTCTATACGATGAAGTAGGCCAAACGTGATTTCACCGGCCGCCATAGTGGCGGTCGGGGATGCGTTGTCGCGTACAATGTGCGTGCTTGGCCACAGCAACACCCAGTCCTGAGAAATTGCAGCGCTTAAGCTCTGGGACACCAGATCGACAAGCGAAACTCGTCGTCGTCCTGTTCCGCGAATTCTACGAAGTCGCACCGTCGAAAACAAGCAAGGCTTGCGGCGTTGTCGATCTCGATGTGTGCGCGGATCTCGGCGAAGGCGAAGCCCGGCCCACGCAAATACACAAGCAGACTTCCTTTGCCGCAGCCATTGGCGCATAGTTCCGGCCGCGGCCACCGATAGCAGATATGCCATCGGAATCTTAGGCGGGCTACACCGCGATCGCTTTCGCCGAGGCGATACCGGAAAGGCCATCAGCCAAAACGCGGATCATCGCGGCCTGGTCGGGGAGATTGCAGCCGTTCAGGACCCGTTCCATGAGCGCCAGCCATTGGGAAAAATCTTCCTGGCCGAACCAATGAATGGAGAGGCAATCCCCAGGCATCGGGCCCTCCAGGCCGGCCTTCTCGAAATCGATGCACTGCACCGGTCCGGATATCAGCCACATGGCGCGACGAATGCTGACATGAGGCACGGTTTCTGCCTGCCGCATCATCATTTCGCGCAGATCTGAGTCGTTCAACAACGCCGACAGCAGCAAAAGCCACGCGATCTCGCAGGGATCCAGCCGACCCATGTTGGGACTGAGCCGGCCTTGTGCGTTCCCCCTGCGGGTAAAGAGCACGATCGCGTCCTCAAGCTGGCCCTGAAGCATCGCCAGTATGCCCAGCATGAATGGCGGCTCGGCAATGTGACCAATCCATTGGCTCGCGTCGGTGAGCGCGGCCTGCGCTTGCCCCAAATCGTCTCCGGTCAGAATCGCGTCGCGGGCATCACGTAGGATGGCAGACATCGGGTTGTCGTGAAGCGAAAAATCGGCGATCGCAGGCGTATCCGGCTTGCCCGGCACGTTCCTGAACCGTCCGAACTGTCTCGTTTGCTGCGTCATCTCACCTGGCTTGCGCGCCATGCGGCACTCGTACCAGTCGAGCAGATACGTCCATTTCTCGCGGGTGAAATTGTCCTGTATCAGCCGGTAACCGCTTTTCTTGATGCGGTTGTACGCGTCAGGCTTCGAGGATACCGCAACGATCTTGGCATAGAGTTCCTCGCCGCTGCCCAGGATGCAGTTCTCAAGATCGACGAAGCCGTATCTCTTGACGACCTCGGAGTCGGGCGCAACGAGGATCGCGCCGGCGGCCGGTATCTCCAGGTGTTTTCGCACCACATAATCCAGCCGGGTCGTATCGGCGATCGAGAAGTAACTTTGCGATATCAGCCGGGCATATTTTTCGTCGCGAACTTCAAAGGGTGCTGGCGTGCCGGACTGGTAGCCCGGATGCGTGTAGACTAGCGTTGGCAGGAAATGCTGTATCTCCTGCGTAACCTTCGCTCGCCACGGGTAAAAGGCGGGAAACAAATGGCCGCTGAAGATCGTGACCGGGATCGTCTTTTCGACAGCGTAGTCCCTGAATATCTTGCTGTCGATAAACAGCGGCAGGAGGTGGCAGGTAAAACGCTCCAGCTCCGGCGTGTGCTGCAAGTGTTCAATGCCGCAGAATATGGTCTCGACGCCATAGGTTTCCAGCATGCCGAAAAGAAGCGGTCTCATCGGATCATGGGGATCGCAATTGAGGTACAAGACCCGCGGTATTTCCGGGAACGCGGCGATGTTAGCGATATTGAGCCGTTGGGGACGGACCCAATGGACAGCGTCAAACACGACGAAATCGGGCTTCAGCTTTCGGCAGGCCTCCTCGAAGTCGAAATCCTGATCGATCGTGTCGACATGGCAATGCAGCGCAAGCGCATCCACCCACTCGCTGGATATCCTGCGCAGCAATGGGCCGGCGTCCGGATTGAGAGTCGGCCTGACACACAGGACCCGCCTACGGGGCGCTTTACTGGTCATTCTCGTCACCTCGCTCGAAGAAGCCCCTTACTGCATCGATGACTCGGTCCTGCTGGTCCAAAGTGAGGCCAGCGAACATCGGCAGCGACAGTGCCGTGCAGGCATAGTCATCGGCGACGGGGAAATTGCCCTGGGCCGATGCCATGTCGGCAAAACATGGCTGCCGATGAAGCGGAATGGGATAGTGAAGCCCCGTCTGCACGCCGTGTCCTTCGAGATAGCTCTTGAGCGCGTCGCGATGCGATGTGCGGACGACATAGAGGTGGAACACGTGATCGCCGTGGACAACCTCCGGCAGCTTCAAGGGAAGCCCTGAAAGGCCTTCCGCATAGCGCAAGGCGATCTGCCGCCGCTGGTTCGTCCAATCGTCGAGATGAGCGAGCTTGTGGCCGAGCACCAGCGCCTGAATACCATCCATACGATAGTTGTAACCGATCATCTGGTGGACGTAACGCTGTGCCTGACCGTGATCGCGCAATGCCCGCATCGCGTGGGCGCTGCGATCGTCATTCGTGACGACAAGACCACCCTCGCCGGCCGCGCCAAGGTTTTTTCCAGGATAGAAGCTGAAGCAGCCAAAGTCTCCGAGAGAGCCCAGCGGCTGCCCATCGTAGCGGGCGCCGATCGCCTGCGCGACATCCTCGATCACCAACAGCTTGTGCCGCCGGGCGAACTCCAGGACCGCCGCCATGTCCGCAGGCTGCCCGTAGAGGTGAACCGGTATGATCGCCTTCACCTTTTCGTCCAGTTTGCTCTCGGCGTCGCTTACATCGATCGTTCCAGCGCCCGGCTCCACATCGCAGAACACCGGAATGGCGCCGGCATAGATCAGACCCCACACCGTCCCGATGAAGGTGTGGGTCGGAACCAGGACCTTGTCGCCCGGAACAATTCCCGCAGCGATCACCGCGACATGCAACGCGGCGCTGCCACTGCTGACAGCCACGGCATGGCGCACGCCGAGATATTCGGCAATCCGCTGCTCGAAGTCCTTGGCCCAGGGGCCGAGGCAAAAGGCGCTTGCTTCGAACAGGCGCTCCATATCAGGCAATACGCTGCTGCGTATCTGGTTCCACTGTATCGACAGGTCCACGAAGGGCACTGTGGAATGGGCGTTCATCTAAGTCTCTTTCCCTGCATTCGAACTCCTTGCCCACGCACGACGATTGGGAAAGCGAACGTTGCTGATCAATGTTTCGGCTAAAGGTATAGGGTCAAACGGATCTCATTCCGCCGCGACGACGCTGGCTTGTTGAGCGGCTAGCCCGTTGCGAACACGCAGCAGGCTGAAGTCCAGTTTCGCCTGCGCCTGCTCAAGGGTGCGCACGACCCGTAGCCCCAGGCGACCATCCGTCTTGCATCGCTCCTGCCCCAGCATGACCCGGCGGAAATGCTCGAGCACATCCACCAGCGGTTCCGAACCCGCAAGGCGTGGAGAATGGACCGAGCCGATGCGGTAGCTCGGCAGGATCATGTGGCGCTCCTGCTCCGATTGGAAGGTGATGCCCGAATCATAGACCTTGAGCGGCTCTTCACGATTGAGATCGTCCCAGACTGCCATTTGGGCGCTGCCTCCGACGGCGATGCGTCGCACCTTGACCGGAGACATCCAGCTCAGGTTGAGATGCGCAACCATCGATCCTGGGTAATGGAACGTCAGGTAGGCGATATCAGGAGAGGTGGGATTGACGTGGCAGTACCCGCTTGCCTCGATCTCGACCGGCTCGTGCTGGAAGAGGTAATCGATGATCGAGAGATCGTGCGGGGCCAGATCCCACAGGACGTTCACGTCGGGCTGAAACAGGCCGAGATTGACGCGTTGCGAATCGAAATAGGAGATGCGCCCAAGCGCCTCGGAGTGCACGAGCTCGGCGAGCTTCATGACGGCCGGATGAAAGAGGAACGTGTGATCCACCATCAGCGTCAGGCCGCGAGCAGCAGCCCGGAAAACGAGATCGGCGGCTTCGTCGCTCGAGCTGCACATCGGCTTCTCGACCATGACATGCTTGCCGGCATCCAGGGCAGCGCGCGCGAGATCGTAGTGCGACGCGACCGGCGTCGCGATCACAACAGCATCAATGTCACTGTCGGCCATCACCGGTGCCGCGTCGGGGTAGACTTTGACGTTAGGGTGAGATGCCGCCAGTCTTTCCTGCAGGCCGGGCGCAGGAT
This sequence comes from Ensifer sp. NM-2, assembly GCF_003024455.1. Lineage (NCBI taxonomy): Bacteria > Pseudomonadati > Pseudomonadota > Alphaproteobacteria > Hyphomicrobiales > Rhizobiaceae > Ensifer > Ensifer sp. NM-2. Next base: position 49,197 of record NZ_PVZR01000027.1, read on the forward strand.
CAACGACAGCGGCCAATTGAAGGCCGGGATTGTTGGAAATCACCCGGAACAGGTTTCGGCCCCAATACCCCATTCCAAACAATGCGACCTTGATCATATCCCCATCCATCAAGAAAACTACTCGGCCCAAACTGGACAACAAAGCTTGTCCCGGCCTGAACGCGGCTAATTTCCCAATAGATGATCGCTGACCGAATACTCAGCGACGGAAAGCCTGGCAAAAGATTGCCCAAATACAACACGAGTGCGGTCGACCTCGAAAAGCAATCGTCGTTGCTGCACCATGACAATGAATTGACTAGCAATATTCCGGATTGGAAACATTTCGGACAACGTGACGAGGTTGACGAGCCGGCTGAGAATCGCCGTTCGCTTCTCGTCGGATTTCACCACCCACCGACCGATGCCGCGAACCAAGCGCCGAGGTCAGCGGAAACTCTATAGCGGCGAAACTACGCATGGTTCATCACATCACGTCCTACGACGCCAGCGCCAAACAAGCGTGGGATGATTTCGTGCCCACGACGCAGGCCGGCACGATCATGCACAGCCGCCGGTTTCTCGAATACCATGGCAAGCGCTTCGAAGACGAAAGCCTGTGCGTCTGGAGCGACCCCGGCGTTCGGCTGAAGGCGGCCATTGCGCTGGCGCGCGCACCAAACTCCACGGACGTCGTGGCCTCTCATCCGGGAAGCACTTTCGGCGGCATGATTGCCAACGTGATCGACCCCTCGGAGCGAGCCAGCATCCTTTCGGCGGTCGCCGGGACGCTGCTTGAGCGAGGATATCGCAAGCTCGTCTACAAGACTGTGCCCGCGATCTTCGGACAACAATTCGATGAAAGTGATCTAAGGCTGCTTCTGAGAACAGGAACGGTGCGCCGTGCCGATCTCTGGAGTTTCATCCGGATCGACAGAGCCTATGCCTTTTCAGCCAAGAGGCGCGCCTCCATCAAAGCCGCCGAACGCAAAGGCGTGCAGCTACGGCAAGCCCAACAAGAGGCAGATTGGGTGGCCTTCCACACGCTGCTGTGCAGCAACCTGCAGGAGCGGCATTCGACTGTGCCGGTGCACAACCTCGCCGAGATGCTCGATCTGCGCCGTCGCCTCGAAGGCGAAAACCAGCTATGGCTCGCATACGGGTCGGACGGCGAGATTCTTGCCGGGACATGGTGCTTTGCCTACAACGCCGAAACGCTCCACACCCAATACATCGCCTCCAATCCTCGCGGGCGAGAACTTGGCGCCGTGGATTACCTGCTGGCCGGCGTAATCGACGCGACAGCGGCCAGCAGCTTCAAGGTGATGTCGTTCGGCATCAACACCCTATCCGATGGATACGCGATCAACACCAATCTGCTGAAGCAGAAACTGCGTTTCGGCTCTGGCGTCGCGGTGCACTGGCATTTCGACGTCGATCTGGAGCAACTGGCGAATGGGGATGCGGGTTTTGCATAAGGACAATGTGGCTCAGGATCTGGAAGGTTTGACATGACGGAACTCGTTGTCATCGGAGCCGGCGTCGCAGGGCTCGTATGCGCGGCGCTTGCGAGGGCGCAAGGCGCTTCGGTAACCGTGGTCGAGGCCGGCGCTTTGGCAGGAGGCCTGTGGAAGTCGACCGCCGTCGACCTCGGCGGGCAGTCGTATAGGCTTGATGCCGGTCTGCGGCTCCCGGTTCTTTCGGGAACGAAGTCGATCGACGATGCGATCTTTCACCGCCCCGACTTCCAGTTTTCCTGGGTCTACTATGACGGCTGGCCACGCGAGAGCGCCATCACTGCGGACAGCTTCAATTCGGAAAGCTCCTGTCTCGACACAACCGTCCTGGGGACGCAGCTAAACGTTGCGCTCGACGAAATGCGTGCAACGAGACCGGTCGAAAATGCCGACAATGCCGAGGACTACAGCCTGAACTGGTTCGGGCCGACGTTGACGAACGGCCTCGTTCGCGACGCCGTGCTCGGGCTCTTTGAGACGGAACTGTCTGAGCTGGCGCCGAATGCCGTAACGTGGTTCCTGCCGCGCCGCATGATCGCCGGGGACCATCAGGCAACTTCGAGACTGCTGGACGACGAGGCTCTCGCCGGGCGCATCGCGCATGCACGCTACAGCGACTTGCCCAAAAACGCTGCGCGGCAGTTCCTGCGGCCGCAGAGTGGCGGCATTTCGACCTGGATCAATGCCCTGCAGCAGAGCCTCGCCGCAGACGGCGTGACGTTCCTCTTCAACGACGCAGTGCAGGAGATTCATCGTGCGCCAGTCACGCAGCGTCTGGAGCGCATAGTGCTGCGGTCTGGCGAGGTCATCCGCCCGGCAGGCGTGATCAGCACGATCGCGCCCGCGCTCGTCGCTCGCGCCATGGCCGTGTCCCCCGGCGCCCTGCCGCGGTTCCGCCATTTGCAGATCTCCCACGCACTCGTGGACCGGCCTGTTACCCATCAGGCCGAGTATGCGCTGAACTTCAACCGTCACCCGGCCTTCTTCCGCGCCATCTTCCACGACAACATCGGTGATATCCCGGCCGGCGGCCACATCATCACCTTCGAGCATCTCGTTGACGAACTCTTGCCGGCGGACCTTGCAGGTGCAGCGCTGAATGAATGCAGGCGATGCGGCATCATTGATGCCGGGGCCACCGTTCTCGGCAGTCACAGCGATCTCTATCGCAACATCATTCCTGTTCCCACCTCGGACTACGGCAGAGCAACCGCGCAGTTGAAGCAGGATACGCTCGACCGCGTTCCCAATCTGCGCTTTGTCGGGCGCTCGGCGGGCACGCCATTCCTCGATGGAATCATCCAGGAGGCCTCATTGGCAATCAAAACAACGATCGGAGCCGAAAGTTATGCCTGACGCCATTGCCACAGCGTCCAAATTGATTGGCGCCGAGGAGTATGCCCAGAAGTATCTCATCGACATGGCGTTCGAGCGGCATCTCATAACCGCCCGTCAGGACAACTGCCTGGAGTTCCTCGGGCAACTTGCCCCAACGTCTGTCGTAGAGGTGGGCTGCGGTCCCGATCTGCTGATAAACCGCTTCGATCTCGCCGGTTCGTCCATCCGAAGCTGGTTAGTGATAGAACCCTCGTTCTATGCCGACCTGATCGAGGAAAAACGGACGTCCATCGACAAGCTTGAGCTTGAACGCGGTTATCTCGAAGAGAGGGTCGAAGCGGCAAGGACAAGAATGCCGGAAGGATTTGACGCCGTTCTGCTATCGGGCCTGCTGCACGAGACAACCAATCCTCAGACCATGCTGTCGGCCGCCAACGCGCTTCTGAGGCGCGGCGGCTCGCTTCTGGTCAGCGTGCCGAATGCCATGTCTTTTCATCGCCTGCTCGGCGTCGAAATGGGCCTGATGCAATCGCCAACACAACTCTCCGAACGAAACATCGAACTCGGGCAACCTAATGTCTTCCATCGGGAGACGCTGGAGAAAATGGTAATTGATGCAGGCTTCGGCGAACTCGCGTTCTCCGGATACATGTTCAAGCCGTTCTCCAACGGCCAGATGCGCGAGGTGCTCGACATCGTCGGCAACAACACGGTCGAAGGACTGATCCGGCTAGGCAAACGTTTCCCGGAGAACGCTGCAGAGATCGCGATCTTCGCCCGCAAGCTTTAGCAATACGTTGGCAGTAAGCAGACAAAGTGCGGTCACCGCACGAGGTCGCCGATGCCAACCGATTTGGCGGGCAGGTACTGATAGATCCGACGACCACGGGACCGGTGTAGATCGTCTCCAACCTGGCATAGGCTTGGAGAACCTTTCGACCTGGATTGCCCTTGTCGAGCGCGTACTGGCTGCCAATGGCAGGGCAGATCGCATTCGCTACGGTGCTGTTCTTGACGGCCGGTCCAAGATCATGCTCGGACAAGCTAAATTGAGGCGAAGGGCGGCCATTGATATCAACGGGCTCATCGCGACCACGGCCTCGCTGGCCTCCGCTTGTCTTTCGATCCTTGACGAACACTTTGCGTTCGACAACCTCGACGCGCTGGGCGAAGGCGCGCAGGTTCGGGCTGAAGACGAGATAGGCTCGACAAGCATACCGCGGTTAATCCACTGCTGGTCGCTGCGTCGGAACCGGCGCCCAGCATCGTTGAACCGCTGTCTCTCGCCGCTACAAGGCGCGCGATCTCGAAAACGCGTCCGGACGATCAGGGCTTCGCGATCATTCGGTACAAGGGCGTTGTCCCTCTCAAAATCGCTCCGACTTCCATTGAACGGGGAATTCGCGTCCGAAGTCAGTTGTTCGCTCTTGGAGAAACTCAAGGCCATTTGTCCAAGGCAACCGAGAACGGGTGCTCGTTGTCGAGAATGAATCAATTGCGTTCGGCCTGGAGGAACAGTCCGAAAAAACATCAGCCGACAACCGCAGAATTGAAGCGGTGGGATGAAAAACCGTTGCCATAGGTACGTTCGAGAAGCCTCCGGACCCAACTATCCGGCGCGGCGTCGGCGAAGACGCGCCGCCAATGCACCGCGCATGTCTCCGGGCTAACCAGATGTGTGAAATGGCCCAGCTTCAAGCGGAAAGGTTGGCTGCACGGCAAAGGCGCGGGGACTGTCGATCCAGGCTGGATCATAGGCAAAAGTCGAGAACTGCCGCGGCCCGGCCTGCGTGAAACCCAGCTGACCAACGGGTGTCAGGCTCTCGCCGAGAACGGCATGGGCGTTGGCGTCGGGCTTCAGAATGACGCGCCGTCCGGATCGACGGCATCCGGATCATCCAGTGCCGTTTTACCCTTGGCCTTCTGCCTGCGCAGTGTGGTCGCAATAGACCGTCCGCGACGCGGCTGGCGTTCGGCGGTCAACGCTAGACCCAGATCATCCTTGCGGATGTCGATTAGGTCGGCCAGCCGGTCGACAAGACCAAGCACAACCAGGATATCGGCGAGCGTGCCGATTCCGACACCGGGATCCCCCTTCTCGAGGCGCGAGACGGTGCTCGGTGACGTGCCCGCACGCACCGCCAGATCGGCCACGGCGATGCCGCGCCACAAACGAGCGCCGCGCACGTCGTGTCCAAGTCTTTCTAGGGCGGACTTTGATTTCGGCGATCCCATAGCAATGATCCAGATACGATGATAAAATAGCCGTATCACGTCATATATGACTAATTGTGGAATTCAACAAGGGTGCCATAGAGCAGTGGCTCGATTTGGCGGCCGACTAGGCGACGTGCCTGAGCGCTTCCTTCCCGGTCGATGCGTCCCTGCCTGGGACCAGTCAGGGCTAAATAAGACCCGACGCCGGTCCGGCTCCAATAAGCAGCATCGCCACGGATAATCTGCACGGTGCGCAATGTGATCTTTTGCAGGACACGCTTGCCCACGAACGATCCGATGAACGCCCAAACCGTGCCCACTGCAACCGGCGCAAGCAGTTGCTACGACTGAATAAGCTGCTCGGATAGGACGCCCGTGGCGACGAACGCCTCCTTCGTCAGGCCGGTTTTCAGCAGAAAGGCGGAACGTAGTGCCCCATGATTGCCGGAGAGACCGGTACTCCGACAGCACGCCTCCAAGTGGCAGCCAGTGCAACAGGAAAGCCAGTGTCTGGAAACGCGGTCACAGTTCCTGAATGGCGAATACGACGATCAGCACTCCGATGACGGCCTTGACGACAGTGATTTCATAGGTCCATCCGCCGAGCGTGTAGCTCGCAAGAGCCGGCATCTTGTCGAACCAGGTGAGCAAGCTTGCTCCGACAATGACAGCGACGGCCGCCGGAATACCGAACCGCGCCACGACCGGCACTCGCGTCAACGGCGCGGCCTTACAGCTGAATCCATCCCGCACGCGGCTTCCAAAGCCAATTGCCATCACGGGCCCAAGTGAGGGGCAGCAGAAAGCGTCCGAGGTCCCCCACTACCGTGGCCAAGCCTGGCGGCGCGACCGCCATACGTTCGCGACCGAGAAACGCCCGCCACTGCCGATCCCATACTTCGGCATAGGCATCGCTGAGACCCATCGGCCTCTCCTTCGGAAAGTCCGTCCCCCTTCGAGCGAAAGTCTGGCGCACGGCCTTCGCGAGGGTGGACCACTCAAGCTCGAACGTCTCGGCGATCAGCCAAAGATCGTAGAAATCCTTTAGGCGGCTATTCGCCATGCCTAGCGTCACCAGCGCCTCGAACTTCTCTGCGACCACGGTTGCGACCGGATAGGCTCGCAGGTGCGGCGCCGGAGCATCGAGCAATGATGGATATTCTATTTCGACCGGTCCGGGTGTGATGGCATCCCCGAAGCCGATGTCCACCTGAATCGGGATGCGGGCGCCTGCGATGGTGGCTGTGGTGCGGACTCGAATTCCGCCATATTCGACTTCTTCACGGATCGGCGCGGCTTCGAGCGCATCGACATCGAAAACGACGCCATCATCGTCGACCGGCTGCGTGCAAATGGCATGGAAAGTTTCGGCGATGGCCTTCGGGCTGTTCGCACCATAACCCAGCAGGTCGAGGTCACGCGTCGGCCGAAACGGGTCGGCGACCCATGTAACGAACAGCATCGCGCCCTTTAGGATGAAGCGGTCGCGATGCGCGGATAGGGTCAGCCGGTACAGGAGCCTTTCGAGCGCGTAGCGCGTCAGCAGGATCAGAAAGTCCGTGCGCTCCGCGCGGGACCGATCCAGAAGCCGGGCGCGCACTGATGCCCCGACGTTTTTCTTTGGTTCAAGCGCCATCAGCCACCGTCGCTTCGACATAGGGTCGCATGGTCGACCAGATTCTGGCCCTCTTCGCATATGTCCAGAGTTCGTCGCTTGTGGTTTTGCGCCGCCGGAGCCCCTCGCGCAGCCCCTCCATCGCAACATCGAGGCCGACTTTCGTCCTATAACGGAAGCAATCGACGATCGAACGCGCCGGATTTGTGATCGGCACGTCGACCCCCTCGATGCGATGCCGTTCGACACCCTCGGCGAGAGCGGTGCCGGTGAAGCGTACGAAACGGATAGGCGGATAGTCGATCTTGGGGCGCCAGGCCGTTCGATCGATGGCCATCCAGACCGCCGACGGCATTTGCAGCGTCAGCTGATGAAACTGCAGCGCCGAGATTAGGCAGACGATCCCTCTCGGCACAAGCGCCGATGCCTCGGCTAGGGCATGTCGTGCGTCGGCCGTGGCGTCGGGAAGCTGGTAGAGGCCGCGCGCCGGACGAACGACTTCTTCATCTCGTACCAGGCGCGCGAGCGTCTCTGAGCCAATGCCGTGCGCGGCGAAATCCTTCAGCCGCAGCATATGCCGGGCTTTCAGGAGTTCCAGTGCGCGAGTCCGTTGGGTGCCAGCCGTGTCCACTTCCGTGATGTTTCCTCTGCTGAAAATCATACCAGCAGAGGTTTTAACACATTCGCCTCTGAAAAACACCCATGCTCACCTGCTCCTTGACTTCTACCCCAAACTAGAACGAATATAGAACATTACGTGCCCGTCCCTGGAGGTCAAGAACGAACGTGCGGTCAGAGCCCGCCACTACGTCAGCCATCAAGCCCTAAGCGGCATGTCCCCTTCCCAGAACGTGGGTAAACGGCTCCAGTGGCAAACCTTCCGCTTTCGCCCGTTCGACGACTGCGTAGGTCACCCGGTTCAAGGTGGCGCGCGACATCGGAGCATCCGCGTGATGCCGCGACGGCAGCAGATATCTTGAATTCCGTTACACAGGTCTTCAGGGCGATCATAATGTCGTACCTGGCGCGACAGGCGTTATTCGCCTTGGAGCGCTTGATCCGCTCTGGGGATCGTCCAGACCGCATTCTCGAAGTCGACCTCGTCCCATACGCGTTCTGCAGCTCGCTCTTGCGAACCACCGTGAGGAGATAGAGCCGCATTCCCAAACGGATCGTGGGAAGCGTGGCGATGTGGTCGAGTTGCTTCAGCATCACTCGAATTTCGGAGGATGAGAGCGCGCGGTTTTTAGGCACGAAAGTGGTGATCGACGCTGGTCCCACTTCGGCTGCCGGGTTCGCGACCTTCTCTCCGTTCAGGATGGCAAATCCGTAGATCTACTTCACAGGATGTCTCGCACGTGGATGGCCGTCGCCGGAGCGCCGCGTTCAGCGATTTTCCCGCAATGGGCTCGTAGATCGTCGGGCGTGATCTCCGTCAGGAGACGATTGCGCCATGCCGGCAGAAGTTCTCGCTCGAAGATGGAGCGCGTGCTGTCAGCCAGAGCGCCGGTGAGCCCATACTACTGACACGCTCTTATCCGGAAATAGAAAATAGCAGACTGCCACCAATATACGCTGGGCATTAGCAAACGGGCGCGTCGATCATCTGTTATTCCCCAATGACCGTGCACTCCGTATCCGTGAAAGCCCGCGCCACGCCGATCGGGGCACTGACTGGCGACGCACCGTGTCGCCGTCAAACCTGCGGTTGGCTGACACGGCAACACGCGCTAAACGTTGGATGTCGAGACTTGGCGTTGTTTCGACCGCGATGACAAGTCACGAGGTATATATGTTCGATCTCAACGGCAAATCAGCTCTCGTCACCGGCGGTGGCCGTGGACTTGGCTTTGAGATGGCAAAGGCACTTGCCAAGGCGGGCGCGTCGGTGGCAATCAATGGCCGCAATCGCTCGGCATTGGAGGCGGCACGCGATCGGGCCGCGAGTGAAGGCATCACGCTTGAGACCGCGGCCGGCGATGTGGCGGCAGATGTGGACGAGATCCTGGCCGCGGCGACAGGTAGTACCGGAAGGCTGGATATTGTGATCCACGCCGTCGGTGAGCGCGACCGGCGCGGTGCGGACGAGATGGATGCTGCCGGCTTTGCAGCCCTCATCAACACCGATCTCACTGCCGCTTACGGGATGGCGAAGGCAGCGCTGCCTTATCTTCGACAATCGGACGCCGGACGGCTGATCTTCGTCACCTCGATCGCGGCCTTTGCAGCCCGCGCCGGCGACCCCGCCTATACCGCGGCAAAGGGCGGACTTGACGCATTGACGCGATCGCTTGCGGTCGAACTCGGCTCTGACAGCCTGACCGTTAACGCCATCGCGCCCGGCTGGTTTGCTACGGAAACCAACGCTGCACTTGCCGCCGATCCCGTGCTGCAGCAATTCATCGATGTCCGCATCCCATTGAAGCGCTGGGGAAGGCCGGAAGAAATCGCACCTGCCGCCGTGTTCCTCGCGTCACCAGCCTCAAGCTTCGTCAACGGTATCACCTTGACGGTGGATGGCGGCATGACGGTCCAGATGTAAGCCGCGGCACTCGAAGCAACTGTCAGGGCGCAGAAACCGCTTTTGAAAGTCCGTCGACAAGAAGGCTCGCAAGCGTCGTCGCCGCCTTTTCGGCGCTGGCTTTGAGACGCAGGCTGAACTCGGCATCGGGCAGGGCCGGCAGCGCCAACCTTTCGGGCGCAATCGCCACACCCTCGCCGACGAAGCGTTCGGTTCGCGCCGTCAGCGCGATGCTAGCGCGAACCGCGGCGCGAAGCCCGGAGAGGCTCGGGCTTGTCGCTGCTATCCGGTAAGGCCGACCACTTCCCTCAAGTGCGTCGATAGCTGCGGAACGGAAACCACAGGGCGGATCGAGGACGGCAAGCGGCAATTGCTCGTCGACAGGCAGGACCTCCGGCGACGCTGATAGCCAGACCATCGGTTCGCGCAACACTGCGACTTCGTCGCTCGCGGCGCTTTGCCGCATGACGATCATCACGTCCACAGCGCCCTGATCATATTGGGCCACAAGCTCTTTCGAACGACCGACCCGCAGATCCAACCGCACCCGCGGGTGTGCGCGTGCAAACTGTTGCAGCAGCGTCGGCAACGTGCTGTCGGCAAAATCCTGGGTGCAGCCGAGCGACACGCGGCCATCAGTGCGTGCGCCCTTGAGGCTGAGCCACGCGTCACGGTGAGCGTCGAGGATCTTGCGGGCGTGGACGACGACATCTTCACCGGCTGGCGTCAGCACCCGGCCGCGCCCGGATGGTGCCAGCAACGCCTCGCCGATCAGAGCCTCCAGCCGCTGCATCTGGGCAGTGACCGCCGAAGGGGTTCGACCGACGACCGTGGCTGCATGAGCCAGCGAGCCGCTTTCGGCAAAGGCCAAGAATGTGCGCAACAGGTCAGGATCAAGCGTCTGCATAACTTCATGATAATCGAACTATTACTCAAAAACAATTCGATTTATTTTCACCAATAGAACTGCGAATTTGGCTTCAACACCAACCGACACTTGAAGGAGCCAACCATGCCTATCATCAATGTCACCGTCACCGGCAAGGCCGACCCTGCCCTGTCCAAGCGCATCGCCACCCTCGTCAGCGAACTGACGGCCACGCATTTGCGCAAGGACCCGACGATTACGGCCATCGTCGTCAACTATGCTGATCCGCTTCACTGGTTCGCCGGCGGCCGCTCGCTTGCAGAACAGGGCACCAACAGCTTCTGGCTTGATATCAAGGTTGTGGACGGCACCAACACCAAGCAGGAGATGGCGAGCTACCTTCAAGCGGTCTTCGCCGGTTTTCAGCAGCTGCTCGGCAACATGCATCCGGAAAGCTATATCCTTGTGCACGAGGTCTCGGCTGCCGCCTATGGCTTCGAAGGCAAGACGCAGGAGTTTCGCTATATCAGCAACCAGCTCAAAGCGGCAGTTTAGCCGCCACGTCTGGGATGGCCAAAAGTATACGGCGTCGGCTCGTATCGACGCCGTATACCGGTTACACCCGGTCAGCTGGGCTTTGCTTCCTCATTGCCGCGCAGCAGATGAATGAGCGCGGAAAAGTCTTCGCCACCATGGCCGAGTTTCTCGAACATGGAATAAAGCTGCGCTGCCTGGGCGCCCATCGGCGTCGAGGCGCCGCTTGTGCTGGCGGCCTGCTGCGACAGCTTCAGATCCTTCAGCATCAGGCTTGCTGCAAAACCGGGCTTATAGTCGTGGTTGGCAGGTGATGTGGGCACGGGCCCTGGTACCGGGCAATAGGTCGTCAGCGACCAGCATTGACCGGACGAAGTCGACGCAACATCGAACAATGCCTGATGCGACAGACCGAGGCGCTCGGCGAGGACAAAGGCCTCGCAGACGCCGGCCATGGAAATGCCGAGGATCATGTTGTTGCAGATCTTTGCCGCCTGGCCCGCACCGACGTCACCGCAATGAACGATCTTCTTGCCCATGGCGTCGAGCAGCGGCTTGCCGCGGGAAAAGGCATCATCCGTACCGCCGACCATGAAGGTGAGCGTGCCGGCGGCGGCCCCGCCGGTGCCACCCGAAACGGGCGCGTCCAGCGACAGGCATCCGGCCTTGTCGGCAAGCGCATGCGCCTTGCGGGCGCTGTCGACGTCGATGGTCGAACTATCGATCAGCAAAGTGCCGGGGTCGACGAAGCCGAGCAGTTCATCCCAGACATAGAGCACATGCGCGCCAGCCGGCAGCATGGTGATGACGCATTCCGCCTCGCGCACCGCATGCGTGATCGAACCTGCAACCGAAACACCCGTCTTTGCCGCAGCGTTGCGCGATGCCTCCGACAGATCGAAGCCAGTCACCGCGTGGCCGGCCTTCACCAGATTGGCGGCCATTGGGCCGCCCATGTTGCCAAGCCCGATAAAGGCGATCTTCGTCATCTTCACTCCTCCTGAATTGCAATTCGACCGACGCCAACCGGAGCGACTGGCTCCCTCAGGCGACAAACAATGGCAGGTGATCTCGGTTCGTAAATTGCGCGCGCTTCTCTTCCGTCACATCGGAAAGGCCCACCGACCATCTCGGGTTGCGGTCCTTGTCGATGACGGCGGCACGTACGCCCTCATAGAAATCGGGATTGGAAAGCATGCCGAGCGTGGCCGAGTATTCCCGCTCGAGGCATTCATTGAGCGAGGCGCTCTTGCGTCCGGCACGCAGGAGATCGAGCGTTAGTGCCATGCTCAGCGCCGAACGCGAGCGAAGCAGCGCCAGCGTTTCCCTGCCGAAGTCACTGTCTTCCGCCTCGAGCGCGGCAAGGATCTCCTCGACCGTATCGAAGGCGAAGCACCGGTCGATTGCCTTGAGATGCGCCGCGAGCGGCGATGGCGGAACCTCATCGGCCACCCCTTGAATTGCGGCATCGACATCCGCGGCCTTGGCTGAAGGCGGCAGCGCGGCAAGGGTCGAGAACAGCTCATCGAGCTTGGCGGTCGGCACATAATGGTCGGCAAGGCGCGCATGGATTGCATCAGTGGCGCCGATGTCGCGGCCGGTAAGCCCGAGATAGGTGCCGAATTCGCCGGGCGCGTGAGGCAGCAGCCAGGTGGCGCCGACATCCGGGAAATAGCCGATGCCAGTTTCCGGCATGGCAAGCCGGGTGCGCTCGGTGACGACACGGTGGCTGCCATGTGCCGAGATGCCGACACCGCCGCCCATGACGATGCCGTCCATGATGGCAACGTAGGGCTTCGGGTAAGCGGAAATCCGGCTGTTGACGATGAACTCCTCGCGCCAGAACTGTGCGCCTTCGGCCGGCCGCTCGCGCCCGCTCTCATAGATCATACGGATGTCGCCGCCGGCGCAAAGCCCGCGCTCGCCTTCGCCGGTCACCATCACGGCCGCGACAGAAGGATCGCTCTCGAACTCGGTCAGCGCTTCGGCGATCAACCGGATCATCGGAACGTTGAGGCTGTTCAACGCCTTCATGCGATTGAGCCGGATGCGGCCGATTGCGCCCTGGCGTTCGACGATGACTTCCGGTGCTACCGCCTGCATTTCCATGAAAAGCCCATCCTATTTCCGGCCGAAGATCGAGCGCGCCACGATAAGCCGCATGATCTCGTTGGTACCCTCGAGTATCTGGTGCACTCTCAGGTCCCTGACAATCTTCTCGACGCCGTAGTCGGCGAGATAACCATAGCCGCCATGGAGCTGCAGCGCGTCGTTGGCGACGGCAAAGCAGCGATCGGTGACGAAGCGTTTGGCCATGGCGCAAAGTTTCGTCGCCTCGGGGTCACCAGCATCAAGTGCCGAGGCCGCGCGCCAGAGGAAGGTACGGGCGATTTCGAGATCGGTTGCCATATCGGCGAGGCGAAACTGCAGTGCCTGGAACTCGCCGATCGCCTTGCCGAAGGCGCGACGTTCCTGGACATAGGCGAGTGCCCGGTCGAAGGCGGCCTGCGCACCGCCGAGCGAGGCTGCGGCAATGTTCAGCCGGCCGCCGTCGAGCCCGCCCATGGCGATCTTGAAGCCGTCACCCTCGGCACCGAGGCGGTTTTCAGCGGGGACCCGCACGCCATCGAGCATCACGGCGCGGGTGGGCTGTACGTGCCAACCCATCTTCTTCTCGTTCGCGCCGAAGGTGAGGCCGGCCGCATCTTTTTCCACCACGAAGGTGGAGATGCCCTTCGGCCCGTCCTCGCCGGTTCTCGCCATGATCACATAGAGGCCGGACACACCGGCACCGGAGATGAACTGCTTCTGGCCGGTCAGCACGTAACTGTCACCGTCCTTGACTGCCTTGGTCTTGAGCGCTGCCGCATCCGAACCGGATCCCGGCTCGGTCAGGCAGTAGCTCGCCAGCGTCTCCATGGTCAGCAGCTTCGGCAGCAGCCGATGGCGCTGCTCGTCGGTGCCATAGCGGTCGATCATGCCGGCGCACATGTTGTGAATGGAAACGAAGGAGGCAACCGCCGGGCAGCCGGTTGCCAGAGCTTCGATGATGATTGCGGCATCGAGCCGCGTCAGGCCGGTGCCGCCGACATCGTCGCTGATATAGATGCCTGCCATGCCGAGGGCGGCTGCGGCCTGCAGCTTATCGACCGGGAAATGCTTTTCCTGATCCCACTCAATGGCGTGAGGCGCCAATTCGTCGCGAGCGAAGTCGAGTGCCATCTGGCGGATGGCTTCCTGTTCCTCTGACAGGTGAAAATCCATATGCATGTCCTCCCTGACCGCATATTGAACGATTGGGGCTAGTTACACCAAATTCCGTACAGGCACAGGTGCAACTTCTCACAGGTTCTGTTCAAAAACGAACAGATCCCTGCAAAAGTCCATTAGCTTTCACTCAGACGATACGGCAGAGCGCCGCGTAAGTCATGGTCGACGATCAGCCTTCGCTTCAGTGGCGGCACGGCGCGGCTGGCGCATTTGGTGCGCTCGCAGATGCGGCAGGATATGCCAATAGGATCGAACGCCGCGCGGTTGCCGAGATCGAGGTCGTCGGCGTAGACGAAGGCGTCGGCGTAGGAGATCTCGCAACCGAGCGCCAAGGCGTAACGCGGCTGTGCGGCGCGGAAGCCGCCACCACCCTTGGTGATCTGCGTTGCAAGGCAAAGATAGCGCACACCATCAGGCGTCTCAGCGAGCTGACGAATGATGCGGCCGGGCGTCTCAAACGCCTGATGCACGTTCCAGAGCGGACATGCCGCACCGAAACGGGCAAACTGCAGCTTGGCCGCACTATGGCGCTTGGTGATGTTGCCGGCCCGATCGATACGGGCAAAGAAGATCGGCACGCCCTTCTGGCCCGGACGCTGCAGCGTCGACAGGCGATGACAGACCTGCTCGAGCGACGCACCAAAACGCGCCGCCAGCAGCTCGACGTCGTGCCGGAGCTCGCGCGCCGCCTTGTGAAAGGCCTGGTAAGGCAGGATCAGCGCACCGGCGAAATAGTTTTGCAGCCCAATGCGACAGATCTCGTAGGCTTCCTCCGTGCGGAAACCGGCGCCGCCGGCCACCCGGTCGATCTCTTCTCGGGCGTGCAGTTGAGCGATCTGCAGTGCAATCTGGAAATCGCGTGTCGCGGCCGGGGCATAGGGGTTCAGCGTCAACAGACGGGCACGCGGATCGTACCGCCGGATCGCCTCGTCGCCGGCCGCACCCCGCAAGACACGCACGCCGTGGCGCTGCTCGAGATAGGCGGCCAATGCTGCATGGTTGTCGCCCTCACCGAGCCCGAGTTCGCCTGCAAGTCGCTCGGCGAGAACGTCGATGTCGTGGATATAGTTGTCGACGAAGTGGAAGAAGTCGCGAACTTCTTCATAGGGCGTCGTCTCCACGGAAGACCCGCCGCGGCCGATGGTATCGTCGATGCTGGCCAGTTGCTCGCTGTTGCGGCGATAGGCCTGGTGACAACTGATCAGCGCATGCGCTAGCCCCGGCGCATTCTGGGTGATCAGCTTCAATTCCTGCAGGCTCGGCGAATAGGTCTCGAACAGCGGATCGCTCAAGGCTTCCGACAGGGCAGACAGCAGCCTGTCGCCCTCCCCGGTCGAAAGTTCGGCGATATCGATCTGAAACTTTTCGGCAAGTGCCAGAAGAACGGAAGCCGATACGGGCCGCTGGTTGTTCTCTATCTGATTGAGGTAGCTGGTGGAGATGCCGATGCGCTCGGCGAACTGTCCCTGCGTCGCCCGGTTTGCATCCCGAAGTTCCCTGACCTTGCGGCCGATATAGAGTTTGCCGATCGCCATGTTCGCAACTTTGCAATTTACATTTCGCAATATTCTCTATTTCACATTTGCACATGAACGGGCGTTTTACCATCCGTCCTTCGAGGCTATTGCGAAGCGACAAACGCCTCTGCACAATCACGGAAAAACCGGGAGGGAATTATGCGCGCCATACTTGAACAGGTCGAAGCTCGCCGGGCGGAGGCAAGAGCCGGCGGCGGCCAGCGGCGCATCGACGCCCAGCACGGCAAAGGCAAGCTGACGGCACGCGAGCGCATCGAGGTTCTGCTCGATGAAGATTCCTTTGAAGAATACGACATGTATGTCACGCATCGCTGCGTCGACTTCGGCATGGACAGCCAGAAGGTGGCCGGCGACGGTGTCGTCACCGGCTGGGGCACGATCAACGGCCGGCAGGTCTATGTGTTCTCCCAGGACTTCACGGTTCTCGGCGGCTCGCTGTCGGAAACCCACGCGCAGAAGATCTGCAAGATCATGGATATGGCAGTCAGGAACGGCGCGCCGGTCATCGGCCTCAACGATTCAGGCGGTGCGCGCATCCAGGAAGGCGTCGCCTCACTTGCAGGTTATGCCGAGGTCTTTCGCCGCAATGCCGAGGCATCGGGCGTTATCCCGCAGATCTCGGTGATCATGGGCCCTTGCGCTGGCGGCGCCGTCTATTCGCCAGCGATGACCGACTTCATCTTCATGGTGCGTGACTCATCCTACATGTTCGTCACCGGCCCCGACGTGGTGAAGACCGTCACCAACGAAATCGTCACCGCCGAAGAGCTTGGCGGCGCCGGCACGCACACGAAAAAATCCTCCGTCGCCGACGCGGCCTACGAAAACGACATCGAGACGCTTGAGCATGTACGCCTGCTCTTCGATTTCCTGCCGCTCAACAATCGCGAGAAGCCACCGGTCCGGCCATTCCACGATGATCCGTCGCGGCTGGAACGCAGGCTGGACAGTCTCATCCCCGACAGCGCGGCAAAACCCTACGATATGAAGGAACTCATCCTTGCGCTTGCCGACGAGGGCGATTTCTTCGAGCTGCAGCAGAGTTTCGCGCGCAACATCATCACCGGCTTCATTCGGATGGAAGGCCAGACCGTCGGCGTCGTCGCAAACCAGCCGATGGTCCTTGCCGGCTGCCTCGATATAGATAGTTCGCGCAAGGCGGCCCGCTTCGTCCGGTTCTGTGACGCCTTCTCGATCCCGATCCTGACCCTCGTCGATGTGCCGGGCTTCCTGCCGGGCACCGCCCAGGAATATGGCGGCGTCATCAAGCATGGCGCCAAACTGCTTTTCGCCTACAGTCAGGCAACCGTACCGATGGTGACGCTGATCACGCGCAAGGCCTATGGCGGCGCCTATGACGTCATGGCCTCCAAGCATATCGGCGCCGACGTCAACTATGCCTGGCCGACCGCCGAGATCGCGGTGATGGGCGCCAAGGGCGCGACCGAAATCCTCTACCGCTCCGAACTCGGCGACGCCGAGAAGATCGCGGCGCGTACGAAGGAATACGAAGAGCGCTTCGCCAATCCGTTCGTCGCCGCAGAACGTGGTTTCATCGATGAAGTGATCATGCCGCACTCTTCGCGCCGCCGCATCGCCCGCGCCTTTGCCTCGCTTCGCAACAAGCAGGTCGATGTCCGCTGGCGCAAGCATGACACGATCCCGTTGTGATGGAGGCAATCATGGAGCCGGAACGCGAACGCATCATGACACCGGAAGAGGCCCGCCGCGACCATCGCGAGATGCTGCGCTACCTGGCCGTCAACGCGCTCTATGGCCTTGCGACCGGCGCGACCGTCGCTGGCGTGCTGATCTGGCTCAACATCGGCGCGGTCGGCACCCATATCGCCCGCTCCACCAGCCCCATCCTCGCCACGGCCATGGTTGTCGTGCCGTTTGCGCTGCTCTTCGGCGGCGCCGTTGCGGCATCGTCGATTGCGCTCCTGCCCTATCGGCGCAAATTCAAACGCTGACGCGACACCAAGGATTTGAAAGAGAAACGCATGTTCAAGAAGATCCTCATCGCCAACCGTGGCGAAATCGCCTGCCGCGTCATCAGAACCGCGAAGAAACTCGGCATCGCCACCGTCGCCGTCTATTCCGACGCCGATCGCGATGCCATGCATGTGCGCATGGCGGATGAGGCCGTGCATATCGGCCCCTCGCCCTCGGCGCAGTCCTATATCGTCATCGACAAGATTATCTATGCTATCCGCAAGACCGGCGCCGATGCGGTTCATCCCGGCTACGGCTTCCTGTCGGAAAATGCCGCCTTCGCCGAAGCGCTCGAAAAGGAAGGCGTTGCCTTCATCGGCCCGCCGGTTGGCGCAATCCGGGCGATGGGCGACAAGATCACCTCGAAGAAGCTTGCGGCCGAAGCCGGCGTCTCCACCGTTCCCGGTCACATGGGCTTGATTGCGGATGCCGATGAGGCCGTGAAGATCTCCGGATCGATCGGCTATCCCGTGATGATCAAGGCGTCGGCCGGCGGCGGCGGCAAGGGCATGCGCATCGCCTGGAACGACCAGGAAGCACGCGAAGGCTTCCAGTCCTCCAAGAACGAGGCGAAGAACTCGTTCGGCGACGACCGGATTTTCATCGAAAAATTCGTCACCGAACCGCGCCATATCGAAATCCAGGTGCTCGGCGACAAGCACGGCAACACGCTCTATCTCGGCGAGCGCGAATGCTCGATCCAGCGCCGCAACCAGAAGGTCATCGAGGAAGCCCCCTCGCCGTTCCTGGATGCCGCCACCCGCAAGGCCATGGGCGAACAGGCCGTGGCACTGT
Organism: Ensifer sp. NM-2; assembly: GCF_003024455.1. NCBI lineage: Bacteria > Pseudomonadati > Pseudomonadota > Alphaproteobacteria > Hyphomicrobiales > Rhizobiaceae > Ensifer > Ensifer sp. NM-2. Next base: position 67,384 of record NZ_PVZR01000027.1, read on the forward strand.
CAAAGGCCGTCGGCTATCATTCGGCCGGCACGGTCGAGTTCATCGTCGATGGCAATCGCAACTTTTATTTCCTCGAGATGAACACCCGCCTGCAGGTGGAACACCCAGTCACCGAACTCGTGACCGGCCTTGATCTAGTCGAGCAGATGATCCGCGTCGCGGCCGGCGAAAAGCTTGCCTTCGGTCAGGCGGACGTGAAGCTCAACGGTTGGGCGGTTGAGAGCCGGCTCTATGCCGAAGACCCCTATCGCAACTTCCTGCCCTCGATTGGCCGGCTGACGCGCTATCGCCCGCCTGTGGAAGGTGCAAACGACGACGGCACGGTGACGCGCAACGACACCGGCGTCTTCGAGGGCGGCGAAATCTCGATGTATTATGATCCGATGATCGCCAAGCTCTGCACCTGGGGACCGGACCGCCTGACGGCCGTCGAGGCCATGGCGGAAGCACTCGACCAGTTCGAGGTCGAAGGCATCGGTCACAACCTGCCGTTCCTGTCCGCCGTGATGCAGCAACAGCGCTTTCGCGACGGCCGCCTGACAACCGCCTACATCGCCGAGGAATTCACCGACGGTTTCCATGGCGTGACGCCGGATGAAGCGTCGGCGCGCAAGCTGGCGGCGATCGCCGTTTCCATCAACCAGACCCTGCAGGAACGTGCCAGCCAGATTTCCGGCACGATCGGCAACCATCGTCGCATCGTCGGCTACGATTGGGTGGTCAATCTTGCCGACATGGACTTTGCGTTGACGTCAGGCGCTTCGGCCGATGGCGCCTATGTCCGCTTTGAAGACGGCACGTCCGCCTCGATCGCCGGCGACTGGACGCCGGGCCGCACGCTCGCCACCTTCAACATCGACAATCAGCCGATGAGCGTGAAGGTGGAACTGACGGGCACCGCGATCCGGCTGCGCTGGCGCGGCATCGACGTGATTGCCCGGGTTAGAAGCCCGCGTGTCGCCGAGCTTGCCAAACTGATGCCGAAGAAGCTGCCGCCGGACACCTCCAGGATGCTGCTCTGCCCGATGCCCGGCGTCATCACCTCGGTCTCGGTCAAGGCCGGCGACACGGTGGAAGCGGGCCAGTCGCTGGCAATTGTCGAGGCGATGAAGATGGAGAACATCCTGCGCGCCGAGAAGCGCGCCACCGTCAAGCGCGTGGCCGTTACCGCCGGCGCAAGCCTCGCGGTCGACGAATTGATCATGGAATTCGAATGATGGTTGCCAAGCAATCAAGTCCTCACCCTCATTCCTGTGCTTGTCGCAGGAATCCAGCAGCGCCGCGTGCGCGGTGCACGAGATCATTTCTTCACGCGAAGAACTTCGCGTGACTGGATCCCTGTGACAGGCACTGGGATGAGGTCCGAAAGGTGCCCTTTGGGCCAAGGAGTTACCGATGAGCGATAAGACCGTGAAAGATTGGGAAAACCTCGCCGAGCGCGAACTCAAGATGGCGCCGGAAAATCTTACCTGGCAGACGCCGGAAGGCATCGCGGTCAAGCCGCTATATACCGCTGACGATCTCGATGGCATCGGCCATCTCGGCTCATTGCCCGGCTTCGCGCCATTCCTGCGCGGCCCGCGCGCGACGATGTATGCCGGCCGACCCTGGACGATCCGGCAATATGCGGGATTCTCGACGGCAGAAGCCTCGAACGCCTTTTATCGCAAGAACCTCGCCGCCGGTCAGAAGGGCCTTTCGGTTGCATTCGATCTTGCCACCCACCGCGGTTACGACAGCGATCATCCGCGCGTCGAGGGCGATGTCGGCAAGGCGGGGGTGGCGATCGACAGCGTCGAGGACATGAAGATCCTGTTCGATGGCATTCCGCTGGAGGAAATGTCGGTGTCGATGACCATGAACGGTGCTGTGATCCCGATCCTCGCCTCCTTCATCGTCGCCGGCGAGGAACAGGGCGTTTCACGCGACAAGCTGTCGGGGACCATCCAGAACGACATCCTCAAGGAGTTCATGGTCCGCAACACCTATATCTACCCTCCGGAACCCTCGATGCGCATCGTTGCCGATATCATCGAGTATACGGCAAAGGAGATGCCGAAGTTCAACTCGATCTCGATCTCGGGCTATCACATGCAGGAGGCGGGCGCGACGCTGGTGCAGGAGCTCGCCTTCACGCTCGCCGATGGCCGCGAATACGTGCGCGCCGCCCTTGCCAAGGGCCTGAACGTCGACGAGTTCGCCGGTCGCCTCTCCTTCTTCTTCGCCATCGGCATGAACTTCTTCATGGAGGCCGCCAAGCTTCGGGCAGCACGGCTGCTGTGGACGCGGATCATGACGGAGTTCGAGCCGAAGAAGCCGTCGTCACTGATGCTGCGCACCCATTGCCAGACATCGGGCGTCTCGCTGCAGGAGCAGGATCCGTACAACAACATCATCCGCACCGCCTTCGAGGCGATGTCGGCAGCCCTTGGCGGCACCCAGTCGCTGCACACCAATTCCTTCGACGAGGCGATTGCGCTGCCGACCGAGTTTTCGGCGCGCATCGCCCGCAATACCCAGCTGATCCTGCAACATGAGACGGGCGTCACCAAGGTCGTCGATCCGCTGGCGGGCTCCTATTACGTCGAGAGCCTCACCAACGAGCTGGCGGAAAAAGCCTGGGCGCTGATCGAAGAGATCGAGGCGATGGGCGGCATGACCGAGGCGGTCAATGCCGGACTGCCGAAACGGCTGATTGAAGAGGCGGCCACCCGCCGGCAGGCGGCGGTCGACAAGGGCGAAGAAGTGATCGTCGGCGTCAACAAATACCGTCTCGACAACGAAGAGCCGATCGACATCCTGGAGATCGACAATACCGCCGTGCGTGCCGCCCAGATCCGCCGGATCGAGGAAACCAAGCGTCGGCGCAACTCGCAGGATGTGGCAAAGACACTGGCCACTATTACCGAATTTGCCCGCACCGGCGACGGCAATCTGTTGACCGCCGCGGTCGAGGCGGCCCGTGCCCGGGCAACCGTCGGCGAGATCTCTGACGCGATGCGCGCGGCCTTCGGCGACCATGCCGCAACGCCCAAGGTCGTCAGCAAGATCTATGGCAAGGCCTACGAGGGTGAGCCCGAACTGGCCGTGCTCACCGAACGGCTGGGCGAGGTCTCGGACAAGCTCGGCCGCAAGCCGAAGATCATGGTGGCAAAGCTCGGCCAAGATGGCCACGACCGGGGGGCCAAGGTGATCGCTTCGGCCTTTGGCGATATCGGCTTCGACGTTCTGGCCGGCCCGCTGTTCCAGACCCCCGAAGAGGCGGCCGACATGGCGCTTGCCAGCAAGGTCAACGTCATCGGCGTGTCATCGCTTGCCGCCGGCCACAAGACCCTGATGCCGCAGCTTGCCGATGCGCTGAAAAAGCGCGGCGGCGAGGATATCATCGTCATCTGCGGCGGCGTCATCCCGCGGCAGGATTACGAGTATCTGATGGATAACGGCGTGTCCGCCGTCTTCGGCCCCGGCACGAACGTCCTTGATGCCGCCCGCGCGGTGCTCGACCTGATCGAAGGCAAGCGGCGAAACATTTGAAGCCTGACCGCACCGGGATTCCACCGGTGCCTTCTTCAAAGGACGGGCGCGACTGCGCACAATAGCAGTCCATCCAGTCCGCTCCGGTGTTCGACAAGCAAGAGCCGAAGTCGAAACGGGTGTAACATTGCTGTCTGGAACCCGAGCGGCGCGCACAATTGTCCAAGGACCGTTTTTCCGCCGGGGTTCGATCTGCGGGAGGACGGCAATGCGCAAACTTCAATCGCAAGGGGTCCATCACATCACGCTCGTCGGCGCGAACCGCCAGACGTCGATCGACTTCTGGGAGGGCGTGCTCGGCATGCCCTTCATCTTCGAGCAACCGAACCTCGACAGGGCGGCGGAAAGCCATCTTTATTTCGATCCGGGCGATGGCCGCCTGATCACCGTCTTCACCGACGAGGCCCGCAAGCCCGATCCCGATCGGACATCGACGGATATCGGCTGCGTGCATCACATCGCTTTCGCCGTCTCGCGCGCGACGTTCCAGCAAGCGGTCGACCGTCTCAACGAGCGGGAGATCCGCCATAGCGGCGTCAAGGATCGCGGCTTTATGGATTCGATCTATTTCGAGGACCCGCTTGGCCTGTTGATTGAGCTTGCGTCCTATCGGTTCGAACCGCCGGCCGGCCATACTCATGCCGAGGTCCTGATGGAAGCGCACCGGATTCGCGTCGCCCGCAGCGAATACGCCATCGCCGAGGAGCATCTCGCCGATGCCATCGAGGCCCTGGTCGAGCGGACCCGGCCTTCATTGTCAACCGATCGGGTGCCCAGGAATCCGTACTGAGCACCCCCGCGAAAAGGGAGGAACACTCGTGTCTGCAATCAAACTCAATGTCATCAAGCCCAGCGTCAACAACCTGACGGCCCGCGTGTTCGTTCGCGCCGCAGGTCTCGATTTCAGCGAGCATGACGTTTATGGGCTTACGCGCTCGGCCGAGTATCTGGCGAGGGCGCCTTCGCACCTGACGCCGATGATCGAAACGGCGGATTTGCCCAAGGGCGCACTGTGGGAAAGCTGCGCGATCATGCAGTATCTCTGCAACAAGCACGGGCTCAACGACTTTTATCCGAAGGATCCCGAGGCGCGCGCAATGATCGACAGCGCTATGTTCTACCTGATCGGCACCTTCTATCCCTATCTCGCGCGCGCCACTTATCCGGTGCTCAAGTTCCCACAATATCCGGGCGAAGTCGGCTATAGTGATGCAGACGCCGCCACCAAGGAGCATGCGCGCAAGCAAGCTGCGGATGCGCTGGCCGAACCGCTCGAAGTCTTCCACACGTTCTATATGGGCGAGAAACCCTTCATCGGTGGCACCAAACCGTCGATTGCCGACATGAGGCTTGCAGCGACGCTCGAGTTCCTCGCGGTAATCGACTATTCCCTGCCGGCCTGGGCGGCAACCTATATGGCGGCGATCGAGAAATCGCTCGGCAACGCCTACTCCGAACCCGCCGCAGATGTTCGCGGCTATATCGACTACGTGAGAGCCCAGAGGCAAGAGGAACTGACAGGAAATAAACGTGATCGGATAGAATGAGTGAGAGCGGATGCGGGAGAAGAACCGCAATGGCGGCATCGGCCGTTCATTGGACAAGAAGCGCGATGCCGGTCGCGCCGAGCGCCAATGTCCAGAGACGATCGAAGTTGATCCACGCTGAGCGCAGGGCCGCAAGGCCCAGCCACTCGAAGACGGCGAGCGCGACCGCCGCGATGACCGCGAGCATGGCGCCGCTATGCACCGCAAGGGCGGCAAGCGCGACCGGGAGGGAGCTCGCCATCGGCATTGCGAGGTCGCCAGAGCGATCGGCGAGACAGATGCTGAACACTGCGGGCACCAGCATCAACCCCGCCCCGTGGCTCGTTGCCATCAGGAAGGACCAGAACGCAAGGCCGCCCATGCCGGTTCGCATTCCCACTCTGACGCGTTGGCGGTGTCCGTAAACGGCGCCGTAGGCGGCAAGGCCAAGTATGAGCGAGGCAGCGGCAAGCCTGAAGCTGTCCAGATCCAGGGCTGCGCCGAATGCGATGACCACCACCAACACGGTCGCGATGGAAATCGCATGGCCAATCGCAATGGGAACAAGGGACAACCAGACGGTCCGCCGGCTCTGGCGGTGAAGCCCCAGCGCCACGGCGAAGAGCCAGCCCATCGCCGGATTGAGACCGTGAAAGGCGCCGAGGCCGGCAAGCGAAAGCCATGGCCAGAAGGTCGTCATTCGCCATGGTAGGGCCGCACGCCCGCACCCTCCTTACGGATAACAGTAGGAATCGGACGAGCAGTCCCCGCCTTCCAGGCGAACCTGATGCGGGCGATGGCCTTTCGGCCAATCGACGAAGAAACTCTCGTCAAACGCGATTCCGCCGCCCTCATTGACATCCAGCTTGACCATCCACCCGTCGATACCGTCGGGATAGAATTGCGGGTCGATTGCGCCATAGAGCGAATTGGTGAAATAGACCCGCTTGCCGTCCCGGCTGATCTCCACCATCTGCGGCCCGCCGCTCAACGCTCCGTTTGCAGCCTTCGGATGGGTCGCACGTGAGACGATCCCACCGATGCGCACTCGGCCCGTCTCCTTCGGCGCGAATGGGTCGGAAACATCATACTGGATCATGTCACCGGTGCCCCAGCAGGAAACATAGAGGAACCGATCGTCCATCGACAGGTCGATGTCCGTGACGAGCGGTGCGACCGCGCCGAAGCCCTTGAGCACGGGCGGCAGGAGATCCGGATCGGCGGGCTCTGCCGGGATTTCTATCACCTTCTTGACCGCCCATTGATCTCCGTCACGATACCAGGTCCAGATCGACGCCGAGAGATCCTTGAGGCTGATGACACAGCCGACGAAGCCATAGGCCTTGGTCGGATCGTGGGCCGGGCGCAGTTCAAAGACGAGCTGGTGCTCCTCGCCGAAGTCGATCTCTTGCAGGTGCTTGCGCTTGTGCAGATCCCAGAAGTGCAGCCTGCGGCCGTATTTCGAACCGAGCAACACTTCCGGAACCAGCCCGTTCTCGAAGGTATCGGGCGTGCCCCATTCGCTGGTAATCAGCGTGTCGTGACCGAGATGCCACCAGAAGTCATAGGCGAGCTTCTGCGGTCCACGATCCATTTCCCATTGGCCGAGCACGTCGAAACTCTCGTGATCCAGCAAGAAGATGCCGCCGGGCGCATTACCGTCGCGGTCGGCGAGCGCGTTGACGTAGATGCCCTCGGGGCCGCAATGGATGGTGTGCAACCGCGAATAGTTCGCCTTTTCGGCAATTTCGGAAGGCTCGATCACGCGGATGATCTTCGGATTGCGCGGGTCCGGCTTGGTGTCGATGATGTGGAGCCGCGAGGATCTCAAACCCGGGACTACGAGATAGCGACGCTCGACATGCGGGTGCGGCGCATTGGGGCAAAGACAGGAGGAGCAGGCGTTCCAGCCGAAATGATGGAGCTCGTCGCCAACGTTCGGCATATCGACCTGTGCAACGATTTGCGAATAGCTCGGTGACGTCGGGTCGACATCGACCACGGCGATCGCATCCGGCCTCGCCCGCTCAGGATCGAAGGCTGCGACATAGGCTAAGGTTTCCTTAGGAGCCTTGGCCGCCATGCGTGGTGAAGGATAAAAAGAAGGATCGGGTCGCCACGTCGCCATTTCCATTCTCCCTGGAGAATTCCCAATGCGTGGATCCTGATGCAGCCTTTGGTGATGCGGCAAAAACGCGTCGGAAATGCGGCGCATTGCCCCATTTCCTCAAAAGGAGCGATGCGGCTTCCTGTCGGGCATCGCATCGATCATCGCCTGGGGCTTACCGCCCCGCTTGCCGCCCTTTCTTATGCCTCGATCTTGGCTTGGTGCGCCGCGCGGTTGTGCTCTGGCCAAAGTGCACTTATGTTCTGGTCATGACGTCGATAGCAGATGCGCTCGGTCCCATTGGCCTCATGGGACGTTTGCTTGCCCGCTTTTGGCCGCAACTGCTCCTGATCGGGGCGGCAGGCTATATCGTGCGAGACCTGCTGCTGCGTGCCGCAGTGGAGGTAGGTTTGCGCCACCCGCTCGGCGGCATGGTGGTGCTGTCGCTCGTCGTCCTTGCCAAGCTCATCATCGTCGTCCTGATGTTTCTAGCCCTGCGTCCCGGATTGCCCGCGCTGGAGTCGCTCCGGCAGACGAAGAGCGTGCCGGTCTCGTCAGGCAAATCCGGCAGCAACGATCGGCGCTTGCTGGCCGCAACCGCCGCAGCGATTTTGCCGTTCTTCGCCTATTACGCGGCGTGGGGCTTCCTCGGCAACACGGTGCGTGAATATTCCCGGCTGGCACTCGACAAGGTCGCTTTCGGCGGGAAGGCCGATTTCTTTAACATTCTCAGTTCACGCGGCCTGCTTCTGTCCATCGCTATTTGCTGGGTGGTACGTTGGGCCGCCAAGCAAATGAGCAAAAAGAGCGAAGCGCCAACTTGGCGCTTGCTGATCGTTGCAGCCGACGCGAGCTGGATCTTTATCGGTCTTTACGGGCTTTCGATCTGGAAGGATGAATTCATCACCTGGCTCGGCGCCGGAAAACTGCTGAGCACTCTTGATTGGGGCAACAGCTTGCAACTGATCGGCGTTGCCTATGCCGCGGAGAACTTCATACCCGTCGAATTTCGCGAGCCCGACTGGCTGACACAGGCGCAGAGCCTGTTCTTCTACGCCCTCTTGCCGATGGTCTGGCTGGTGATGGCGGCAATCATCAACGGCTATGAACTTTCCGCGGTCGGTCCCCGCACCATGCCGGCACGGACCAGTGCACGGAGCTGGCGCAAATGGCTCATCGATTTTCTCGAACACTTCGTCAGCGACTATCGCTCGCGTTATGGGCCGGTCTGGACCTGCCTGAAGCTGACACTCGGCGCAGGGCTTGCAACCTTGCTCACCTTCATCGTCGCCTATCGCCTGATCGGTTGGCTTGGGGCCTGGCTCTGGTTTGCAACAACGCGCCTGCTCGGCGTCGAAGAGTTCGCGACCTGGGAGTTTGTATCCAGCATCCTGGTCGTCTTCATCGGCAGTCCCAGCGATCTCGACGGCGGCATCTTGCTCGATGCCATGCGCATCTCGCTGCTGGCAGCCATACTCGAACGAGCCATTTCGCAGGCAACACCTGCGGTGGCCCCTGAAGCGCCGCGCATCTTATCAGACGCGCAAAGGTTGCTGTAACACTTTGAATTGCTGCGGGCGTGCAATCCTATCGTCGCACCTGATGTCCGAACTTCGGCTAGCGACCAAAGGGGAAGTTCGACCCAATGCGGGCCTGACGCGTCGACGCGAACCTGTCGGGCGCGTTGCGTGATTAGGCAGGAACGTAGGTCCCAACCTGATCACGTCATCCCGGATACCAGGCGTCAGATTCTATCCACTAACCACGCTTCCATTTGAATACGAGCGCGCCGTCGCCTGCTCCCAGAACCTCGACCACGAGCGAAAGATCGCTTGCCTTGGCCGGCACCATAAAACTTTCCGCCATTCTGACTGTGCCGCCGTTTCCGGCATTTGCAAAAGCGAGGCTCGAACAGCGCGGGCGATCCGCCACTTCGGGATACATCTCGCGCACGATTGGTTCCGTCAGCATCAAGGGCTCGAAGCGCCGCCCCTCCGCATCCACCAGCCGAACGCGGCACGCACTCTCAGCCAGCATTGCCAGATCTTTCGGTTCGCTCTCGAATTCCGCCAGAACAACGCGCGCGTCATTAGATGGACCGGGCAGTCGTTTCAGATCCGCAAGCTTCCATTGCCCGCCCGCATAGGGCTGGACCACACCGCTTTCGACGATGATGTCGCGCTTACCGGAAAACAAAGGCATCTCACGCAAACTATCCCAGGCGTGGACCACTATCGCCAATGGCAGCACGGCGACGAGTGCCACGAGGCAGGTCCAGAACAGGCGTCTTTCGCTCATGACCTGCCTCTCGTCATTTTGCAGCCAGCGTCCACGGCATGCTGCCGCTGCCGCGCGCAAGCGTGATCGATGGTTTGATTTCCAGTGGTGCCTTCTGGTCGAGCGCGATCCAAAGTTCTTCGCCGAGAGGGGTCAGACCAGAGCGCGCGATGAGCAGACGACCGCCGCTGATCGCCGTCTCGGGCAACTCGAATGCTACGAGCACCGGCTTGGGCAAGCCCGGCTCCAGTCGCTCCGTCGGCAGATAGCCATGCATGGTCGAGAAGCGTTGACTAAGGGCATAGCGGATTCCGCTTGGCGACAACCATTCCGCTGATAGCAACGTAAGGCTCTCTTTCTTGGCAACCGCTGCACCTTCGATGACCAACCAGACACCCGAGCTTGAATAGTCGCGCACCCGTCCGAAGCTCTCGGTCTTGACCGCCCGCGCCAGATGCACATTCGCGGCACCATAGGCAAAGGCATGGCTTTCCACCCGCTCGCCCGCTTTGCCACGGATCGCAATCGGCGACGTGATATCGCCATAGCCCGGCGTGTTGTGCTGCATGGCGTAGAGCACGAGAGCGCCAAGTCCGAGCAACAGGATTGTACGCAACCCGGCGATCATCGCACTGCCTCGTCCGTTTGCCCGCTTACGGCCAATTCGACGATGGCGGCCTTGCCGTCATCAAACCATCCGGGCGCGCCATAGAGATTGTCGCGCGGTTTGTAGATCTGCTTGGCGACCGAAAAGCGCAGCGCCTTCGGGTTCGGCAAACCCTCCGGCCATTCCCAAACAGCGATGAGTTTCTCCGGCATGCCAGGGTTGATCGCGCTCGCGATCCATTTGTCACGGGCGAGGTAGTAGACCGGCTCTGGAAGTTGGACCGACATCTGCGTCTCGATCGAGACGAGCTGCATGAACGCATTGCTTGTCGCGGCCGAGCGATTGTCGAGTTCAAGGTCGACCGTCAGGAACCGCTTGGGGTCGACTGGCTTGGTTCCCGTAGGGGGAACTTCCGCCATCGAGGCATTGTTTATCGTGATAACCCAACGACCTGTGTCGATTGGCTCGCCGATCCTGGCAAGCTCAACGGGAGCGGGATTGGCCGCCTGATAGACTGCGGTTGCGAAGGAGGCGGCCGCAGCCGCCATGCCTCCGATGCCCGTCACGAGCATCGCCAGAAGACGCCGCTTCAATTTCGACCGTCGCGCGATCGACATCGCACCTCCGCCCAGGTTTGATCGCTCCTGCAACCGCAAGATAGTATGGCTTGGCCGAGAAATCAAAGTTCTCAGGCTTTTCAGCAGCCCCCATCGCACTACGGCAGGCACCGCCTAGATCATTCTTCACTTATCTTGATCTTGCGGACCTTTCCAAAACTCTTGTCTAAGGCGGGCAGCCGCCTCTCGTAGTTGACCTTGACATGGGGGGACGCACCGTGGTCGCTCTCCTTCATCAGGACGACGACCAGCCGACTGTCTGCGAGGGAGAGATGCACCTCAAACGGTTCATCCGCCTGTTTGGCGCCGATGTTAGGCCGCCATCGCCCAGTTCCGCTGGCGTAGGATGTCGGGACGTAACTGTTGGCAGTCACAACTGCCGACCAGCCCGCTTCGCTGACAACGGTAAGGACAGTGCCGTGCCGAACAACGCTGAGGCAGCCTTGGCAGCGTATGAGCGTCGCGCCCACTTCGCGCCAGAGCCCAGAGATTCCGCTATCGTCCGCCCGCACGGATTGCGCCGCCAGCAGCAAAGTACCGATCAAAACCAGTAAGCCTACACGTCCGCTCACCGAAGCTCGTCTCCACCAATCCGTTCAGACATTTCCTATTGGTCGACTGGGCACGAAGATCAACTTTTGCAGGCAAAAACGAATTAACGCAACCCGGAAGATTACGTTTCGATCCGCAATTTCATTCGGTCGGCGGCAAAACAGCTGCGGGAATACTCCACGGGCTTGCCGTCGAGGTCCGCATTGACCGACTGCGCCTCCAGCACGATCGCACCAGCCGAGAGTTTCAGCATCGAGAGTTCGTCGCTGTCGGCATGGCGGGCGACGATCTCGGTCGAAACGCGCACGTAGTCGTCAAGGCCGTGGGCGGCAAACGCTTTGGTTACGGAATGCCGTTGCTCGAACTCTTCCGCCATGCGGGGAAACCGGGCGGCGGGATAGTAACTTGACGAAACGGAGAGCGGACGGCCATCGCCGCTGCTGACGGTGCGCAATTCGATCACAGGTTCACCCGGCGCGATACCCAGTGCCGAGGCAATGTCGCCAAATGCCTTCAGTTCGGCATGGCCGAGCAGGCGGGTGCCGATCTCCTTCACCTGCCGGCCGAGACCCTGCGAGAAGCGGGTGCGACGCGAGATTGGATAGCTCACCCTCTCCTTGCGCTCGATCATCGTACCGCGGCCCTGGACGGCACGAACCAACCCTTCCTCGGCAAGGGCTGCCAGTGCACTCCTGACGGTGTGCCTGTTGACGCCAAACTCGCCCGCAAGCACCGTTTCGGGCGGCACCATGCCGGCAGCGTCGTAGTCGCCATTGCTGATCGCCAGCCGGATCCGGTCTGCGATCTGCCGCCAGAGTGCGACCCCTGTCTGCCGTTCAACCACTTTTCGCATTGCCATGTCACAAGCCTGTCATTTGCGGACGCTAAGGAAAAGTATAAGATGTGCACTTGTCTAGATCAATAGACATTTGAGGTGAAAATGATGGATGCGAAGCTGAAACAGGAAAGTCCGCCGGAGATGGCGCGCAAGGAAGGCATGCGGCTGCTGGCCCGCGCGTCTTCGGAAGAACTCATGACCGCCTGGGAGGCACTTGCCGACAAGCCTGATGTGTCGCCCGTGCGCGGACCGGAAACGGGCTTGGTCATGGTTCGCGGCCGCATCGGCGGCGGCGGCGATGCCTTCAATCTGGGCGAGGCAACCGTATCGCGCGCGACGATCCGGCTTTCGACCGGCGAAATCGGCCATGGCCAGTTGCTGGGCACTGACAAGCAGCGCGCCCGCCTTGCTGCAATCTTCGATGCGCTCTTCCAGCGTGAAGCCGACCGCCCGGCCGTCGAGGCGCTTCACCGCGCAATTGCTTCGCGCATCGAGGCGGAGGACCGCCGCAGCGCAGAGGAAACCGCCGCGACCCGCGTCGACTTTTTCACCATGGTTCGCGGAGACGACTGATGGCCAGCCAATCGCAAATCTATGCCGGCGCCTTCGCCGACCCGGTGTTTTCCGCCCAATCCGTATTCAAGAGCCTGATGGACGGCTTTGCCCGCCCGGGGCAGATCATCCGCCTGGAGGCGTCGAGCATCCCGCCGGCGCCAATGGGTGCGGCTGCCGGAGCCGTCGCCTTGACGCTGTGCGATCACGACACGGCAGTCTGGCTCACGCCCGCCCTTGGCAAATCCGCAGTACCGCAGTGGATCGCGTTCCACACCGGCGCACCGGTGACGGACACCAAAACCGATGCACGCTTTGCCTTTGTCGAGAAGGGCGCGCCGGTTCCGGGCTTCGACCAGTTTTCGCTCGGCACGCAGGAATACCCGGATCGCTCGACTACGCTCGTCATCGAGATTGAGGCGCTGACCGGCGGCGAACCGCTGACCGCCCGCGGACCTGGTATCAAGGACGACATCACCATTGCGGTGCGTGGCCTGCCTGAAGTCTTCCTCGACTTTTGGAGCGCCAACCGCGCGATTTTCCCGCGCGGCATCGACCTCGTGCTGACATCAGGCGACAGCGTTCTTTGCCTGCCGCGCACCACCCGACTCGTTCGCCAGGAGGTTTAACCCATGTATGTTGCAGTGAAGGGCGGCGAAGCCGCCATTGCCAACGCCCATCGCCTCCTTGCCGATCGGCGCCGCGGCGACCGCGCCCTACCGTCGATCACCATCCAGCAGGTCGTCGAACAGCTCGGCCTTGCCGTCGATCGCGTCATGGCCGAAGCCTCGCTTTACGACCGTGAGCTCGCAGCCCTTGCCGTGCGCCAGGCGCGCGGTGACATGATCGAGGCGATCTTCATCCTGCGCGCCTACCGCACGACGCTGCCGCGCTTCGGCTATTCCGAGCCGGTCGATACCGCGACCATGAAGGTCGAGCGCCGCGTCTCGGCCACCTACAAGGACCTGCCCGGCGGACAATTGCTGGGCCCAACCTTCGACTACACCCATCGTCTGCTCGACCCCTCGTTGATCGACGACGCAGCGGTCGAGGAGCCGGCCGTCAAGGAGCCTGGCGAACATGTGATGCGCGTCTCCGACATTCTCGACGGCGAAGGGCTGATCGAAGGCGACGGCCGCATGCCCGAAGGCCATGTCATGGGCGACCTCACCCGCGAGCCGATGGAATTTCCAATGGCCCGCGACCTGCGCCTGCAGGCCCTGGCACGCGGCGACGAGGGCTTTCTGCTGGCGCTCGCCTACTCGACCCAGCGCGGCTATGGCCGCACGCATCCCTTCGTCGGCGAAGTCCGCATCGGCGAAGTCGAAGTCGAACTGGACCTGCCCGAGCTCGGCTTTGCCGTCTCCCTCGGCGTCATCCGCGTCACCGAGTGCCAGATGGTCAACCAGTTCATGGGATCGGCGAAACAGCCGCCGCAGTTCACCCGCGGCTACGGCCTCGTCTTCGGCCAAAGCGAACGCAAGGCCATGTCGATGTCACTCGTCGACCGCGCGTTGCGCACCGACGAATTCAGCGAAGACATCGTTGCGCCGGCGCAGGACCAGGAATTCGTGATTTCTCATGCGGACAACGTGCAGGCGACCGGTTTCGTCGAACACCTGAAGCTGCCGCACTATGTCGATTTCCAGGCTGAACTCGACCTCGTTCGGCGCATGCGCCGCGACTATGACGCTGCCCGCCCCGGCGGCCAGGACGGCATGAAGGAGGCCGCCGAATGACCGACCTTGCCACCTACAACTTTGCATATCTGGACGAGCAAACCAAGCGGATGATCCGCCGCGCCATTCTGAAGGCGATCGCCATCCCAGGTTACCAGGTTCCCTTCGCCTCGCGCGAAATGCCGATGCCCTACGGCTGGGGCACCGGCGGCGTGCAGGTTACCGCGTCGATCCTCGGACCGAAGGACGTGCTGAAGGTCATCGACCAGGGTGCCGACGACACCACCAACGCCGTGTCGATCCGCGCCTTCTTCCAGAAGGTCGCCGATGTCGCAGTGACGACGAAGACTAAGGAAGCAACCATCATTCAGACGCGCCACCGCATTCCCGAGGAAGGCCTCAGGGAGGGCCAGACGCTGGTCTACCAGGTACCGATCCCGGAGCCCCTGCGCTTCCTCGAGCCGCGTGAGACCGAGACCCGCAAGATGCACGCGCTCGAAGAATACGGGTTGATGCATGTGAAGCTCTATGAGGACATTGCCCGCAACGGCCATATCGCCACCACCTATGCCTATCCGGTGAAGGTCGAGGGTCGCTACGTCATGGATCCCTCGCCGACGCCGAAGTTCGACAATCCGAAGATGCACATGTCGGAAGCGCTCCAGCTTTTCGGCGCCGGCCGTGAAAAGCGCATCTATGCGGTTCCGCCCTATACCGAGGTCGTCAGCCTCGATTTCGACGATCACCCGTTCGAAGTGCAGAAGTTCGACAAGCCCTGCGCCCTCTGCGGCGCCGAGAACGTCTATCTCGACGAAGTGGTGCTCGACGACAAGGGCGGACGCATGTTCGTCTGCTCCGACACCGACCATTGCGAAGACCGCCGCGACTGCGGCCATGCTGGACACATGCTTGCCCGCCAGGAGGCCGCAGAATGAGTGCCGTACCGCTTCTGAAAGTCAACGACGTCTCGAAATTCTACGGAAGCCGCATCGGGTGCCGGAACGTCTCCTTCGACCTCTTCCCCGGCGAAGTGCTGGCGATCGTCGGAGAATCCGGCTCGGGCAAGACGACGCTTCTGTCCTGCCTTTCTACCCGGTTGATGCCGACATCCGGCATCGTCGAATACCATATGCGCGACGGCCAGTATCGGGATCTCGCCCGCATGGGCGAGGCCGAGCGACGCTTCCTGATGCGCACCGACTGGGGCTTCGTCCACCAGAACCCGGCCGATGGCCTCAGAATGACGGTCTCGGCCGGTGCCAATGTCGGCGAGCGCCTGATGGCCGTTGGCGACCGGCACTATGGCAACATCCGTGCCGCCGCCAGCGACTGGCTGGAACGCGTCGAGATCGGCATCGACCGCATCGACGACCAGCCCCGCGCCTTTTCGGGCGGCATGCGCCAGCGCCTGCAGATTGCCCGCAATCTCGTCACCTCCCCTCGCCTCGTCTTCATGGACGAGCCGACCGGCGGCCTTGACGTTTCGGTGCAGGCTCGCCTGCTCGATCTCGTGCGCGGGCTTGTGCACGATCTTGGCCTTGCCGCCATCATCGTCACCCACGATCTCGCTGTCGCACGGCTTTTGTCGCACCGCATGATGGTGATGAAGGACGGCGCCGTCATCGAGCAGGGGCTAACCGACCGCGTGCTCGACGATCCGCGCGAGCCCTATACCCAGCTCCTCGTCTCCTCCATCCTGCAGGTATGACGCATGATCCCGAAAAGTAAAAATCGGTTTTCGATCAAGATCATGCGCAAAGGAAAGTAAGAATCATGGCTACGCCCCTTGTTGTTTCCGAAGTCGCAAAGAGCTTCACCATGCACCTGCGCGACGGCGTGCGCCTGCCTGTCGTCGCCAACGTCTCCTTCTCGGTCAAATCAGGCGAATGCGTCGTCCTTGGCGGCCCCTCAGGCGTCGGCAAAAGCTCTATCCTGAAAATGCTCTACGGCAATTACGGCGTCGATGAGGGCCAGATCCTGATGGAGCACGACGGCAAGCTGGTGAACCTCGCCACTGCCGAACCGCGCACCGTGCTTGAAGTCCGGCGCGCAACGCTCGGATATGTCAGCCAGTTCCTGCGCGTCGTGCCGCGTGTCTCGGCGCTCGATATCGTCGCCGAGCCGCTGCAGGCGCGTGGCGTCGCCATGGAAGATTCCCGCGCACGGGCCGCCGAGCTTCTGTCTAAGCTCAACCTGCCGAAAGAACTATGGTCGTTGCCGCCAGCCACGTTCTCCGGCGGCGAGCAGCAGCGCGTCAACATCGCCCGCGGCTTCATCACCGACCACAAGATCCTGCTTCTCGACGAACCGACGGCTTCGCTGGACGCGAAAAACCGTGCGGTGGTCGTCGAGATGATCGCCGAGAAGAAGGCGAAGGGAACGGCATTGATCGGCATCTTCCACGATGAGGAAGTCCGCGACGCGGTGGCTGACCGCATTCTCGACGTATCGGCCTTCTCACCGCGAAAGGCAGCCGCATGAGCCATAAACTCGGTCTTGAGCCTTTCATCCACCCGACCGCGAGCGTCAACAACTCGACGCTCGGCCGCTACACCGAAATCCAGGAGCGCTCGCGCCTGGAAGAGGTCGAGTTCGGCGACTACTCCTACATCATGCAGGACGGCTCGATCTGGTGCGCGACGGTCGGCAAATTCGTCAATATCGCTGCCGCGGTGCGCATCAACGCCACCAACCATCCGACCTGGCGCGCAACGCTGCATCACTTCACCTATCGCGCTCCGAACTACTGGGACGATACCGAAGTCGATCACGATCTTTTCGCCTGGCGCCGGTCGAACCGGGTGACGATCGGCCATGACGTCTGGATCGGTCACGGTGCGACGGTGCTGCCAGGCGTCAATGTCGGCAACGGTGCGGTGATCGGAGCCGGCGCTGTCGTCTCCAAGGACGTGGCACCCTATACGATCGTCGGCGGCGTGCCGGCAAAGCTCATCCGCGATCGGTTCAATGCCGGTATCGGCGAACGGATGGACAGCCTTGCCTGGTGGGATTGGGACCATCAGCGCCTGCGCAAGGCGCTCGACGATTTCCGCGAGCTGACGGCCGAAGAGTTTCTCGTTCGCTACGCCTGAGCACGCCGACATCAGCGCCGCAGTTGGGGCCGAAGCTGCCCCGCGGCAGAAACGCCTCGAAAGTCCGGATTGGTGGGGGTTTGCGGACGCTAGGGAGCGTCATGTGAAGTTGGATGTTCGCCGTCGAGCGCGCTTTCTTCAGTCCTGGATTGCAAACCAACTGATTGCAACTAGTATATATCACCCAGAATCACAAAGCTTATCGGGGGTAAGGACAATCATTTCTACCGACAAAGAAAGCCGACAGGCATCCGCAAGTTAAACCGCAGTGCGCGATAGGGATATACACTATGCAAGCGGGATAAAGCCATGCGAAGTGACGTAAACATCACCTCGAATACATATTGCAGATTATGCCGTTCCGGGCGCATAAATGTCATCGGCACCGCCCTGGAAAAAAGGTGGCGGACGTTGGCCGAATAGAGGAACTGCACTGACCTTGTGACTTTGAATTTTCTTCTCTGCCACTCACCGGAAGGAACACGGAGATGGCTGTATGAAGTTGCTCAGAGAACCTCTACTGCATTTCGCCGTCGCCGGCGCGCTCGTGTTTTGCGGCTACTCATGGCTGCATGACAAGCGGGCTGAGGACGGGGCTGAACCTGTCCGCATCGGCGAGGGCGACATCCGATGGCTGAGGCAGACGTGGTCGAGCCAATGGTTACGTGATCCGACCGCCGGCGAGTTGAAGGGAATGGTCGACGGTCTCCTGAACGAAAGGCTTCTGGCACGCGAGGCCAAGGAGATGGGCCTCGATCAGGATGACACCATCATCCGCCGCCGCCTGGCGCAAAAACTCAAATTCATGATTGAGGACACCGCCCAACTGGCTGAGCCGACTGAGGCGGAACTGCGGAAATTCTACGCCGCCAACTCGTCGCGCTTCGAGACGCCTGGCAAGTTGTCGTTCAAGCAGGCCTACTTCAGTCCCGAGCGCCGCGTTGACGCTGCGGCAGACGCCAAGGCGGCGCTCGCCAAATTGAACGGCGGCGACGTCGAGCCGGCGGCAGGCGACCGGCTGCTCCTCGGGAACAGCTTCGACGATGCAGACGCAGCGGCTATTTCGGCCATGTTCGGTGCCGATTTCGCGCACGACGTCCTGGCACTTCAACCGGGCGGGTGGAGCGGACCGGTGAAATCCGGCTATGGCTTCCATCTGGTGTTTGTCACACAGCGCGCGTCGGCAACTCCGAAACCTTTCGAAACGGCGCGCGACGCTGTCCTCGCCGAGTGGCGCAGCGCGAAGCAAGCCGAACTTACCCGCAATTATCTCGCCGAGCTTCGCAGGAAGTATGGAGTCGAACTGGATGACGGCGTGAGCGCGACTCTGGGTTCCGAGCTCGCGTCGAAGGCGGCTGCGAAATGAGCGGGCGACCCCGCCCATCCGTGTTCGAGCGAGAGGTTTGCTCCGCAGCCAGGTTGGTCTGGCTGGTTGCACTTACGGTGGCTGCCATGCTGTTCTCGTTGGCCGCCTTCGCCCATGAAGTGCGCCCTGCCTACCTCAGCATCCGGGAAGAAGCGCCGAACGAGTTGCGCGTACTCTTCAAGACGCCCATGCAGGGCAATGCGCGGCTGGCGCTGAAAGCCTTGTTCTCCGGCAGGATCGAGATGATGACCCCGGTCGTCTCGCATCCGACCGGCGATGCGATGGTACAGACCTGGCGCATCCGAACCTTGGAGCCACTCGCCGGCCAGACGGTGCTGATCGACGGGTTGCAGAACACCATGACCGACGCCCTGGTCCACCTGGTTCTTGCCAATGGCAACACCTGGACGGCTCGGCTGACACCCGGCGCGCCATCTGCGCTGATACCCGCATCGCAAAGCACCTGGGGCGTCTTTACCACCTATGTTCGTCAGGGCATCGAGCACATCGCGTTTGGCTTCGATCACCTGCTCTTCGTCGCCGCTCTGATGCTGATCGTGCGCGACTGGCGCAAGCTGGTGAAGGCGGTTACCGCCTTCACCGTTGCTCACTCGATCACGTTGACCTGCGCGACGCTCGGCTGGGTGACACTGCCATCGCGACCAGTCGAGGCGATGATCGCCATCAGCATCGTCATGGTGGCGGCAGAGATCGTGCGCATGGAGCGTGGCCAGACCAGCCTTGCGATAACCAGTCCATGGATGGTGGCCTTCGCCTTCGGGCTGCTGCATGGTTTCGGTTTCGCTGGCGCGCTTGTCGAAATCGGCTTGCCGCAAGGCGACATTCCGCTGGCATTGGTGGCGTTTAATTTCGGGGTCGAACTTGGGCAACTGGCGTTCATCGGAGCATTGCTGACGCTGGCGCATGTTGTCCGTCGCTTTGCCGCAATGCCGCGCGGGGCAGCCGTTGCCTCGGCGTACGCGATCGGGATTGTCGCGGCATTTTGGTGCGTCCAGCGGCTTGACGCCATGTTCCTGTAGGGCAGCGCAAGCCGTGAAGTTCTTACAGTTCGTTGAGTAGGAAAGATGAGAGCGAGAAGTTAACCGTCGATCGGGAGGATGTCATGCGCGTTTTGATGCCTTTGGCCGGATTGGCCTTGGTTGCGACCACGGCATTTGGTTACCCCACACTGGCACAGGAAACCATAGATAAGGGGACGCTCGATCCCAATATGGTCGACACACTCTTCCCGAAGCCGGGGTATTCGCCTTACGCCGGCAATAGGTTCCCGTCCCGTCCGCTGTTTGGCGATACGCACCTGCACACGTCTCAGTCGTTCGACGCCATCGCCTTCGGCAACTCCCTCGGACCGGAGGAAGCCTATCGCTTCGCACGCGGCGAGGAAGTCATCTCCTCGACCGGTCAGCATGCACGATTGAGCCGCCCGCTTGATTTTCTGGTCGTGTCCGATCACGCCGAGAACATGGGCACGCTGGGCGAAATCAAGACCGGAAACCCGACCTTGATGAATGATCCTGAACTGAAACGCTGGAACCAGATGATGGCAGCCGGCGGTGACCAGGCGATGAACGTCTACTACGAAATCATGGCGAGCGTCGGCGGTGGAGGCAAGCCTTTGCCGGCTGCGCTTCGTTCGGACGACCTGACGCGGTCGGTATGGCAAAAGAACGTCCAGGCTGCGGATAAATACAACGATCCCGGCACGTTTACTGCGTTGATCGGCTATGAGTGGTCATCCAACACCGGCGGCAACAACTTGCATCGCGTGGTCGTCTTCCGCGATGGCGCGGAAAAGACGGAGCCGATCCTGCCATTCTCGTCCTTGCAGAGCGACAATCCGGAAGACCTATGGAAGGCTCTCCAAAACTACCAGACGAAGACCGGCGGCAGCGTGCTCGCCATCCCTCATAACGGTAATCTGTCGAACGGCCTGATGTTCCCGTTGATCAATCCCGTCGGAGGAAAGCCTATCACCGCGGAGTATGCGCGCACCCGCGCAAGCCTTGAGCCACTGATGGAAGTTACCCAGATGAAAGGCGACGGGGAGACGCATCCTACTCTGTCGCCGACTGACGAGTTCGCCAACTTCGAGCGGTGGGATATGGGCAACCTCGACCTGAGTGCGGCGAAAACTCCTGATATGCTGCAGTTCGAGTATGCGCGCTCGGCCCTCAAGAACGGCCTGAAACTCGATAAAGAGCTTGGCGTGAACCCGTACAAATATGGATTGATCGGATCGACGGATTCCCACACGTCGCTCGCCGCGGTCGAAGAGAACAACTTCTTTGGCAAACTCCCTGCGGCAGAACCGAGCGCCGGCCGCGCGACACACCCAATCGCCAAGTTCGGCGACAAGGAGGTCATGGGCTGGGAAGTCGTTTCGAGCGGCTATGCTGCCGTCTGGGCGATGGAGAACACGCGTGAAGCCATCTTCGACGCAATGAAGCGTAAGGAGGTCTACGCCACCACTGGGCCGCGGATGCTGGTTCGGCTGTTTGGCGGATGGGAGTTCGCCGAGGCGGACGCCAAGACGCGAAGCCCGGCAGCGGTCGGATACGCCAAGGGTGTTCCGATGGGAGGCGACCTGCCGCCCCCGCCCGCAGGGAAAAAGGCTCCTACGTTTCTGGTGGCTGCGCTGAAGGACCCGATCGGCGCGAACCTCGACCGCTATCAGATCGTCAAGGGCTGGATGGATGCGGCGGGGCAATTGCACGAGCAAGTCTATGACGCCGCATGGTCCGGAGAACGTAAGCCTGGCGCTGACGGCAAGCTGCCGCCTGTGGGAAACACGGTTGACGTCGCCGACGCCACCTGGACCAATACCATCGGCGCGCCAGAATTGATCTCGGTCTGGACCGACCCCGCCTTCGACCCGGCCCAGCGCGCCTTCTACTACGCTAGAGTGCTGGAAATTCCGACGCCGCGCTGGACGGCCTACGACGCGAAGTACTTCGGCGTCACCATGCCGTCCGAAGTGCCAATGACGTCGCAGGAGCGGGCTTACACGTCGCCGATCTGGTACAATCCTGCGGGCTAGGCGAGAAGGTTGATACGCGCCCCGCGCGCAACGACTAGCAAAGACTAGCAAAGACTGGCCTTTGCTAGGGACATCAGCGAAGTTAGGTAGATCCTATGAGGAGGGTGGATAGCAACCAGCGCCGTGGCAAGGTGAGGTTGCTTAACCACAAACACCCTACCTTGGAGGCAAGCATGCCCGTTGCAGCTCACCGATCCGAAGCGCCGGCCGCTATCCGGACTGATCTTGGCGCAATCTTCGTCTCGTTGGAACTCAGTCAATCTAAATGGCTCATCACCTCGCTGTCGCCGAGTGGTGGCGAGAAGATGTCTAAGCATGCGGTGGCGGCCGGCGATGTCGCCGGCATGCTGGGGCGTTTTGCTGAACTCAAGAGGAAGGCGCGGGCGCGAACCGGGCGGTGTTTTCCGATCGTTGTCATCCAGGAGGCCGGGCTAGACGGCTTCTGGATCCATCGCGTATTGGAGGCCGAAGGGATCGAAAGCCATGTGGTCGATCCGGCCTCGATTGCAATCTCGCGCCGTCGGCGGCGGGCGAAGACAGACAGGATCGACGGCGAAGCGCTGGTTCGCGCATTGCTCGCTTATCAGCGGGGCGAACCGCGGGTGTGTGCGATGGTCCGGGTGCCGACACCCGAGGAAGAGGATCGACGCCGCCTTTCGCGTGAGCGCCAAGCGTTGACTAACGAGCGCATACGGCACGTCAACCGCATCAAGGGCCTGCTGTTCAGTCAGGGCGTATCCGGCTACGAGCCGCTGCGCCGCGATCGACGCAAGCAACTGGAGGAATGCAAGACCGGCGACGGCCGTCCGCTGCCGGCACACTTGAAGGCGCAGATCGGTCGCGAACTCGATCGGCTGGAACTGCTGCTCCAGCAGATCAAGGCTGTCGAGGCCACCCGCGACGCCATGCTCGCTGCTACACAGGCCGTCTCGCCAGCACCGGCGATGCTGCTCACCCTAAAAGGCATCGGGCCGGAGTTTGCCGCCGTGCTCTGGTCGGAGGGGCTGTCGCGTCACTTCGACAATCGACGACAGGTTGCCGCCTATGCCGGCCTCGCGCCGACGCCTTGGCAGAGCGGCTCGGTCGATCACGATCAAGGGGTTTCGAAATCCGGTAATCCAAGGTTACGAACGACGATGATCCAGATGGCCTGGCTGTGGGTGCGTCATCAACCGCAGGCGGTGCTCACCTTGTGGTTTAGAGATCGGGTCAAGCAGAACGGCGGCCGTCTCAAGAAGACGACCATCGTCGCGCTCGCCCGAAAGCTGCTCGTCGCGCTGTGGAAATACGTCAATGCCGGCGTCGTTATCGAGGGAGCGGTCATGAAGACCGCCTGATCGGTTACCCAAACTGAATTCTGCAGTCTTCCAGGACCCGATCAGTCCTGGCGGATCCAGGTGGACGAACCTAGCATTTGCTTGGCTCAAAAATAGGCCGCTCGTATAGAATGGTATCGCCCTCCTGAGCCTTGTCCGCCCGCAAGCGGGATGTTGGTGCTGCTGTCTCGAACAGCGACCGTATATAAGTTGGATTTGGCTTGGCAACGAGCCGCGTCGCGCAACGGGCTCAGGCCATGGATGCCGCAATGAATCACGGAGTGCCAGATGTCACCCTGACGAAAGTTCTGTGTTGACCCTCCTCATATATAAGCAAATGCCACCACCGACCACGATGCGGCGTTGGCCGCTTTGCGCCAGAGAACGAACCCGCTCGCGCGGGAGGGAAGGCGCGGGCCTTGAGACGTGTGCCTCGTTGAAGGCATCGGTGAGGCTTTGATCGATCAGAGGTGACGAACGGCCGGAGTCCTCCGAGCATGAAGGGGTCAACCTTCAGCTTGAGAGGAGCATCCGATGACCGTCGTTCCTAATCCATCCGGTAGCGCGCTTCGTGAGCGCATGATCGAAGACATGTC
>NZ_PVZR01000028.1:0-87448 GCF_003024455.1 Ensifer sp. NM-2
TCCGGGGTGATCGTGGCGCACTTGACGCCGACGCCGTGCTTCTTGATGGCGTTGGCTGCATCGATCGTCACCTGGTCGTCGGTGGCGTCGCGGTTTTCCATGCCGAGGTCATAATACTCAAGATCGATGTCGAGGTAGGGATGGATCAGCTTGTCCTTGATGAACTGCCAGATGATGCGGGTCATCTCATCGCCGTCGAGTTCGACGACCGGATTGGCGACCTTGATCTTTGCCATGAATATGCCTTGATATACTCGATTGCTCTGCAAGCTTGAAAGATGACCCGCGCCGCAATGCGGCTAGGCGTGTATCATCAGGAAGTCTCCTCCGCCCTGATGATCTTGGTCGGCTAGGCATTCCTTAACCAGCCATGGCGTCAGTATTCCTGCGAAAAGCATGATCACTGAGATAACGGCGACGCCCGTTTCGAGTTCTGACAAATAGGTCCACACTTCGGTTCTCCTCCCTTGGCAGTCTATAATGGTTCTATCGTATATATGTTAGTATGATTTGCAATGCGGTATCTGAATTTATATGCGGCCGTCGAAGGGAGGCGACCGCACGAAGCGAGACCCGCGTAGAGGGCTCTGTCACTGAGGGGGGATTGAATGCAGCCTGCTACAAGAACAAACTTGACAGACAGCGCCGCAGAGAGCCTGCGCTATGCCATAGCCGATGGGCGTTGGACTATCGGCGAGCGCATTCCGAACGAATCGGATCTTTGTGGTTTGCTGTGTGTCAGTCGGGGAACCGTCCGCGAGGCGGTAAAAGCGCTGGTTTCACAGGGGCTGCTTGAAACGCGCCAAGGTTCAGGCACCTATGTCCGTTCGACATTCACGTCGGCACAAGCGCTCGTCCGCATCAAGAGTTCGGGACTTCGGGATTTGTGGGAAGCGCGCACTGCACTAGATGTGGAGGCCGCACGACTGGCGGCCTTGCGACACACGCAGTGCGACTTGGACCATATGGCCGAGCTCCTGGCTGCGCGTGGAACGGTGGCGGATGGTGGAGCTGAAGCATTTGTCCGTCGCGACGTGGCGTTCCATAAGTCGGTTGTCGAAGCTTCAGGCAATCGGGCATTGATCGAACTCTACGATTTCTTCAGCTCCGCTATTCTAGAAACGATCCAATCGACTCTCGTTGGTTGGGTGCCTGAACCAGATCAGAAAGCTCACGCTGCTATCATTCGCGCAATTCAAACGGGCGACGCTGAGCTTGCTGGAGCCGTTGCACGTGCACTGAGCGCACCGGCGCTGCAGAAGCTGGAAAGGCTCACTGCGACGCCCACACCTTAAGAGTAGGCTCCGCACTGCGGGCAGAGCGGAGTGTCTCGTCTGCTCGCCTCAGGCCTCTCGGCCGTTCGGCTACAAATAGACGCAATTGTATGGCGTCGTGCTGGAAAGCACTTCAAGCATTGCATCAGCGATGTTCTCCAGGCGACGCTTTTGATCGTCCTCGTCGCCAATGGCTGAAGCGTTCACCTCCATCGCGAGGCAGTCCTGTGTCGACAAAAGGATGGTCACGACTGAAATCCCGCCGTCTTCGAGCTCAAGAGAGAGCCCTTTCAACATGGCTCTGGTCGCGGCCGTTGCCGAGGCGGCGGCCGAGCGGCCGGGAACCTCAAGGGCAACTTCATTGGGCAAAAGAACAACGAGCCTTCCGCCCTCGCGGAGACGAGGCATGTACTCCTTTACGAAACGCCAGAAGCTCCAAAAAACCTCTTCAAATACAGTCTCTAGCTGTGCTCCGGATTGTTCGGCAATTACGGACCTGTCGGAAAAAAATCGAGGTGCGAACACCAGATACTCAAATCCTTCATCTGAGGATCCGTCGCTGATCGCAGCACTGCTATCAACGGCCGTAAGCCTAATGCCTGCCCGCGAGGCACTGTGGAGCAAATGTGCGTTCAAAACATTCGTCGGGCCGAAGAATGCGATCCGTGGTGTGCCTGTCAAAACCTTGCCTCATTGGCTGCTGCCTACCGTGAAGAGCCGACAATATTCGTAGCTACAGCCGAAAACAATCGTGCTCTGGGAGACGCAGTAGTTTAGCCTCTTGCTTCTCCTCCGGATCGACCGTCACTTGGCGCGCGACTTCTGCGACGTTCAACGTTGGCCATCGCGGCGCAACAATTTAAGGACAGCGAACAACACCATAACGGTAGGTGGTCACTGCACTGCCGGATCCGCAAGCACCTGTTCACAACGCTAAGCGTAAGCATCCGGCCACCGTTCTCGTCCCGCCAGTAAAACTGCATGTCCAGTTCGGCCAGGGAGGCGGTACAGGGAATCGAAGCAAGCTCGACGTTCGGCCAGTTGCAGCTGTCGCCCTGGATTTCCGTGCCGGTGCCTTCACGATCGGGCGAATGCGCCATCGCCCCGAACCTGGAGCCCAGCAATCCGTTAGACGATATTCGATGTATGAGCGCAGTATATTGCGGACAATGGCGCGCTCGCTGATCCTGGAAGAACCGATAGGGGCAGTGCCGGTAGTCTGTCTTCACGCCACGCTGGCCTTGCACAGGTGGCGTTCTCTTTTTGTACCCCTAGGATCGCATAAATGTATCGGGCCTTTATCAACCAAAGACAGCAATATCCTTGCTATCCAAGGTTTGCCATGCGATTCTTCGGGCATGATCCGAGGGAGATGAGAATGTCGGAAACGATGCTTGCAGCGCTTACCAACATTCGGACCGCGGAAGATATGATCGTGGCCTTTCGCGATGAGGAGCAGTGTCGGCGATTGCTGGAAAGCATGGTTTGGCCGGCTGGGAGAGTTTGCCCTGCCTGTGGTTACAAGCGCTCGATCGCGATAGCCGGGCGCGATATGGGCAAGCGGCGTGCGCGTCCGGGTCTCTATCAATGTTCCAGCGGCAATTGCCGGTTCCAGTTCACGGTGACGACCCACACGCCTCTGCATTCCACAAAACTACCTTTGAGCCTCTGGCTGAAGGGCATGTGGCTTATGCTGCAGTCGGATAAAGGTTTGTCCTCGGTGCGCCTGGCCGAGGCTCTGGGAGTGAGCCAACCCACGGCCTGGCGGATGGGACACGCGCTGCGTCTCATGGCGGCGCGCGAGCACATGCTCGATGGCACGGTGGAGATCGACCATTTTCATCTCGGTGGGCGACCGAGAATAAATCCGGACGATCCACCGCCTGGACGAGGCCGAAAAGGTCTACCGAATACCCAGAAGACGCCTGTCATGGTGATCGTGCAGCGACCAGATGACGTCACACCCGGCACTCCGGCCGGTGACGCGCGTGCTGCGGTGGTGACTGGTCTTTCGCTACGTGCAGCGGCGCGCGCGGCCGAAGCGCAGATCGACCCCGACGCCTACTTGATGAGCGATGAGGCGGCAGCGTTCATAGCCCTTGGCGAGAACTATGCCAGGCATGACACCGTGAAGCATTCCAGCCGCGAATACGTTCGCGACGCCGTCCATGTCAATTCGGTCGAGGGTTTCAATTCCCGCGTCCGTCGCACAATTGCCGGCGTCTTTCATCATATCAGCCCGCAGCACGCCGACCTGTATTTCCACGAGATCGGTTTCCGCTGGTCGCAGCGCATTGTGACTGGCCAGGCTGTGCGAAAAAGCCGAAATGGCAAGGAGCGCATGAAAACCCTTTGGTCACGAGTGCCGCCGGCGCTGCAATTGCTGCAAGTCTTTCGCGCCGCTACCGGCCGTCAACTGCGCAGAAGTCCGGATGGTGGGATCATCGTCAAATCAGCAGTCGCTGTCTTTGGTTGATAAAGGCCATGTATCGATTGGAACACGCGCGCGAGTATAAGCGCTCTAGGCCGCCGATTGTGAAGCTATTGCGAAGAAATCGTTACGGTTGCTTCGTTGAATTCGCCGGGACCTTTGGGCAAGTTATCATCAACTCGACCGACGGATCCCCACGCGAAGGACTGACTGTTTGTTGATGAAGGGGGGAACTCGACCCGTCTGGGTTGCGCACTCCGTTTGACCGGCTAAAATCGGGTGGGCCTATCGCCCGCGAAGCGAAAGTTCTTTCCAAAAATGATGAAATCCAGCCTCGATCACTTGCCCGAGCCGAAGCGGCAGCAGCTTACCCGAGCGATGGAGATCCTGCGCGAGGAGTTCGCGGACGCCTTGGCGGGAGGCGAGGCGGAATTCAAGAAAAAAGGCCGGATCCTCAAGGTGATCCTATTTGGTTCCTATGCGCGCGGCGATTGGGTGGATGAGGAGCACATCGGCAAGGGCTATCGCTCCGATTACGACCTGCTGGTGATCGTCAACAATCGAAAGCTGACGGATTTCACCGCGTATTGGAACAACGCTGCGGACCGGCTTCTTAACGACCGCATCCTGAAGGGCATGCAAGTGTCCTTCATCGTGCACTCTCGCCGTGAGGTGAACGAGGAGTTCAGGCGCGGAAAGGACTTCTTCTGCGACATTCGCCAGCAAGGCATTGTCCTTTACGAGCTCGATAACGAGCCGCTGGTGGAACCGAGGCCTATCAGTCTTGAACAGCAGTTCAGGATCGCCCACGGGCACTTCGAGAGCCGTTTTCCGCACGCAGAAGGGTTCGTGATAGGTGCTGAATTTCATTGGAAGGGCGGTCGCCCCAACCATGCCGCATTCGAATTGCATCAGGCGATCGAGCACGCCTACTCAACCGTGCTTCTTGTTCTAAAGGAATTATGGTCCGCCAACCCACAACCTGCGTTCCCTGCGCGGTTTTGCAGAAGATCTGGACCGTCGACTCGCAGACGCCTGGCCACAAGACCGGCAGCGCTACTCGGCCTGGTTCAATACAATCAATGAGGCCTATGTGAAGGCGCGGTATTCCAGCCATTACCAGATAAGCGAAGAGGCGCTTTCCTTCCTAATTGAGCGTACGCAGGTACTTCACGCGCTGGTAAATGCGGTGTGCGAAAACCATCTGATCACGCTGGCTGGCGAAATCGCCGAGGAAAAGTCTAAGCGATGATCCGGTGTCGGCATTTGGGTCTGGAAGCAGGCGCCACAGGTTCACGCGATCGGCGCCCGCTAGCCTGTGGTGATCAGGATCAGGAGTACGAAGACCGTCGGCACCAGGACCAGCGCCGGGACGATGATGGCGGGATAGCCGAAGGCAATGATCGCCAGCAGCCAGATCAGCATACAGTTGATGAGAAACAGCACCTTGGCGGTGCCGGAACCCTGCGCCGCTTCCTTGAGCATCCAGCCGAACACCGGCACGCGATAGACTATTTTCGCAATCATTGTTTTCAAACCTTTCTTTCGGGGCGGACGCCAAGCCCGCCGTGAACTGTTGGGATCGCTGCACTCGTGCGAGGGTCAGTCCCTGCGCATAAGCCCTGCCATCGTCCGCAATTGCTGCTCGTCGAGGATGCGCACCGTCTTCGGATGGTTGAAGTCGATCAGGCGATCGCGCTTGAAACGGTTGAGGCAGCGGCTGACGGTCTCGACCGTCAGGCCCAGCCAGTCAGCCAGGTCGGCACGCGAGAGATAGAGGTTGAAGCTGAACCGGGCGGCGCTTCCGGCGCGACCGCGCCATGCGAACTGGTCGGCAAGATCGATGAGCGCCGTGGCAACCTTCTCCGTCGCTGTCTTACGTCCGAGCAGGGTTGCGTGTGCCTGCATCCGGTGCAGCGTCGCCTTAAGTTCGGCGGCGACAGCCGGCCCGTGGTCGCCGTCTTCGACCTGGCTGGCGGCGAGCGTCTCTATCCGGGCGAAGGTCAATGTTTCGGCGGTGGCGATATTGCGGCCGTCATGGGTGAAGCCGAAGAGCCGTCCCGGGCCGAGCACGTCGGTGATCTGGCGACGGCCGTCGTCGAGCAATTGCGACAGCGCGACACAGCCGTCGACGACGCGATAGAGTTGGCGGTTTCGCCCTCCCTGGAAGAGCAGAGTGGCGTGCTCTCCTACCAGTCGCTGCCGGTTGGGGGAGAGCTTGGTCGTCGAAAAGGCCGCCGTTGGCGGGGGCGGAAGTGTTGTTTCCGCGAAAGTGATCGTATCGGGCATGGTGGCGATCCGTATTGCGATCTCGTCGGCATCGTCGCTGAGCGACGCGTCGGAGATCAGACATCAGCGGTCAGTCACGATCGGTCGTGACAGGGGCTCAGGCGTGGGAGCTCGATGCTGGCGGCCCGCGTGGGCTGGCATTGGGCGGGAGCTGTGACCTCGCGGATGCAATCGGCTGTTCCGGCGGCAGCACTTTTTCACTCTTGCGCGCGATCGAGTGCAAAGAATCGGCAGGTGCCGGCAAGTGGGCCCAGAAGACGCGGCAGGCGCCGCAGAAGTGACTGTGGGAGAGTTGTTTGCCGTTGCCGTCGTCGTCGGCGGCTGTGGGCAGGCAGAGGTCGGGCAGGGAACCGTCGGGCAGCGCGAACTGTGCCCGCTCCGTCGCGGAAAGCGCTGTTGCCCCTGCGGGCGCCGGGTGCGCGAAGCCGAGAAGCAGCACGGCTATTGCGCAAAACATGCGCATGACCTGCTGCATTCTGATCCTCGTGCAAGGCTTCATTCGGTTTGCCTATCCCTGTGCCAATCTGATGGCTCAGGGATAGGCGACGTTATTGACAAACCTCAATGTGGCAAACCGCGCAGGGGCAGAATGCCGCATCCCGTCTATCATTCTTCCTCGACGAAAACCTCCTCGCGCTTGGCCTTGACGCTCGGCAGGAACACCACCACCAGCACCATGGCTGCGATCAACAGCAGGATCGCGCTGATCGGCCGCGTAACGAAGGTGGTCGGATCGCCGCGCGACAGGATCATCGCCCGCCGCAGGTTTTCTTCCAGCAACGGACCAAGCACGAAACCGAGCAGGAGCGGAGCCGGTTCGCAGCGCAGCTTCAAGAGCAGGTAGCCGACGAGGCCGAAGAAGGCGACGGCATAGAGGTCGTAGACGTTGGAGTTGACGCTGTAGACGCCGATCGAGCAGAACGCCATGATGATCGGGAAGAGCACATAATACGGGATCTTCAACAGCCGCACCCACAGCCCGATCAGCGGCAGGTTCAGCACCACCAGCATCAGGTTGCCGATCCACATCGAGGCGATGATGCCCCAGAAGAGCGCCGGCTGTTCTGCTGCAACGTTGGGCCCGGGTACGATGCCCTGGATGATCATCGCGCCGATCATCAGTGCCATGACCGGGTTTGCCGGGATGCCGAGCGTCAAGAGCGGGATGAACGAGGTCTGGGCACCGGCGTTGTTGGCGCTTTCCGGGCCGGCGACGCCGGCGATGGCGCCGTGGCCGAATTCTTCCGGTCGGTCGGAGACGCGCTTTTCGACGGTATAGGAGGCGAAGGCCGCGAGGATGGCGCCGCCGCCGGGCAGAATGCCCAGCGCCGAGCCGATCGCGGTGCCGCGCAGAACCGGGCCGACCATGCGCTTGAAGTCGTCGCGCGTCGGCATCAGGTCCGTGACCTTGGCCATCAGCACTTCGCGCGTGCGCTCGTTTTCGAGGTTGCGCAGGATTTCGGCGATGCCGAAGACGCCGACCGCCAGGGCGACGAAGTTCAGGCCGTCCGAATATTCCCGGATCCCCAGGGTGAAGCGTGGCGTGCCGGTGTAGATGTCGGTGCCGACGAGGCCGAGCAAGAGGCCGAGCGCTACCATCGCCAAGGCCTTGACGATCGATCCGTGTGCCAGCGCGACCGACGACACCAGGCCGACGATCATCAGCGAGAAATATTCTGCCGCGCCGAACTTCAGCGCGATCTCGGTCAGGGGCGGGGCGAACACCGCGACCAGGAAGGTCGAGACCGTACCGGCGAAGAACGAGCCGAGCGCGGCGATTGCCAGTGCGGCACCGGCCCGGCCTTTGCGGGCCATCTGGTAACCGTCGATCGCGGTGACGGCAGACGAGGATTCGCCTGGCATGTTGATGAGGATGGCCGTGGTCGAGCCGCCGTACTGTGCGCCGTAATAGATACCGGCGAGCATGATCAGCGAGGAGACCGGCTCCAGCTGAAAGGTGATCGGCAGCAGCATGGCGATGGTCGCCGTTGCGCCGATGCCGGGCAGCACGCCGATCAGCGTGCCGAGCAGAACGCCGATCAGGCAGAAGAGCAGGTTTTCCGGCGAGGCGGCCGTGGTGAATCCGAGTGCAAGATTGCTGAATAGATCCATCATCCCTCTCCTAGTACTGGGTCCAGGGGCCGAAGCGCTGGAAGGGCAAGCCGAGGCCGTAGCTGAAGACCGCGACCGAAAAAGCCGTCAGCGCCAGCGACAGGGCGATGGCGGTCAACGGTTTCATGCGGCCGGAGGCAAAGCAGGCGATGAGTGCCGTAAAAAACAGCGAGGGGACGAAGCCCAGACCACGAACCGTCAGGCCGAAGAAGATCGGTGCCGGAAGGATGAACAACATGCCGCGCACGGCGATAGCCCCGATCGGCTCTCCCTGGACCCGGGTCGACTGAACGAGGATCACGATACCGAGAAGCGTCAGGATGACGGCGAGCACCAGCGGGAAATAGCCCGGGCCCATGCGGAAGGCGGTGCCGAGCTCGAGGTTGAAGGCCTGCCAGGCGAAGAACAGCCCGACGGCCGTCAGGAGGCCGCCACAGAGCGCATTGGTGGTGTCGAAGGAGATTGATTTCATCGTGTCCCCATTTGGTTTTTTTTGGCTGAGCGCCGACCGGGAAGGGTCGAACTCAAGCTCGGACTGCCAGTTGCCAGTGACGTCTTGCGACTGACGATCGGATGACACCTTGAAGTGTAACCGAAGCCGACGGCCGGCGCGATTACCCTCCGGCGATGCCGTATGCCCTGCCTCAGGCGACAAACCCGCCACGATCCAGTCGGCGTAGGCTTAAGAATCGTGGCGGGCAGCGTCTCAATTTAGTCGGCGTACTGGCCGGCGGCTTCGATGACCGGCTTCCAGCGGGTGATTTCGCTTTCAAGCTTAGCCTTCAGCGCTGCCGGGGTGGCATCGGCTTCGCTCGACGGTACCGTGCCGAGTTCGCCGAAGCGGGCGACGACGTTCGGATCCTTGAGAGCCACCTGCAGCGACTTCGACAGCCGCTCGTTGACTTCGGCCGGCGTGCCCTTCGGCGTATAAACACCGTGCCAGATGCCGACCTGCAGCCCCGGAAGGCCGCCTTCCGTTGTCGTCGGCAAGTCCGGGAAGACCTTGAGACGTTCAGGCGAAGTGACGGCATAGGCCTTGATCGTGCCGCCCTGGATCTGCTTGGTGGTGTTGGTGGTCTGGTCGCACATGATGTCGACCTGGCCGCCGAGCAGATCGGTCATTGCCGGACCGGTGCCCTTGTAGGGAACGGTGGTCAGCGGCGTTTCGATGGCGCTCATGAACATCATGCCGCAGAGGTGCGAGGCAGCGCCGATGCCGGCATTGGCAACGGTGACCGTGTCCTTGTTCGCCTTTGCGTATTCGACGAGGCCCTTGAGATCGGTCGGCTCGAGATCCTTGCGCGCGACGATCGTCATCGGCACTTCGGTGACGAGACCGACATACTCGAACGCGTTCAGCGTGTCATAGGCGAGCTTGCGGTAGAGCGTGGCGCTGGTTGCCATGCCGATATGGTGGAGCAGTACCGTGTAGCCATCCGGATCGGCCTGGGCAACGCGACCGGCGCCCAAAGTGCCGCCGGCGCCGCCGACGTTTTCGACGATGATCTGCTGGCCGAGATCCTTCGACATGGATTCGGCGACGAGGCGTGCGACGGTATCCGTCGGGCCGCCGGCCGAGAACGGAACGACCATGGTGATCGAGCGTTCGGGATAGGTCTGCGCATTGGCGGAAGCGGCAAACAGGGACAGCGCGGCAACGGCGCCAAGAAGCGCATTCAGGGTTTTCATCTTTTCCTCCCGGATGAAATATCGACCAGCCGGCAAGGCTCCTCCCATGCCGATTCTGGTTGACCCATTTGCAGAGGCAATCTTAGCACAGACAACGGGTTCGCCGTGCGTTGCCGTGCATTTCTGCCGACGGTTGTCTGGTTTTGGGTGGATTCGGAAACAAGAGGCTCGCTTGGTGGGTGGATTTCCACCCATTGCGGGCGCCGCGGATCACCGCGGTCGTGGCGACGCTGCCCGCGAACGGCCGTTCGGCGGCTATTGCTGTCCCGTACGCTGCCTCAGATACTGCACTTCGTCTGTTGTCAGCGGACGCGTCGCGCCTTTCGCAAGCTTTCCGAGCGCGATGTCGCCGATCGAGACGCGCACGAGCCGCAGCACCTCGAAGCCGAGGACGTCGAGCATGCGGCGGATCTGGCGATTGCGCCCTTCGTGCAGCTCGACCTCGATCCAGCTGTTCTTCTCGCCGCCTCTTAACTGTCCGGCGCGCGCAGCGCGCAAATGCTCGCCGCCCTCGTCGACGCCGTCGACCATCGACCGGAGCTTGGCGTCGCCGATCTCGCCCGGTACCTGGACATGATAGACCTTGCCGAGATGGGTTTCCGGGTCGAGCAGGCGCTGGGCGAGCACGGTGTCGTTGGTGAAGAGCAGCAGGCCCTCGCTCGCCTTGTCCAGCCGACCGACCGGCGAGAGGAACTGTGCATCGCTCTCGCTCAGGCAATCAAAGACGGTCGGGCGCCCCTCCGGGTCGTGCCGTGTCGTCACCAGGCCACGCGGTTTGTTGAGCATCAGGTAGATCTTGTCTTCCGCCAGAACGGCCTTGCCGTCGACGGCGATGCGGTCTTTTTCGATATCGACCCATTGGGCTAGATCGGTGGTCTTGCGGCCGCCGATGCTGACTCGGCCCTCAAGCACCAGCTTTTCCGCCTGCGTCCGCGAGCAGTAGCCAAGCTTGGAAAGGGCACGGGCGATGGTTACGCGCTTGCCGATGTCGCCGGTCATGCGTCCAGTGCCTTCGCCTCGTCCTGCTGCCGGCCGTTTCTGCCTCACTTCGGGTCGTCTCCATCTATCTCTGGCTGCCGGCGCCTGTCGCGAAGCCTCGGAACCGTCGTTCAGTCGACCTTGATATAGTCGATCTGCCGGGCAAGCCAGCATCCGATCGTCAGGCCGGAAACGGCGCCCTGTCCGTTGCGGTGGATCCGTACGGTCCAGTCGCCGGGCGCCGGCGCGTCCATCGAGCGCTTGCAGCTGAGCAGCCAGACATCATCGGCAAACGGCCGCAGCGCATGCATCGCACCCTTGCCGAGCATGCCATTAAAACCGGCAAAGAAGATGCCGTTGGTGGAAACGATTTCGATATCGGCGTCGAGTTCTGCGGAGTGGTAACGACCGGCTATGTCAGGCTTTGCCTTGCCGGCAACCCTCTCGGCCGTCGTCTGCAGGTTCTCGCGCTCACGCTCCATGTGCAGGCCGGTGCCGTTCGGCGTCAACGAAACCGATCCGGAGCGGGCGATAGCGTCCGCTGCGATCTGCAGCGATTCTCCTGCCGTCGCGAAGCGCAGTTCAAGCCACCCCGATCCCAACGGCCGCGTCGACAGCGCCAGGCCGGTCTCCGGTTCGAGATAGGTGCCGAACTGTTCGCTATTCCAGTCGCCGGCTGCCGCCTTGGCATCGCGGTGACCGAGCGCGACCTTCATCAGTGCCGTCGCCGCGGCATGGGCGTCGGCCTCGTGGTTGAACATCACGACGATCGAGAGGCGCTCACTGGCCGCATGAAGGCGACGGCTGCGGAAGCCGCGCAAGGCGCCGCCATGGCCGGTGATCGCGACGTCGCCGATCCGTTCGTGGGCAAGGCCGAAGCCGTAAGTTGCTGCCCGCCCGTCCGCATAGGTCTGCGGCGCGGAAAGCCTGCGGTAGAGGCCGGCTTCGTCGTCACGCGTACGATCGATGAAGCGCTCCCAGGCGAGCATGTCGTCAAGCGTCGCCGAAATACCGGCATCCCCCGCCCAGTAGATCCGGTTGGTCGCCTCGAAATAGCCTGTGGTCTCATTGCCCTCGTAGCCGATCACGCCGTTCGGCGAGATACTGGTATCGGGGGTGAGGGCGGCCGTGGTCATGCCGGCCGGACCGAAAGTGCTGCGGTCGTAGAGCTCGGACAACGATCGACCCGAAAAATCTTCGATGAGGTCGGCCAGGATACGGTAGTTGCCGTTCGAATAGGAATAGCGCGTGCCGGGCTCGAAATGCGTCGAGCGGGCGCGCGACAGCAGCGGCCGGGCGTGCTCACGGCGGAAGACGCCGTCGGCCATGGCGCCCTGCAGCACCGTCAGGGCCCAGTAGTCGCGCAGGCCAGACTGGTTGTGGCAGAGATGCGCCACGCTCGGACGTTTGCCTTCGATCAGCGGCAGGTAGGCATCGAGTGCGCCATCGAGCTTGGCGGGATCGCCCACCGTGTCGAGCAACACCGCGCAGGTGAACTGTTTGCTGATCGAGCAGATCGGCAGCAGCGTGCCTGCCGTCATCGGCTTGCGCGCCGTAAGATCGGCATAGCCCCAGACGTGCTTGAGGATGACCTCGCCGTCCCTGACGACACCGACGACGCCGCCGGGCCCCCTGTATTGCTGCGGCAAGGCGAGCACGGCTCGTTCGAGGGCGGGAAGATCCAGGGTGTTCATGGTGCGCAATGCCAGTCGGTGGGGCCAGTCGGTAGGCCCAGTCGATGGGGCCAGTCGGTCGGGAAGGAAACCTGCCGCCCGGACGGGCGGATCGGCTTCGTACCTACCGCTCCGTCAACGCAAGTGCAACCGCGCTGCGCCGGCCTCAACGCAATCCGGCCTGGGCGTGATAAAGCCGGCTATAGGTGCCCTTGGCGGCGAGCAGCGTGTCGTGTGGTCCTTGTTCGCTGATGCCGTTCGTGTCGACGACGATGATGCGGTCGGCATCGCGGATCGTCGCCAGGCGGTGGGCGATGACCAGTGTGGTTCGACCTTTGGAAAGTTCGGCAAGCGATTGCTGGATCGCCTTTTCGGTTTCCGTGTCGAGCGCCGATGTGGCTTCGTCGAGGATCAGGATTGACGGGTTCTTCAGGAACATCCGGGCGATTGCCAGGCGCTGCTTCTGACCGCCGGATAGCTTGACGCCGCGCTCCCCGATGACCGTGTCCATGCCGTCGGGCAGAGCCGCGATCATGCCGTCGAGTTTGGCCCGGCGAGCGGCATCGAGGATATCGGCTTGGCTTGCGCCCAGACGTCCATAGGCGATGTTGTCGCGGATTGTGCCGGCGAACAGGAAAACATCCTGCTGCACGATGCCGATCTGTCCGCGAAGAGAGGCGAGCTTGATGTCACGAATGTCGACGCCGTCGACGGTGATGCTGCCTTCGGCGACCTCGTAGAACCGCGGCAGCAGCGAGCAGATCGTCGTCTTGCCGGCGCCCGAGGGGCCGACAAAGGCCACGGTTTCTCCGGCTTTGATCGTCAGGTCGATGTTGGCGATGGTCGGCTTGTCGGGGCTGTAGCCGAATGAGACGTTGCGATAGGTGATGTCGCCGCGCAGGCCGGACACGTCGACGGCGCCCGGACGATCCTCGATGTCAGGCTCGGTCTCCATCAGCTCGATGAAGCGTTTGAAGCCGGCGATGCCCTTGGGATAGGTCTCGATGACCGAGTTGATCTTCTCAACCGGGCGGAAGAAGACGCCGACCAAAAGCAGGAAGCCGATAAAGCCGCCATTGCTCAATTGTCCGGTCAGCACGAAGTAGCTGCCGGTAATCATTACGATCAACTGCGTCAGCCGCATGCTCATGTAGCTGAGCGAGGTGCTGGCGGCCATGATGCGGTAGGCCTCGAGCTTCGTTTGGCGGTAGTTCTGATTGTCGGTCTCGAACAGGTTGCGCTCGTGCTCTTCGTTGACGAAGGCCTGGACCACGCGGATGCCGCCGACATTTTCCTCGATGCGGGCGTTGAAGTCGCCGACGCGGCCATAAAGGTTGCGGAAGTTGCTGGCCATCCGGCCGCCGTAGCGGCTGGTGACCCAGGCGGTGATCGGCACGACCGCCGCCGTGATCAGCGCCAATTGCCAATGCACCGTCATCATCAAAAGCAACGCGCCGATGAAGGTCATGATCGCGATGAAAAGGTCTTCGGGGCCGTGATGAGCGACTTCGCCGATCTCTTCGAGGTCCTTCGTCAGGCGCCCGACGAGATGCCCGGTCTTCTGGTTGTCGAAGAAACTGAAGGAAAGCTTCTGCAGATGATCGAAAGCCATGCGGCGCATATCGGTTTCGATGTTGATGCCGAGCATGTGTCCCCAATAGGTGACCGTCGCCATCAAGCCGGTATTGACGAGATAGACGACGAGAAGACCGACGGAGGCGAGCAGGATCAGTGTCCATTCCTGGCTCGGCAGCAGCTGGTCGACGAACAGCTTGACCGCGACCGGAAAGCCGAGCTCCAGCAGGCCGGACAACACCGCGCAGGTGAAGTCGAGAATGAAGAGGCCGCCATAGGGCCGGTAGAACGCGAAGAAGCGCTTCAACATGACAACCGCACTCACATGGGCAGCCGCTTGGGAACGGCCGTAAAATCTGAGTTCAAATGTCATGTTTCTACCCGGAAGCCAACAGATATGCGACCGAAAAAGCGAATTGATGCTGTCACAAAGCGCACCAACCCGGGCATGTAATCCCCGGATGAGACGGAACGTGGGAAAGGGAAGAAAACGTTAACCATAAGCTCCGTAGAAGAGGGAATCAGCAGGGGAGCGAATGAAGCAATGGCAGGCGATAGATCAGATGAAGCGGCGGTGTTTGGCGGACGTGATGTCGTCCCGTTTCCGATGGCAAGAAGACTGAGCACCATTCGCATCTGTGCTGCCGAACTCGAAGACCTCCATGGTGACGACGCCGTGCAATATTGGCGGCGGGAATGCCGGGCACTTGCTGACGAGTTGCTTGCGCTCGGCTGCTCCGATGCGGAAATGCGTGAGCAGGTCATGGCATTTCAGGCCGAGGTACAGGCCGAACTCTGGCAGCGCCACCAGTCCCGGCTTTCCGCCGGTGCAGTAAGCCAGTAATTCGAACGGACGGTTCGACCTTTCGTATTGATCGCTCGGCCAGCAAGGGAAAGCCCCGGCGCTTGCGCCGGAGCCGTGGTGGTCAGCGCCCGATGGCCCCCTGCAGACGATGCGCCGCCCATGCGGCCGCGCAGCCGAGGCCGGCGACACCAGCCAGTTCGCAAAACGCGAGCCATCCGGGCTCCAGATGCGCCGCGAAGAATGATCAGGCCAAGAAAATAGGCAGGCACGTTGTTGACTGGGGCGGTTGCACGTAAGGACACCACAATCATCGCGACGACAAAGACGACCGGCCCGAAGGCCAGCGCCCCCATTGCAGGCATCAAAGCCCGGAGCGCGAGGGCCGCAGCCATGCCGATGGCGATGCCGACGGCAAGGCAGATGTAGCTGGTCAATGCCTCACGTGCCGTGTGACCGCGGGTAAAGAACGCGACCCACCCCATGAACATCGCCCAGACGGGCCAGCCGACGCTTGCCGAAGTCGTGGCAGCGACGGCGGCCGTGGTTGCCGCCACGAGCGTCAGCAGATTGAATTTCCAGGCGGAGGGCGCTCGGCCGGTTGGTTCTGTTTGCGCGGCCATGACATATCCTCGAAATGGGTTTAATGGGCGCTTTCACCGGACAGCCAAGGTCAGGCTTGGGTCTTTTCGATCGACAGCAGGTCGGCGATGCCGATGCGCCGGGCGAAGTCGATGCGCATGCGTTCGGCGACCTCGATCACTTCCGCAGCACCGTCTCCGACGAAATCGATGACCGATCGCGCGGGGCGCGATCCCTCCGGCAGGCCGACGATGCGCACGACTTCGTCGGCAACGGCCCGTGGATCGGCATCATCCGGCGTCAACTCGCTCAGGCGCTCGCCGACCTGGTCCAGGAGACCGTCATAGCGGGCGTAGGCCGCGACCGTTTCCTCGTCCGCTGGGCGCCCGGCGGTCGGGAAATGATTGGTCCCGCGGGTAAAGGCGCCGGGCACGACGATCGAGGTCTCGATGCCGAAACGCGTCAGTTCGTAGGACATGGTAACGGCAAGGGAATCCATCGCCGCCTTGGCAGCTGCATAGGGTCCGAGGAAGGGCGGGAAACCGCCTTTGGTGGTGGTGCTGTTGATCCACAGGACAAGCCCGTGTTCACGCTTGCGCATTTCCGGCAGCACGGCGCGGTTGACCCGCTGCACGCCGAAGAGGTTGGTATCGAAGACCTTGGCCAGTTCCTCCGGCGTGAACGCCTCGGTCGGGCCGATGACGAGGTGACCGACATTGTGCATGACGACGTCGATGCCGCCCTGTTCGGCGATGATCGTCGCAACGGCGGCGTCCGCGGAGGGCTGTGACAACACATCGAGTTCGAGCGGGCGCAGATCGTATCCGCCGCGCTCGGCGGCGGCGCGCATCTCCAAGGCGCGGTCGCTGTTACGGCCGTCGATGCCGCGCATCGAGGCGTAGACGGTATGTCCGGCGCGGGCAAGTGCTTCGGCGGAAAGCCTGCCGATGCCGGAGCCGGCCCCGGTAACAAGAATGACGGAAGACATGGTTCTGCTCCTTCGTTCGAAAAGGGGTACGGGAGGGGATGGGCGCGGATGTCAGGCAACGCCGCCGTTAGCGCGCAGGATCTGACCGTTGACCCAGCCGGCATCGGGACCGACAAGGAAGGCGACGACACTGGCGATGTCGTCCGGCTGACCGAGCCGCTCAAGCGGCGGCATCTTGGCAAACTGGGCGACAAGCTCTTCGCTCTTGCCCGACAGAAACAGATCGGTCGCAATCGGACCTGGCGCCACGGCGTTGACGGTGATGTCGCGGCCGCGAAGCTCCTTGGCAAAAACGTGTGTTAGCGCTTCAACTGCGGCCTTGGTGGCGTTGTAGACCGCATAGCCCGGCAGGTTTAGGGCGAGGGTCGTCGAGGAGAAGTTGACGATGCGGCCACCGCTGCGCATGCGTTTTGAGGCTTCGCGCAGGGTGTTGAAGGTGCCCTTGGTGTTGATGGCGAAGTGACGGTCGAATTCCTCGTCGCTGGTTTCGGCAAGAGCGGCGGTCTTCAGGACGCCAGCGTTGTTGATCAGTATGTCGATGCCGCCGAACGCAGCCTCGGTTGCGTCGAACAGGCGCTTCACCGCTTCCGGATCGGCAACATCGGCCCTGGCGGTTAGGGCGCGGCCACCCTTCTCCTCAATCTTTCGTGCCAGCTTCTCGGCGGAAGCGGCGTCACCGGCATAGTTGATGACGACCGTGAGACCGTCGGCGGCCAGGCGTTCGGCAATCGCCGCACCGATGCCGCGCGAGGCGCCGGTAACGATGGCGACCCTGTTGGTGTGTTCCTGCATGATGTTTCTCCTTCGTTGTGAAGCGCTTGGCTTGTTGGTGAGGAGAAGATGACGTCTTTCGTGACTCGGATAATCATGCATAATCCGGCAACATAATCCGGAGATTACGAACAAATGGACAGGTTCGATGCCATGCGCGTGTTCTCGCGCGTCGTTGAAAGGCGCAGTTTCACGCAAGCCGCTGATGATCTTGGCCTGCCGCGCTCGACGGTGACCGATGCGGTTAAGCAGTTGGAAGCACGGCTGGGTGTTCGCCTGCTGCAGCGCACGACGCGCCATGTTAGCCCGACATTGGACGGTGCTGCCTATCACCAGCGCTGCATCTCCATTCTCGACGATATCGAAGATGCCGAAGGCGCCTTTGCCGGCGCCAGGCCCAAAGGCCTGCTTCGCATCGACGTGCATGGAACGCTGGCACGCCACTTCGTGCTGCCGAGCCTGCCCGCCTTTCTCGCGACCTACCCTGAGATCGAACTCTACATGAGCGAGGGCGACCGTTTGGTCGATCTCATTCGGGAAGGCATCGATTGTGTGCTGCGGGTCGGCGAGCCGCAGGACAGCGAGATGATCGGGCGGCGCATGACGATGCTCGATGAGATCACCTGTGCGTCACCCGACTATATCGCCCGCCACGGCAGGCCCGAAAGGTTCGATAGCCTGGAAGGGCATCGCATGGTCGGCTTTCGTTCGTCGACTTCAGGCGCTCCGATACCGCTCGAATTCCAGATTGGGGGCAAGGTCGAATATGTCGCACTGCCGGTGACGGTCGCGGTTAACGCCGCCGAAAGCTTCGTTGCTGCCGCAAGGCTGGGGCTCGGGCTCATTCAGGTGCCGCGTTACCATGTCGAGCGAGATCTCCACGAGGGTACGCTGGTCGAGGTGCTTGAAAACTGCCGTCCGACGCCGACGCCGGTTTTCCTGCTCTATCCGCGCAACCGCCAGCTTTCGCCGCGGGTGCGCGTCTTCATCGACTGGCTGGCTGGCGTGTTCGCCGAGGGTTGCGATCGATAATGTGCATCAATCCGTCGGCAGTTCCGGATCCCAGGTGAACAGTTCCTTTGCTCGGGCAATCCCCCGCAGAGCAAAACGTCCGAGCGAAACAGCGTCTGCCTGAAGCTCAGGCGGGCAGGCCTCGACGAAATCCGCCGACATGATCACCTGTCGTTCGACCGAGCGGCACATCGAGGCGATACGGCTGACTTCGTTGACCGCGGGGCCGACGACGGTGAAGTCGAGACGGTTCTGGCTGCCGATATTGCCGTAGAAGACCTCGCCGATGTGCAGGCCGAGATAGACGTCGGTTGTCGGCTTTCCCTCCTCTTGTCGGCGCGCATTCAGCGC
Source organism: Ensifer sp. NM-2 (assembly GCF_003024455.1). Classification (NCBI taxonomy): domain Bacteria; kingdom Pseudomonadati; phylum Pseudomonadota; class Alphaproteobacteria; order Hyphomicrobiales; family Rhizobiaceae; genus Ensifer; species Ensifer sp. NM-2. The sequence continues at coordinate 18,527 of NZ_PVZR01000028.1, forward strand.
CACCAGCATGCGCCGCAATTGCCGCTCGGCGGCGGTCGCGTTGGCGCAGGCAGTCGTTGGCTCGTCGGCATTGAAGATGGCAAGCACGCCGTCGCCGATCAGCTTGAGCACGCTGCCGCCGTGATCGTGGATGGCTGAGATGACCATGCCCGCATAGTCGTTGAGGAAGGGGATGATGTCTTCCGGGGCGGCTGTGTCGGAGATCCGGGTGTAGTTGCGCAGGTCCGAAAACCACATGACGGTTTCGATGCGCTCGGCCTCGCCGCGCACGATGCTGCCTTCGACCACGCGCCGGCCGGCATCGGCGCCGAGATAGACATCGGCGAGTGTGCTGATGATCCGGACGCAGGACGTGGTCTTTACCGCCAGCGCAAGGGTCGGCAGGAGAATGCGAAGGGCGGCGATTTCTTCTTCGGCAAAGCCGCTTTGCCGGCGTGTGGTCCAGTAGGAATAGAAGCAATCCATCTCGCCGACGCGGCCCTGGTCGGTGAAGTGATGGATCATGTTGATGCAATCGGTGTGGCCTTCCGCCTTCAGGCGGTCGAGCACATGATATTGCACCGAGCGCTCGTCGGCGAGGCGCACGCGCCGCTCCGGCTCGCACGCCGTCAGCATGTGGTAGAAGATCGAGCGATGCCAATTCGCCTGCGCTTCTCCGCCGGTGGTCGAGGAATATTGCACGACCTCCGGCGCCACGTCGCTTTCGCGGTTCCACTGGAAGGCCCGGCCCTCGAATTCCGGATGCAACGTGTCGATCAGCCCCTGGCCACGGGCAATGTCCATGCCCGCGGCAATGCAGCGCTCGCAGAAGCCGGCAAGCATCTCGGGTTCTTGCAGGCCCTTGAGGCCCTCTTCCGACAGCCAGAGGATGATGTCGCGGATCTGTTGGTCGTTCATAACGGGTCCCGCTCTGGAGCTGCCGGTGGCTTGGCGCAGTCTGCGTTATCAATAGCCAAAGTGCCGGCGCGGTTCCAGCACCTGAAGCGATTCAGGCCTCAAGCAGATAGGAAGGTGCAGCCCGCAGCCGCGCGATGTCGCGTAGCGGCGGCGCACCGAAAAGGCGGGCGTATTCGCGCGAAAACTGCGAAGGACTGTCGTAGCCCACATGATGCCCGGCCGTGGCCGCATCGATCGCCTGGCTGAGGATCAATCGTCGAGCCTCCTGCAGCCGGAGCTGCTTTTGATATTGCAGCGGGCTCATCGACGTCACCGCCTTGAAATGCTGATGAAAGGACGAGAGGCTCATATTGGCTTTTGCTGCCAGATCTTCGATGCGCAGCGGCTTGCGGAAGTCGCGTTTGATGAGGTCGATCGCGCGGTTGACCTGGGTCAGCTTGCTCTCGGAGCGGGCGATCTGGCGCAGTCGGTGACCCTGCTCACCCATCAGCAGACGGTAGAGGATCTCGCGTTCCGCCAGCGGCGCCAGCACGGCGATTTCCTCCGGCCGGTCGAGCAGGCGCAGCAGCCGGACGATCGCGTCGAGCAGCTCGGCGGTGGTGTCGCTGAGGAACAGCCCGGGTCCGGGCACGCCGCCATCGATCGGCGAGTGGCCAGCCTCGAGCGCCAATGCACTCAGCATCGTCGGGTCGAGGTCGAGGCGCAGGCAGAGATAGGGTTTTTCCGGTGACGCGTCGATGACCTGGCCGATGACCGGCAGGTCGACGGAAACGGTGAGATACCGGTTTGGATCGTAGGTGTGGACCGTCTCGCCCAGCATCACCTGCTTGGATCCTTGCGCGATGAAGCAGACGGCGGGTTCATGCAACGTATGGATCGGCTCGGTCGGGCTCGACGATCGGATCAGGATGAGGCGCGGTATCGCCGTCGACAGCACGCCGTCGATGCCGCTGTTGCGCTCCATCAGGTGCTGGAATTCATCGAGATCGCCCAAGGCCGTTTTCCTTTATGCGGGATTGGCGTCCGGCAGAGGCTGACCTTTTCCGGGCGCAAGTTCAACGGGATAATTGGTGCGGCAGCGGCGGATGCCACCAGCCGCCGCTGCCCCTTGGCCTAGTCTTCCCGGCGCAGGATCATGCCGGCATGATAGAGCACACCGTCGATGAAATCGCCGTCGGCGGTAAAACCGGTATCGTCGACATAGTCGATATGATTGCCGGTCACCCAGTAACGGCCCTGATAGGCGCTCTGCCGTTTGCCTCGCGCTTCGTCATAGCGGCCATCAGGCAGGAGGTGGTGGCGGATACGGCCGTCTTCGGTAACCCACATGCCGACATATGGATGCGGCGCCTGTTGCATGATTTTCTCCTGTGCGGATGACGGATCTGGCGTCGGGGCGGAAAGGAAGAGACCCAATACCACCCATGTTCGAAAAGCGCGGCTCATCTGCGAGCGCTCCATTTGTTCCTGATCAGTGCGGGCTTGCCGTCGGGCGCACGATGATCTCGCTGACATCGACATCTGAGGGCTGTTCGATGGCATAGGCGATTGCCCGGGCAATTGCGGTGGCCGGGATGGCGATGCGCCGGAAGTCGCGCATTGCGCCGCGGGCAGTCTCGTCAGAGATGCTGTCGGCCAGTTCCGATTCGGTGACGCCGGGCGAGACCACGCTGACGCGGATGCGATCGGTTTCCTGGCGAAGGCCATCGGAAATCGCCCGGACGGCGAACTTCGTGGCGCAATAGACGGCGGCGGTCGGCGAGACGGCGTGACCGCCGATCGACGACAGGTTGACGATCTGGCCGTTGCCCTGCTCGGTCATCACGGGCAGGCTGGCGGCGATGCCATTCAGCACGCCGCGGATGTTGACATCGATCATCCGGTTCCACTCGTCGACCTTGAGGGCCGAAAGTGGCGACAGCGGCATGACGCCGGCATTGTTGACGATGACGTCAAGCCGTCCGAACTCGGAAACGGCATGGGCTACGAAGGCCTGCATATTGGCAAGGTCGGTGACATCCAGCGCCTTGAAGCTGGCGGTGCCGCCGGCGGCGCGGATTTCGCCGGCAAGGGTTTCCAGACGATCGGTGCGGCGGGCGCCAAGAATGACGCGGGCACCGGCGGCGGCCAGATATCGGGCGGCCGCCTCGCCAATGCCGCTGCTGGCGCCGGTGATGGCGACGACTTTTCCTTGAAGCTCGGACATGCTTGGTTCCTTTCGCGATGGGCCGGGGCGTCCCCGGTTCTGAAAGTCACCATGCGCTCTCCGGTCGATGGAGCGGTAGAACAGCACTCCGGCATTCTTGCACGATTCTCCGAATGGCCCGCCGCTACGGTCCTGACCCGTCGTCGGGCGCCCCGGTGCCGCGGGTCTAGACGGCCAACTGGAGCGCCTGCCCGTCATTTTCCGCCGGAACGGCGCAGCAGATCAATGCCTCGCCTTGGCCGACCTCGAAGGACGGTTGCTGGGGATAGGCGACCTCGCCTTCCAGAACCCGCGTGCTGCAACTGCCGCAACTGCCGTTGCGGCAACCATATTCGGGCGAAAGGCCGCGGGCTTCGGCCAGCTCGAGCAGGGTACCTTCGCCCGGTTGCCAACGGGCTTCCTTGCCGGAGTCGGTAAAAATCACGCGGACCGATGTGTTGGCAGGCGGCTTCGACACCGTCGGCAATCCTGCGTCGAGGTTGCGGGTCAGCGACGACAGGCCGAATGTCTCCGCATGGATACGGGCGTCGGCGACGTTCAACGCCCGCAGCCCGTCATAGAGCGATTGCATGAAAGCCCGTGGGCCGCAGAGATAGAAATCATAGTCGTCAAAGGGCAGTGTTGATTGCAACAACGGGAGGTCGATGCGCCCGGCGGCGTCGTAGTTCTCGCCCTTGCTTGCGCCATCCGTCTGGCTGAGCACGCGCGTCAGGTGGATCTTGCCTTGGCCGGCATCGACAAGGGAAGTGATCTCCTGGTCGAAGGCGCGTTCATCGAGACTGCGGGCAGATTGGAACAGCCATGTCGGGCGGATGCGCCGCTTGCGCAAGCCCTCATAGAGGATGTGGCGCAACATCGCGATCATCGGCGTGATGCCGACGCCGGCGGCAAGCAGCACCGCCGGCCGCCGCTCGCTCGCGTCGATGACGAAACTGCCAGCCGGCGCGCGGGCCTCGATGACATCACCGGAGCTGAGGCGATGCAGGAGGGAGGAGACGGCGCCGTCACGCTTGACGCTGATGCGGTAGGCAGCGTCTGAGGGGGCGGCCGAAAGCGTGTAGCTGCGAACGATCGGCTTGCCTTCCGCCTTGAGCCGGATCGACAGATGCTGGCCGGCATGAAACGATGTCAGACCGGCATCATCGGCCGGCTCCAGGTAGAGCGAGCGGATGGTCGCGCTCTCGTCCCTCGTACGCACGATCCGAAATGGCCGCCATTCTCCGGCGCGGGCGGCGGCGCGCAGACGGTCCTCCGTCTGCTGCCAATCGCCTGTCATCAGCGAATTGGGCGACCAGCCTGCCTGCCCGAAGGACCAGCGAAGCGGCGAACCATCAGGCCGGTAGATCACCTGCCGCGGTCGAAAATGCCAGAGGCGTTCGGCGCCTTGGAACGCGTCGATTTCCGGCGAGGCGAGGATGACTTCGGCCTCGCCCGTCATCTGTAGCATGTCCCCGGTCGCAAAATCGACGAAGAGCAGGCCTGCCCTGGGGTTGAGCATGAAATTGCCCAGTGTGTTGAAGAACAGATTGCCGGCGAAGTCAGGGATCGTCAGCACGCCATCCTCGCTGACGTGGACAAAGCCGGTCTTGCCACCGCGATGCGAGACGTCGACCTGACGCTCGCCATTGTCGCGGTCGACATAGGAGGCAACGAAGAATGTGTCGGCGTTGGCGATGATTTCTTTCGCGCGCGCATCGAGACTGTCGAGGTGAACGGGGGGCGCCTTTGGTGGAGCGTTCGGTTCCCGCGTGAATGAAAAATCCCGCAACTGGATATATTGCGGACAGTTGCCGAAGCTCTGGCCGACGGCGACAACAAAGCGATCGTCCGCTGTCCGTCGGATGGTGCCGTTCAACCGATTCCGGCGCCGCGTTTCCAACTGGATGCCGAGCACGGCAATGGCGGCGCCATCCTCCATGCCCCCGTCGGCCGGGTCGTTTCGGTCGCGTGGCAGCTGGACATTGAGGGCATGTGCGTCCGGCGCCTGCATGAAGCCCGGTTCACCCGCCCGCAGGCTTGCCCAGACATCGCCGGCGGGATCGACGGCTCCAAGCACGATGAAGGGCAACATCGGAAAAAACTGCTGGTGCTGCTCGGGCATGAAGGAACGAACGAAATTGCGGCCCGGCGCGTCCATGCGGTCGACAACGCCGAGGCTGCGTTGAATGGCAAGTTCGCCCTCATGCCAGGGGGACGCGGCGTGGGTCGGCTCGATCTTCTCCAGCATCGGTGGCTTCCTTTCTGATGAGAAAGGCCAGGGCGGAGCAGTCCGCCCTGGCAGGACAATCATGCGGCAAGGCCCGCTGCGGTTTTCTGGAAGCCGACGAAACCGGGCAGGGCTTCGATCCGCCCCAGCCAGTTGCGCACGTTGGCATAGTTGCCGAGGTCGACATTTCCTTCGGGCGCGCTGGAGACATAGCTGTAAAGCGCGACGTCGGCGATGGTCGGCCGGCTGCCCAAAAGGAAATCACGCTCAGTGAGTTCTGCGTCGAGCAGTTCCAGGATGCGATGCGCTCGGGAGATCACCTCTTCGGGGCGAAGGTTTGCGCCGAAGACTGTGACGAGCCGTGCGGCGGCCGGTCCGTAGGCGATCTCGCCGGCGGCGACCGAAAGCCATTTTTGCACTTTCGCCGCACCGACGGCGTCTTCCGGCAGCCAGTCGGTGCGACCGAGCTTCTTGGCGAGATAAACGAGGATGGCGTTGGAATCCGTCACGATGGTGCCGTCGTCGTCGAGCACAGGGACCTGACCGAAGGCGTTGAGCTTGAGGAAATCCGGCGCCTTGTGCGCCCTTGCCATCAGGTCGACATCGACGAGTTCGTGCGGCGCGCCAAGCAGAGCCAGAAAGAGCTGAGCGCGATGCGAGTGGCCCGAAAGCGGGTGGCGGTAGAGTTTCATGGTCATGTTCCCTTTGGTAGCGGCGTCCGTCGATCTGGAGCGTCGGCGGATGCATGATGCGGTCACTCGGCAGCGTCTGGCGATTGCGAAAGCCGGATCATTGCAGCTCGTTCGGCGCTTCCGGGCAGTTCGGAATGAACTGCCTTCTTCAGCAATCTATGCCCTTCCAGATTTTGGCTGTAGAGTGCCTTCGTGATAGATGGTCTCTCGATTATTGGAAGGCAGATGGATCGACTGGATGCAATGACCGTGCTTCTCGGTGTTATCGAGGGCGGGAGCCTGTCTGCCGCGTCGCGGCAGCTGCGCATGCCGCTGGCGACGGTCAGTCGCAAGGTTTCGGAGCTTGAAGCCCACCTCGGTGCGCAATTGCTGACCAGGACGAACCGCAGGATCCAGCTGACCGAGGCAGGGCGATCCTATGTCGAAGCGGCGCGGGAAATTCTTGCTCGGGTCGACGAGGCGGAGCGGGTAGCGGCCGGCGAATACTCGACGGTCAAGGGCGATCTGACGATGACGGCGCCGATCGTTTTCGGACGGCTGCACGTGTTGCCGGTCGTCGTCGATTTTCTGAAAGCCAACCCTGAGGTCAACATGCGCTTGTCGCTTGGCGACCGGCTCGTCAACCTCATCGACGATCACATCGATGTTGCGCTCAGGATCGGCAACCTGCCGGACAGCAACCTGATCGCCACTAAGCTCGGCACGATACGGCGTGTCGTCTATGGGAGCCCGAGCTATGTCGCCAGACATGGCCAGCCTGGCCATCCGCACGAACTTGCCGACCATGATTGCATCACGTTCGAAGGTTTGATGTCGAACCGCAGCTGGAGCTTTGCCGATGAGAGGGGCGAGATGGCCACGCCGATCCACTCACGCCTCGTGGTCAACACCGCGGAGGCTGCCGTCGACGCGGCGGTTGCCGGCCTCGGCCTGACGCGTGTTCTGTCCTATCAGGCGGCACGCGCCGTCGCCGATCGTTTGCTTGTGCCGTTGCTGGAACCCTTCGAACATCCGGCGCTGCCGGTTCAACTGGTCTATCTGCCGCAGGGTCTCGTGCCGATGAAACTCAGGGCATTCGTCGATTTCGCCGCGCTCCGGCTGAGAGCAGTGCTGAAATGACGACGGCCGCACCTTCCTTGCGGATCTTACGCTGATATCACGAGCTGATCTGCGGCGCCTCGCGGATGACGACGCCCCCTTCAGCGGTCACCGCTTGCGGGTCACGGGCCGGCCGAGGCTGATGCATCGCTTGTAGCGGTCGCGGCCGGTGGACGAGCGTGACCAGAACGAAGGACAGGATCATCAGCAGATACCAGGCGCCTAGCTTTTGCAGCGATACCGGTGTCCAGCCGGCGTGCTGCGAGGGATAGATCCAGGCGCGCGACCAGGTTCCGATATTTTCGGCAAACCAGATGAACAGAGCGATGAGCAGAAAACCGATGAGCAGCGGCATGCGGTGGCGGAACCGGAAGACACGGTAGTGCACATTCGTGCGCCAGAACAGGATCGCGATGATTGCAAACAGCAGATAACGCAGGTCGATGACGAAGTGGTGCGTGAAGAAATTGGCATAGATGGCGAGCGCCAGCAGCACCGTCGCAGAGCGGGGCGGATAATGGGTGTAATGCAGGTCGAGAATGCGGGTCACGCGCGCCAGGTAGGAACCGACGGCGGCATACATGAATCCTGAAAAGAGCGGCACGCCGCCGATGCGAAAGAAACTGGGCTCCGGATAGATCCAGGAACCGACGGACGTCTTGAAAATCTCCATGAGCGTACCGACGATATGGAAGATCAGGATAACCTTGGCTTCGGCAATGGTCTCGAGCTTAAAGGCCAGCATCAGAAGCTGAATGCCGAGTGCGGCGAGGAAAAGGAAATCATAGCGGGCAAAGCCGATTGCGTCCGGCCAGAACAGCTTGGTTGCAATCATGAGCGTCAGCATGGCGCCGCCGAAGAGGCATGCGAAAGCCTGCTTGATGCCGAAGACCAGCAGCTCCGTCAGGCCGCCAAGCAAGCCGCGGTCAGGAAGCCGGTCGAGCAACCGGTGGGCGGCCGCATCGATGCGCGCTTCGCGCGAGGTGAACCGTTTTTCGTCCGACAGCCGAGCCACGCGATTCGCCTCCTTGCCAGTGCCGATGGAGCGATGCCGAGGCAATGCGGTCGAATTGTGGATCAGTCGGAGCTGGACGGTTCCGGCTGATCCACACGCTTGTCTAGATCATTTCACTGTTTCACCGAAACAGTGAAATGATCTAACTCGTTGAAATAACGCAATTCCGGACGGAAAACCGTTTCACACTTTTCCTGGAATTGCTCTAGGCGCCGACGCATTGATCGCCGTGGCTTGAGAGCGCCTGCGCTATCGGAACAGGCTTGGCAGCCAGAGGGACAGGCCGGGGATGTAGGTGACGAGCATCAACACGGCGATGCTTGCGCCGAAGAACGGCCAGATGGTGCGCATCGCCTCGCGGATCGAAATGCCGCCGACGGCGCAGCCAACAAAGAGCACGGTGCCGACCGGCGGCGTGTTGAGGCCGATGCCGGCGTTGAGGATCATCACCACGCCGAAATGCACCGGGTCTATCCCGAACGCCTTGACGACAGGAAGAAGCACCGGTGTGCTGATGATCACCAGCGGCGCCATGTCCATGAACGTGCCAAGCAGCAGCAGAATGATGTTGATGAGCAAAAGCACGATAACAGGGTTGTCGGAGATCGCGCTGATCGCCGCGACCATTCCCTGCTGGACCTGCAGGAACGCCATCAGCCAGCCGAAGGAGGCGGCGGTGCCGATCACCAGCAGCACCATCGCGGTGGTGCGCACCGCCTGCAGCACCGCCTCGACGAAGCCGCTCCAATCGAGTTCGCGGTAGACGAGGATCGCAACGAGCAACGCATAGAACACGGCGATGCAAGAGCTTTCCGTTGCCGTGAAGATGCCGGAGCGCACGCCGCCGAAGATGATGCCGATCAGGAGCAGCCCTGGAAGCGAAGCCAGAAAGTAGAAGCCGAGGCGGCGCAGGCCAGGGAAGGGTTCCGACGGATATCCTTTCTTCCGCGCCACCACATAGGCTGTGACCATCAGGGCTGCAGCCAGAAGCAGACCGGGCAGGATACCGGCGGTAAAGAGATCGGCGACCGAGACGTTGCCGCCCGCTGCGATCGAATAGAGGATCATGTTGTGGGAGGGCGGGATCATCAATGCGATTATCGCCGCATTGACCGTGACGTTGACGGCGTAGCTGCGGTCATAGCCGCGCGCCGCCATCTGCGGGATCATCAACCCGCCGACGGCGGATGCGTCGGCGACGGCGGAGCCGGAAATGCCTCCGAACAGCGTCGAGGCGACGATATTGACCTGGCCTAGACCGCCGCGCAGATGCCCGACGATGCCGGCGGCAAAGCGGATCAGGCGGTCGGCGATGCCGCCGCGCACCATCAGGTCGCCGGCGAAGATGAAGAACGGGATCGCCATCATCGCAAAGACGTTCATGCCGGAGTTCATCTGCTGGAAGACGACGATCGGCGGCAGCCCCATGTAGATGACGGTGGCAAGCGACGCGATGCCAAGGCAAAAGGCGATCGGCATGCCGATCATCATCAGGAGCGTGAAGGTGCCGAAGAGAATGCTGTAGGCCACTATGCTGCCTCCTGAATGACGACATCGGCGACGGGCGCTTCGCCCAGCACAACGTCGGCAAGACGCTCCGCCGCAAACAGTGCGATCAGCAGGCCGCCTGCGATCATCGGGAAGAAATCGACGCCGCCCGGCCAGCCGAGCACGGGGATGGTCGCCGCCCAGGTGCCGGCGGCAAGCAGGGTCGAATAGAAGCTCATGGCCAGGCCAAAGAGCACGATCAGCGAAAGGCTGACGATATCCATCAGGCGCTGCGTCGCAGGCGATGCCGAATGGCGCACGAAATCGAGCCCGAGATGCACGCTCTCGCGCACGCCGACGGCCGCGCCGAGCAGGATGAACCAGGACATCAGATGCAGCGACAGGGGTTCCGACCAGCTGGGCGTGTCGTTGAGGACATAGCGGGCGAAGACCTGCCAGCCGACGATTGCCGTCATGGTGACGAGGCCGAGGCCTGAGATGTAAAGCGAGAGCCGGCTGAGCCGGGCTAGCACAGGCCTGACAGCCTGCAAGAAACGCCACATTGCCTTTATCCTCCGTTGGCTGCCGGCGAGTGGAGTGTCCAACCGATCGGGCCGGACACTCAGGCGTATCGGATGCCGCTAAAGCGCGTCGCGATCTCCAGGATTCGCTAAGCTCTTGATTTTTCGCATCTCGGCATCGCAAAACCGCTGCACACTTTTACGCAGCTTGCTCTAGTTGATGGCGCGGATCCGCTCGAGCAGGTCCTTCATCTGTGGGTCGGTGACGAAGCGATCGTAGACCGGCTTCATCGCCGCGGAGAATTCGGCCTTGTCGACGGTGATGACGTTGGCGCCGGCTGCACGAACCTTTTCCTCCGACGCCTTTTCCCGCGCCGTCCAGAGCTCACGCATCTTCACCACCGATTCCTTCGCCGATTCCTTCAGGACCTTCTGGTCGTCGGGCGAAAGCTTGTCCCAGCTCATCTTCGAGATCACCAGGATTTCCGGATTGAGGGAATGTTCGGTCAGAGTGTAGTTCTTGGCAACCTCGAAATGCCTGGAGGATTCGTAGGACGGCCAGTTGTTTTCCGCCGCATCGACGACACCGGTCTCAAGCGACGAATAGACCTCGCCGAAGGGCATCGGCGTGGCGTTCGCGCCGAACGCTTCCATCATTGCAATCCACAGGTCCGACTGCTGGACGCGAACCTTCATGCCCTTGAGATCGGCCAGCTTCTCGATCGGCTTCTTGGTGGAATAGAACGAGCGCGCGCCGGAATCGTAGAAGGCAAGTCCGATCAGGCCGTGCGGTTCGAAGGCGGCAAGCACTTCGTCGCCGATCGGCCCGTCGACGGTCTTGTGCATGTGCTCGGTCGAGCGGAACAGGAAGGGAAGCCCGAGCACGACGGTCTGCGGCACCAGGTTGTTGAAGGGTGCTGCATTGACGCGGTTCATGTCGATGACGCCGAAGCGCGTCTGCTCGATCGTGTCCTTTTCGCTACCAAGCGCTGCATTGTTGGTGACGTCGATCTTGATGCGGCCATTGGTGCGCTTGGCGACCAGTTCGCCCATGTATTTCACAGCCTCGACGGTCGGATAACCGTCCGGGTGGATGTCGGCCGAGCGCAGCGTGATTTCCTGCGCCTGCAGGGTGCCGGCGCTGAGGGCAACGCCCAGGGCCAGGCAAAGCGTTTTTGCGATGTTCATTTTGTCCTCCTCCTTCTTGTAGCGCCGAAGCCTCCTCGCTTCGGACGAATGCGGGTGGCTTCAGGCACCTCTGTCCGTGAATGGCTTCAAGCCAAAGAGCCGTTCAGGATTTTCGACGAGCACGCGATGACGGGCGCCGGCGTCCGGCAGCCAGCCCAGAACTGTGTCGGTCAGTTCGGCATCGTCGGGATAGTCGGCGTTGGTCTTTGCAAGGTTGTGTGGCCAGTTGCTGCCCCAGACCACGCGTTCGGGCGCATGCGCGACAACCGCGCGCGACAGTGCGGCGACGTCGGCAAAATCGGGGCCGCCGGTCTTTGAGGATTCGTAGACGCCGGCGAACTTGAACCAGCAGTTGCCGCCATCGATCAGCCGCTTGACCGCGGCGACTTCGGGTCCATCTGGTGCCGCGCCGGAGAAGAACTTGCCGTGATGGTCGAAAACCCAGCGGGATTTCAGTTTCTGCAGTCTTGGTTCGTGCTGAAGGATGTTGCTGCCGTCGAACTGGATGGCGACCATCCAGCCGCGGGCTGCCGCGCGGTCATCCACAGCTTCGAGTTCGTCAAGGCCGACGGCGCCGCCGGGCAGATCCATGATCCTTGCGCCGATCACGCCAGCATCCGACAGGGTATCCAGCTCACGCTCCGAAGTCTCCGCGCCGAAGGCGGCGACGCCGCGGGCCGAAGGCCCCATCGCGTTAAGGCAGGCAATCAGGTTTGTGTTGTCACGCTGATGGGCATTGCCCTGGGTGATGATGACCCTGTCTACACCGAGCCAGCGCATGAGCTTTCTGTATTGATCCGCATCCGGCAGGGCGCCGGCGGGAAGTGCGGGCCCGCCAGCAAGGGCGGGAAAGCCGGGCAGATACATATGCATCTGCGTGTCGACCGTGCCTTTTGGCAACGGGTTTTTGGGCGGGCGACCGGAGAGCGTTCTGACCAACATCTCAATCATCCCTCATCCGGAACTCGGCAAGCGCATCGCGGTCGATTTCGATGCCAAGTCCCGGACCACCGGGGATTTTGACGACCCCCTGGTCATGCTCGATCGGCGTCTTGATCACCGCCTGTCGGAACGGGTTTTCGGTGCGATCGAATTCGAGGATCGCCTCGATCGGGTTGACGCGCACCGGATTGGGCACCATCGCTGCCATGAACTGGAGGGCGGCGGCGATATGAACCGCCGTGCCCCAGACATGCGGGACGATGCGGACACCATGGAGCGCTGCCATATCGGCGACGCGCCGTGCCTCGGTGAACCCTCCGACGCCGGCAAGATCGGGCTGGAGAATGTCGACGGCGCGTGTCTCGACCGGTTCGCGCATCCCCCAGCGGCTATGCCAGGTTTCGCCGCCGGCGACCGGTATCGGCTGGCCGGCACGCACCTCGCGATAGGCACCGAGCTGTTCCGGCACCACCGGCTCCTCGAACCAGTCGATGTCCAACTCGGCAGCCTTGCGGCCAAACTCGAGCGCCTCAAGCACGTCGTAGCCGTGATTGGCATCGACCATCAGCCGCATGTCCGTGCCGACCGCTTCGCGCACGGCACGGACGACAGCAAGATCCTCGCGCACGCCAAACCCGATCTTGATCTTGCTGGCATGAAAGCCCTCAGCGCGATAGCGGGCGACTTCGGCGGCGTTGTCCTCGACCCGGTCGATGCCGTCGCGCTTGAAGCTTCCCGTCGCATAGGCCTTGACCGTTTCGCGGAAGCGGCCTCCGAGAAGCGTGGAAACCGGCACGCCGAAATGTTTGCCCTTGATGTCCCAAAGCGCGATGTCGATGCCTGACAGCGCGGTCAGCGCCAGGCCGCGCTGGCCCTGGTCGCGCAGCGCGTTGTAGAGCCGCGCCCAGATCTTTTCGGTTTCAAGTGGATCGGCGCCCGTAAGCCAAGGGGTATAGGCGGCGACCACGGCGGCGTTGGGTCTTGCTGGGCCAAGGCATTCGCCCCAGCCGGTGGTGCCGTCGTCGCAGACGATCTCCACCAGCACATGGGCCCGCCGGTCGAAGCGCATCGACGCGCTCTCGAACGGCACCGCAAGGCGGTGTTCCAGCAGATGCGTGCGGACGGCTGTGATTTTCATCCTAGCGTTTCCAGGGCGCAATAAGCGTTGCGAGCATGTCTTCTTCCTGCGCCGTCAGGTCGTCGAGCGGCGGCCGCACGCGGCCCGCATCAAAACCCTGCAGCCGGACGCCGGCCTTGATCGCGGCGACGGCATAGCCCTTGCGGCGGTTGCGGATGACCATGAAGGGGTAGAAGAAATCACGCAGGATCTCTTCGCAGCGTGCCCGATTGCCAGCGCGCAACGCCTTGTAGAACTCGACGGCGAGCCCCGGCACGAAATTGAAGACGGCGGACGAGTAGGTGGTGAAACCCGCTCCGAGATAGGCTTCGGCGAAGAGTTCGGCCGTTGGCATGCCGCCGAGATAGGTGAGCCGGTCGCCCATCGTCGCGGTGATCTGGCGGATGAGGCCGATATCGCCCGTCCCATCCTTGAAGCCGATGAGGTTGGGGCATTCGTCGCACAGACGCTTCAGCGTATCGACTGTCAGCACCGAGTTGTCGCGGTTATAGACCATGACGCCGATGCCGACGGACTGGCAGATCTCTCTCACATGAACGAAGAGCCCCTCCTGCGGCGCGTCGATCAAGTAATGCGGCAGAAGCAGGATGCCATCAGCGCCGGATTTTTCGACGGCGCGCGCCAGCTCGACGCCGATCTCGGTGCCGAAGCCGCATCCCGAAACAATGGCGGTTTTGCCGGCAGCTTCTTTAGCGGCGGCGACGATGCCCGGTATTTCCTTAGGCGAAAGCGAAAAGAACTCGCCGGTCCCGCCGGCGGCAAACAGCACTGGGGCATCGAAGCCGGACAGCCATTCGACATGGCGACGGTAGCTCTCGGGATGGAACTTTCGCTCGGCATTAAAATGCGTCACGGGAAACGACAACAGACCGGCGCCGAGCGCGGCCTTGATCTCTTGCGGCGTCATACTCGATTTCCTCTGCCTGCCTCCTCCGGCAAAGTTGTCGTACATGTATGATGAGATTGTGTCAATGAGTTATCGTACAGGTGAGCGCTGTTCGCGAAGCAGTGTCCGGTAGCGGGCCTGGCTGCCGCGCAGATGGCGTCGCATCGCCTCGCGCGCGCCCTCTTCGTCGCCGTTGGATATGGCGACAACGATGTCGTTGTGTTCGTTGTCGAGCATGGCGATATAGGCTGATTGGTCCTGTTCGCTGTCGTCGTTGCGCAGTGCACCGCGCGGGATGACGTTTCTGCCGATCATCGCCAGGAACTCGCGGAAGCGCGGATTGTTGGTGGCCTCGGCTATGGCGAGATGCAGGGCGAAGTCGGCTTCGACGCTGGAGATGCCGGCGTTGAGGCAGGCGCGTACCGCATCGTGTCTTTCGATGATCACCTCTTCCTGAGCGGGCGACCGGCGAAGCGCTGCAAGCCCTGCGGCTTCTACCTCCACGGCGGTTCGCAACTCCAGCAGTTCGATCATGGAAGATACGCGCGCCGGGTCGATATGATGCAGGGAAAGCGGTATGGGTCCGGCGGCGGGTGGGGGCTCGAGAACGAAGACACCCGCGCCCTGACGCGCCTCGACCAGCCGGTCTGCCCGAAGTGCGGCGATCGCCTCGCGCACGACTGTGCGGCTGACGCCATGAGCCTCGGAGAGCTGCGCCTCGCTCGGCAACTTGCTGCCCGGCGGAAACTGACCCGCAGTGATCGCCCGCCGCAACGTGTCGCCGAGCCTCGACGTCAACGTGCCTGTTCCGGTGCCCGGCTCCAGCTTCGTTTGAACGCTCATCTCGTCTCCTTCTCGTGGTCGTTTGTCCGCCTGTCGGTACGTTTTGTCCAGCCTGTGTGCCACATCAATCGGCTTGTGGCATCACATGTCCGATTTATTGACGTGACAACATCAACCTGTATGATGAGTTGAGTTTAAATGCAATGCATGGATACCGGCTGCAGGGCGCCGGTTACGGAGGACGGGACTTGAAGCGACTGTTGATCACGGGTGCGGCGGGGGCACTGGGTCGCGCCATGCGGGGGCGCGTGGCTCACCTGGCCGAGATCGTGCGTCTCTCGGATATTGCCGATCTAGGCACGGCGGCACCGCATGAGGAGATCATGCCCTGCGATCTCGGCGATGCGGCCGCTGTGCATCGGCTGGTCGAGGGCTGCGACGCCATTCTTCATCTCGGTGGCATCTCGGTCGAGGACAAGTTCTCCAAGATCCTCAATGCCAACCTGCTGGGTCTCTACAATCTCTACGAGGCCGCACGGGCGCACGGTCAGCCGCGCATTCTTTTTGCCAGCTCCAACCACACAGTCGGCTTCTACCGGCAGGACGAGCACGTGGAGGCGGATGCGCCGATGCGCCCTGATGGCCTCTATGGCGTGTCGAAATGTTTCGGCGAGGCGTTGGCCCGGATGTATTTTGAGAAATTCGGCCAGGAGACGGCGCTTGTTCGGATCGGCAGCTGCATGGAAAAGCCGACCAACCACCGCATGCTGTCGACCTGGATGTCCTATGACGATTTTGCCGCGCTGATCGCTTGCGCGTTCCGGGCGCCGATGCTCGGATGCCCCATCCTCTGGGGCATCTCGGACAATGACAGCCGCTGGTGGGACAATTCGCACGCCGCCTATCTGGGCTGGCGGCCGCGGGATAATGCCGAGCGCTTCCGCGCCGAACTCGAAGTTTCGCCTGGCCGGCCGGAGGCCTCGTCGCCGCTTGCCGTCTATCAGGGCGGAATGTTCACGCAGGACCCGATTTTTACCGAAGACTAGCAGGTTGGGGATGTTAGCCTGACCTTTGCCATCGGCGACAGTGCGCCGTTGGATGCTGCGGCCGGCCGGCGTCCTAGAGCAATTCCAGGAAAAGTGTGAAACGGTTTTCCGTCCGGAATTGCGCTATTTCAACGAGCTAGATCATTTCACTGTTTCGATGAAACAGTGAAATGATCTAGCGCTCTGTGGAGAGGGGACGCACCTGCTTTACGTAGGTTCGCCCGACGCGGATTTCGCTTCCGTCCGACAGAAGCGCGATCAAGGCGGCGAAGGGCGCCTGCCGCAAGCCGACGATGCAATGGCGCCGAACGATCGAGCTTCGGTGGAGCCGGAGAAACTCAGCCGGGTCCAGCCGGCCTGCGAGTGAAGCCAGGCTCTCGTGGTGCAGGTAGGATTTGTTCTCGGTGTGGATGCGGACGTAGTCGCGCTCCGCCTGGAACCGCACCACGCGATCGAGCGCGATGCGAATGAACTCGCCTCTTGCCTTCACCCAGATATCGGCGACCTGCGCCTCCTGCTTGCGAAGCGCCTGCCGGAGCGCCCGCACGGTTTCGTTGAGTTCCAGCACGCGTTCGGCGCTTGTTCGTGCCGCAATCGCCATGCGGGCCCGATCAATCGCAGTTCGTAGACGATTGGGCTCGATCGGTTTGGTGACATAGTCGACCGCGGCGGCCTCGAAGGCGCGAAGGGCATAGTGATCGAAGGCGGTCACGAAAACGACGGCAGGTGCGTTGTTGCCCAACCGTTCCAAAATGTCGAAGCCGGTGCCGCCGGGCATCTGGATGTCGAGCAGGATCACGTCCGGCAAAAGTTCGGCGACGAGAACGCAGGCCTGCTGCACATTGCCGGCCGTCCCGACGATCTTGATCCCGGGCATGGCCCCGAGCAGGCGTATAAGCCGGCGACGCGCCAGGGGCTCGTCATCGATGACGAGGATCGACAGGGGCTCTATCTGGATTTCGTTCATGCGAGCCTCAGGGGCATTGTGATTGCTGCTCTGAAACGCTTGGGCGTTACAAGGCCGGATACACAGGCGCCGACGCCTGGAAAGCGCGCCTGCACCCGATCGGCGACATTCTTGAGACCGATCCCGGTGCCGGAAGACTGGCGTCGCCCGCCCCCGGTCTCCGGCGCGATATCGTTTTCGACGGCGATCTCGAGCGCATGGCCGACCTTGGCCGCGCTGATGACGATCTCAACCTGATCAGGAGAGCGGCCGACGCCGTGTTTCACGGCGTTCTCGATCAAGGGCTGCAGGATCAGACTTGGCACCAGAGCCTCTTCCAGGCCATTGGCGATGTCCATCCGCAGCTTCATCCGGTCGGAGTAACGCTCGCCTTCGATATGCAGATATCCGGTTTGCAGGGCGAGTTCATCCGCAAGCCGCACGTCGTGCAGCGGGTCGAGCTCCAACGTCGTGCGCAGAAAGTTCGAAAGCGACATCACCATGCGGGTCGCTGCAATGGTCTGCCCTTCCTCGATCAGGCCGGTGATGGAGTTCAGCGTATTGAACAGAAAGTGCGGATTGACCTGGTATCGGAGCGCACGCATTTGCGCGGCCAGTGCTTCCTCCCGCGAGATCGCCAGGCGCCGATCGCGCTCACGCAGCTCGAAGCTGTAGAGCAGCGCGACGAAGAAGAACGACCACCCCACGAACGTCGCCATGCTGTAGACGAGCGTGTAACCGGTATTCGTCCAGTCGACCGTGATCGGGTCGGGACGCACGAATAAAACATAGAGCAGGAAGTCGATGCCGGTATTGGCAAAGGCGGCAATGAGAGAGGTGGAGAATCCAACGACGATCTTGGTGGCTATATGCCGGTGCCTGACCCGAAACATCGCCGCCGCGATACCGTAGGAAAGAACCATGCCACAGGACATCAGCAGCAATTTGCCGGGGGCAGACACGATCGGATCGGTTCCGAGTATGCCCCACAGGATACTGCTGATGAGAAATTCCACGAACCAATAGAGAAAACCGAGCCAGAGCGTCGTGCGCCGAACGCTGCCGATATAGGCGCTTTCGTCCGGCGATTTTGTTTCGTCCTTGGGTTTCATGCCATTTTTATCGTTCAACCGGCCGCCAATGTCGATTGCCGTTCGTCGGCGAAATCAAGCCGTTTGCAGAAAGTCCCGACCTTTCGGGCGCTGCTATTTGCCGCTTGCGGAATGCAAACCCCGTTGCTTTTGCCGGCCTGCCGCTCCGCGGAGGCCTTAGCGTCATGCCAGCCTCAAGGGCATGGTGATCGCCGCCCGAAAGCGGTGCGGTGCGACAAGACCGGAAATGAAGGCCCCCATCTCCGGAAATCGGGCCCTGATGCGGTCGGCGACATTCTTGAGGCCTGTACCCGTTCCCGGAGGCTTTTTGGTCGCGCATTGCGGTTCGATCGTCAGGTCGTTTTCGACGGAAAGCTCGAGGGTTTCACCGTGACGTGCCGCGCTGATCAGGATTTCGACCGCGCCGGCCGAACTGCCGACGCCGTGTTTCACCGCATTCTCGATCAGCGGCTGGAGAATGAGGCTCGGCACGAGCGCCTGCTCCAGGCCGGGTGCGATGTCGAGCTTCAGTCGCATGCGGTCCGAGAAGCGCTCGCCCTCGATGTTGAGATAGCCGATCTGCAGCGCCAGCTCGTCGGCGAGACAGACGTCCTGCATTGGGTCGAGTTCGAGCGTCGTGCGCAGGAAGGAGGAGAGCGAAAGCACCATGCGGCCCGCCGCCGTCGAAGCACCTTCCTCGATCAGCCCGGCGATCGAATTCAAGGTGTTGAACAGGAAGTGCGGGTTGACCTGGTAGCGCAGCGCCCGCATCTGCGCCGTTAACGCTTCTTCTCGCGTCAAGGCCAGGCGCCGTTCGCGTTCGCGCAACTCAAAATTGGAGAGAAGCGCAATGTAGAAGAAGGCCCATCCGTGGAACAGCGCCACGCAATAGATGACGGTATAGGCGACGTTGGTCCAGTTGACGTCGGCCGGATCGCCATGCGCGATAAGAAAGTGGCAAGCGAGGTCGACGCCGGCGTTGATCACTGCCGCGACGAGCGACAAGGCGGAGCCGACCAGGAGCTTGAAGAGAATGGAACGCTCCCTGCACCTGAAGAGCGTGGCTGCCATCGCATAGGACATCAGCGTGCCGTTCAACACCAGGATCAAGGTGATCGGCGCAACTTCTATTGGGTCATATCCGAGGACTGCCCATAGTACGCTGGTGATGACGCCCTGCATGAATTGATAGAGGAAGCCGTAGGAAAGGGTCGCACGGCGAACACCTGCGGTATACTGAGTCTCTTCCGGCGAAGCCGTGTCATCTCCTCGTGCCATGTGGGTTTATCCCTCAAGCCGAGATGGTTGTCGATTGCCGTTCGTCGGCGAAATCGAGCCGTTCGCAGAAAGCCCCAACCTTTGGGCGCTGCAATTTGCCGTTTGCAGAAAGCAGAATTCTCCCCTTTCCCCGGCTTGCTATAGCGCCCGATGACCCGCCGCCCCCTGGCTCGTATTCGCCTGGGGGTTGTGCGCTGACGAACGCAAATGAAAAGGGGCAGACATTGAATACCTGTGTGAAGGCGGACGTTTTGAGGATCAACCTTCTGAGCTCGACTGCGCTTGGACGCGCCGGTCTTGTCTCGATCATGCTGGCGGCCGTGCCGTTCGTCCCGTCGCCGGCGAAGGCGGCCGGATTGCTCGTTCCAAACGACACGACCTGGACCACCGACCAGACGATCAACGGCAATCTCGTGATCCGCGGCGGTCCCAGTGGCGCTACTCTGACGATCAAGGACGGCGCCTCCGTCGAAAGCAAGGGCGGCTACATCGCTGACGGCAAGGGCTCGGTCGGAACGGTCGTCGTTTCCGGTCCCGGCTCGACCTGGGATATCGTCGATCCAGATCCGCGCGGCTACCGCGTGCTTTTCGTCGGGGGTTTCGAGGGCGGCATCTACGGCGGCAAGGGCACGCTGATCGTCGAGAATGGCGGCAAAGTCTCGGCGAAGGAGACCTACATCGGTGCCTTGCAGGAAGGCGACGGAACGCTCGTGGTTCGCGGTGCCGGATCCATGCTCAGCACCGATTTTCTGGGCGTCGCCTTCGGCGCACTGACGCTCAACACTGGCGCGGTCAGGATCGAGGACGGTGGCGTCATCAACTCCAACAAGGCCATTTTCGAGAACGGCACGGTTCTGGTGAGCGGCGAGAATTCGCGCTGGATCAACGCCGGCGACTTTACGATCGGCGACAGCTTCACGATCGAGAAGGGCGCCGTGGTCTCGACCAACACCGCGACCCTCCGGGAGGATGAGAGCGTCGACACCATTCAAGTGTCTGTCGACGGCGCTGGCAGCGAGTTCAAGGTCAATGACAAGCTGACGATTGGCGAGGCCGGAGACGTCAACCTTTCGGTCGCCAACGGCGCAAAGCTGTCAGCGGGCGGTGGTATCGTCCTTTCTGGCGTCGGTGGTGCGATCCGGGAAGGCATGGGCAGTCTTTCGATCGGCGGCAAGGTCGATATGGATCGTGTCGGCGGTCCGATCGCTCGGCAGGCGCAGGCGGCCGGCACGGTCGATCCCTCCTCGAAGATCGATTTCGGCCCAAGGAAGGGGCACGTCAATTTCAACCACACGAACACTGGCTATGAATTTGCCAACACGATCGGTGGCCAAGGGTCGATCAACAATTTCTCGGGCGAAACGGTCGTGAGCGGCGACCTGACGAAGTTCCACGGCAAGGTGAACGTCTCCGGCGGTAAGCTGGTTCTCAAGAGCAACCTCGACACAATCGATAACGACGCGGACACGGGCCCCTTGGACTACAGCACGACCCGGTTCGACGTGAAGGATGGAACCCTGATCGTCGATGGCGAAGCGGGAAGAGTGCAGACAACTTTTCTTGACGGAAAGACCTACACCAATTCCGTCGTCGTCTGGGGGGAAACGCTGAACCGCATTGGCAATCCGGCCTCGACGGCTTTCGGCCGCCTTGGCGGATCCGGCACTATTGGCACCACCGCGGTCGACAAGAGAGCGGTCATTGCACCGGGAAACAATTCGACCGGCACGCTGACGATCATGGGGCAACTGGAAATGAGCGACGGCTCGATCTACGAGGCCGACATCGCCGGCGACGGTCGCTCCGACAGGATCGCCGTCAAGGGCCTGCAGAACGGCGTGCGGGGCGATGGCGTCGCGACGATCGGCAATGGCGTCAATGTCGAGGTGACCGCGCTCGATGCCAATACCAGCTACCAGAACGGCCACACCTATACCATTCTGACCGCGGAAAACGGTGTCGACGGTCAGTTTGCCCAGGCGATTTCGAAGTCCGCCTTTCTCGATGTCACGCTGGAGCAGAAGGACAAGCAGGTCGATCTCAAGATCGCGATCAAGGATACGGGTACACCTAATCCTGGTAATCCCAATCCTGGCAACCCGAACCCCGGTAATCCAAATCCCGGCAACCCGAACCCTGGCAATCCCAACCCTGGAAACCCGAACCCGGGCACGCCGGGCACGTCGGCCAAGTTCGAACGCGTGGCCATCAGCGGCAATCAGAGGAACACGGCGCTCGCCCTCAACACGCTTGCGCAGAGCGGGCCATCGCTTGCGCTCTACAACATTCTCCTGAGGCTCGACGCCGCCAATGCGCGTGGTGCCTTCGACCGCCTGTCCGGCGAGGTTCATGCTTCGGCACAGACAGCGCTGATCAATGACAGCAGCTTGCTGCGCAACGCGGCGAACGACCGCATTCGCGACGCTTTCGGCGACGTTGCTGCTGCGAATGTCCCGGTTCTGGCCTACGGGCCGGAGGACAAGATCACGACCGGTGCAGTCGCCGCGATCGACGCGGTCGCCGTCCCGCCGCCGCCAATGGTCGGCTGGGGACAGGTTTTCGGCTCCTGGACCAACACCGATGGCAACGGCAATACCGGCCAACTCGATCAGTCGACGGGTGGCTTCATCACCGGCTTCGATGCGGCGGTCTCGGACAATGCGTTGGTTGGCATCATGGCCGGCTACAGCCGGACGAATTTCGACGTCGACAGCCGTGCTTCGAGCGGCGACAGCGACAACTACCATCTCGGCGTCTACGGTGGCGGCCGTTGGGGCGATGTCGCGTTGCGGTCCGGCCTTGCCTATACCTGGCATTCGATCGAGACGGAGAGAGCGGTCGTCTTCCCAGGTTTCCGGGACGCGTTGAAGGCCGACTATGATGCCGGCACATTCCAGGCGTTCGGCGAAGTCGGATACCGTATCGACCTGCCGAGCGTAGCGCTCGAGCCCTTCGCGAACCTCGCCTATGTCAGCCTTCACACCGACGGTTTCACTGAGAGTGGTGCTGCGGCGGCTCTGTCGAGCAGGAGCAACACGACCGATACGACCTTCACGACGCTCGGTCTTCGTGCGTCGGCCCCTCTCAGTCTGGGGGCCACCAATGCCAAGGTGCGCGGCATGCTTGGTTGGCAACACGCCTTTGGCGATACGACGCCTTTCTCGACGATGGCTTTCGGCACGGGCAGTGCCTTCTCGGTTGCCGGTACGCCGATCGCCGAGGATGCGGCGATCATCGAGGCCGGCATTGATTTCGCGCTGACCGACACTGCGAGCCTCGGCATCACCTACACCGGCCAGTTCGGCTCAGGCACGACGCAGAATGCCGTCGATGCCAAGCTTGATGTGCGCTTCTGATGCGGCTTTTACGCTGGATCACCGCAACGTTGATGGCGACGATCGTCGCCACCAACCCGCTCTATGCGCAGGAGGCGCCGAAGGACGCGACGGCCCCCTCTTCGCTCGCCGAGACCTACGACGACTGGAGCGTCGCCTGCGCGGTGACAGACGGCAATCGCAGGTGTGTTCTTTCGCAGCGCCAGGTTCACCAGAGCGGACAGCGCGTGCTGACGCTGGAACTTGAACCGGTCGACGGCGCTGGCCTCCAGGGACAGCTCGCGCTGCCTTTCGGTCTCTACCTGGACAAGGGCGTCTCTCTTGGGGTCGATGATGCCACGGGTAGCAAACCCTCGCGGTTTCGAACCTGCATGCCGGTCGGATGCATCGTCGCGCTGACGTTCAATGAGGAGACGATCAAGCTGCTGCGTGGCGGCAAGGTGCTGAAGCTCGTCGCCTTTGCCAGCGACACCGAGAAGGAGGTCAGTTTCTCGATCTCGCTCAAGGGGTTTGCAACCGCGCTCGACCGCACCATTGCCTTGATGCAGAAGGCTTGAGGCGAGGCGTGTTGCCGGCGGCTGCTTGCGCCTCAGTTGCCGGTACGACGATAGCGACGGCTCAGGCGCAGTTAGCCATCGGACCTCTCTCGGTCCTCCCCGGGGAAGGCGCTCTCTCGTTCGGTTGGGCCGCCAGCCCCGATGCGAACTGGGGAGCGCTGTCCTTGCCGGCGATCCAGACCGCGTTTCGCCCTGCCGCCTTTGCCGCATAGAGCGCTCGATCGGCGGAAGACAGAAGCTCGCTTGCCTCCTGTTGCCTTGCGACAAAGGCAACACCGACGCTGACGGTCGCCGAAAGCGTCGTGTTTCCGGCCCTGACCCGCGCCTGCTCGAAGGCACTGCGGATGTCCTCGGCGATGGCTGCGGCCTGCGATCGGTCGACCCCGGGGAAGCAGGCCGCAAACTCTTCGCCGCCCATGCGCGAGAGGAAGCCCTTGCCGCCAACGGCTTGCGAGATGACCGCCGCGCACTCGATGAGCACCTTGTCGCCGACAGCGTGTCCATGGCGATCGTTGATCGCCTTGAAGTGGTCGATGTCCATGTACATCAACGCTCCATCATCGGGTCTTGTCGCCAGATAGGCGTCGACGCTCGCCATGAAAGCGCGCCGGTTCTGCACACCGGTGAGGGCGTCGGTTTCCGACGCCAGCTTGTATCTGTACTGCGTTCTTTCTTTGATCAGCGCGAAGAACGAGAACCCGCCCGCAAGACTGTGGATGAAGAGTTCGAAGGTCAGCAGCTGATACCATATCGGCTGTTCGGCGCCCGACGCCGTGTTGCCGAAAAGCGGCCAGACGAAGATCAGCGGGATGCGCACGAGATAGAACAGGCCATGCGTGGCGAAGAGAAATGCGACGATGTAAGAGCTTGGAAGCCTGCGGAAATTGTCGGAGCGGAAAATCTCGACCGCGATCATCGCCGAATAGACGAAGATCAGCGCGGAAAACAGCACGATCCTGCTGGTGACATTGTTCTGGACATAATCGGAAAAACCGGTGACCAGCAACCACAACACCGGCCCGGCCAATGCGGACGCGATCTTCAGCGGTTGATTGTCGAAGGCGCGCAGGCCGAGCCAGATGAGCGCCAAGCCCAGAACCGTCAGGGCGTTGCCCAGCGTCACCGGGACGAAGGAATAACCCGGACCTCGGAAGGCAAGCAGGGTAAATCCAAGTGCGGCGACCAGAAATGCGCAGGACCACAGCCTCAGTTCCAGGCTGTTGCGCTCCTGGCGTGACGCGAGTGCGAAGAAGACTGCAAAGACCACCAACGTCGCGAAGGAGCTGATCATGATCGTCGGGGTATGTAGCGCTTCCACCGTCAACTCCTGGATTCTGCGGGACGTTATGCGCCAGAATCTTAAAGGTTTCGCAAATGGGGCGGCGACGAGTAAGCAGGGGTCGGGGACACCGAACTCGGTATCCCCTGCGCGCTATGATGACCTGGTTTGTCGCATCGTCAGGTCCGATATCAGCCGCTGTTGGCCAGCCCGGATCACGTCTTCCATCGCATGTCGTGCGCCTTCGGCGTCACCGCGGCGAATTTCCTCGACGATGCGGATATGGGTCACGGCGACGCGGTCGATTTCGCTGCGGTCGGCGGAAGGATTGGTGAGTTTGAAGACGCCGATCAGTGCCGCCTCGATCAGGCTGCCGACCGTGCGCATGAACGGGTTGAGGGACGCTTCGAGCAGATGCAGGTGGAATTCGAGGTCGGCATGGGCCAGCGTTTCGGCGCTGTGGTCTTCATTGCCCATGGCAACGGCGAGCCGCATCATCTGGGCGATGTCGGCGTCGGTGGCGCGCTCAGCCGCAAGCGCTGCCGCAAAGGGTTCGAGCGCCAGCCTGATTTCGCTCAGGTGATTCAAAAACTCCTCGTCGACGCCAACGCTGAAATGCCAGGAAAGCACGTCGCTGTCGAACAGGTTCCAATGCGCCCGCGGCATGACCCGCGTCCCGATGCGCGCGCGCGGGAACACCAGACCTTTGGCCGCGAGCGTCTTCATTGCCTCGCGCAGCACGGTGCGCGACACCTTGAAGCGTGCCGCCAGCTCGACGTCACCAGGCAGAATATCGCCGGCTAAGAACTCTCCGCCGACCACCGCGCGCCCGAGCTCGTCCACGACATGGCCGTGGCTTGAGCGTTTCACAGGTTGCTTTGCGAAGGTTCCTGGCAGCATGAGGTGCACCCATGCCCTTCCTAGACGTGCCGCTGTTCGTTGCGGGACACGTATACGATGCCCTTCTGCATGAGGATGAAGACGAACAGCAACAGGCCGATCAGGATCTTCGTCCACCAGCTGGAAAGCGAGCCGTCGAAGGTGATGTAGGTCTGGATCAAGCCCTGGATGAGGATACCGATGAAGGTCCCGGCAACAAAGCCGGAGCCGCCGGTCAAAAGCGTGCCGCCGATCACCACCGCAGTGATCGCATCGAGTTCGACGCCGACGGCCGCAAGCGAGTAGCCGGCCGAGGTGTAAAGCGAGAACACGATGCCGGAAAGGCCCGCGAGCAAACCTGACAATGCGTAGATCATGATGGTGGTGCGTCCGACCGGTACGCCCATCAGCTTGGCGGTGGCGGTGCCGCCGCCGAGGGCATAGACGTCGGTGCCGAAGCGGGTGCGGTGGGCAATGAGGATGCCGATGGCAAAGACGAGCAGCATCAGCCCACCGATGAGCGTGATCCTGCCGCCGCCGGGAAGCTTGTAATAAAAACCCTTCAACGTGCTGTAGAACGGATGCTTGATGGCGATGGAATCGATCGACAGCACGAAGGCCATGCCGCGGGCCAGAAACATGCCGGCGAGCGTGACGATGAAGGCCGGCATCTCCAGATAGTGGATGATGGCGCCCATTACCGCTCCGAAGAACGTCGTGATCAACAGCACCATGGCGAAGACGGCGAGCGGATGGGCGCCGCTATTCTCCAGCACGACGGCCAGGAACACACCGGTGAAGGCGATCACCGAGCCGATCGAAAGGTCGATGCCGCCGGACAGGATCACGAAGGTCATGCCGACGGCGGCGATGCCGAGGAAGGCGTTGTCGGTCAGCAGGTTGCCGATGACCCGCGTCGACAGGATGTTGGGATACTGCGCCACGCAAAGCGCATAGCTCAAGACGAAGATGACGATGGTTGCGGTCAGCGGCAGGTATTTGGGTTTCATCGCGCTTGCCGCTCCGTCGGTTTTCTGCTGGCGCGCAGAAGCGCGACAAAGGTGAAGGCGTTTCGAACCGGTGGCGACTGCAGCACGAGAATGAAGACGATGATCGCCGCCTTGATGATCAGGTTGAATTCCGGCGGAAAGCCGGAAAGCAGGATGCCGGTGTTGATCGACTGGATGATGATGGCGCCGAGCACGGAGGCGGCGATGCTGAAGCGGCCGCCGAGAAGCGAGGTGCCGCCGATGACGACGGCAAGAATGGCGTCGAGTTCGAGCCAGAGCCCGGCATTGTTGGCGTCGGCGCCCTTGATGTCGGCGGCGGCGATAATGCCGGCAATCGCGGCACAAAGGCCTGATAGCATATAGGCAGCGATCAGCAGCACCGGCGTCAGCACACCGGATAGCGTGCTTGCCTGGCGGTTGACGCCGATCGCCTCGATCAGCATGCCAAGCGCCGTCTTTCGCACGATCAGCGCTACCAGGATGCCGAAGATCAGCCAGATGATCACGGGCAGGGGCAGCCAAGCGAATGAGCCGCTGCCAAGAAAAATCAGCCCCTCATCGTTGAAGGTGAGGATCGCGCCTTCGGTGACGAGCTGAGCGATGCCGCGCCCGGCGACCATCAGAACCAGCGTTGCGATGATGGGCTGGATATCGAGAATGGCGACGAGGATACCGTTCCAGAGACCGCAGAGAATGCCGGTGCCAAGGGTGATCAGAAGCGTCATCGCCAGCGAGTGGCCCGACGTGATCGACGAGGCGGCGACTGCCCCGCAGATCGCCATCACGGCGCCGACAGAAAGATCGATGCCCTTGGTGGCGATAACGACGGTCATGCCGATCGCGAGCAGAACCACAGGGGCGCCGCGGTTGAGGATGTCGATGAGACTGCCATAGAGGCGGCCGTTCTGGATTTCGAGGCGGAAGAAGCTCGGGAACACGAAGGATACCATCAGGAGAACGACCGCCAGCGCTATCAGCTGCGGTAGGAGCCTGATCGCATAGCCCCTAAGTATTGCTGTCATGCCGCTCCCCGTTCATTCGCCGATGCGATGGCCTCGATGATCTGGTCCGCCGTGATCCGATCGCCTTCGAGCGAGGCGACGTGCTGGCGGTCGCGCAGCACCACGATGCGCGTGCTGTAGGCAACGAGTTCCTCGATCTCCGACGATATGACCATCAGCGACATGCCTTTCTCGCGCAGACCCTCGATGAGCCGGACGATCTCGGCATGCGCGCCAACGTCGATGCCGCGCGTCGGCTCGTCGAGGATCAGGAATTCGGGTTCCGTTGCTAGCCAACGGGCAAGAATGGCTTTCTGCTGGTTGCCGCCGGAAAGCAGTCGGATCGGCTTTTCGCGATCGGCCGTGCGGATGTCGAGCGCCCTGATATAGTGGTCCGCCAGGCGGTTCTGCTCGGTACGGGAGATCGGACGGGTCCAGCCGCGTCGCGCCTGAAGGGCGAGCACGATGTTTTCGCGCACCGAGAGATCTCCGACGATGCCCGCGGTCTTGCGGTCCTCGGGGCAGAAGCCGAACCGTCGCGCGATCGCCTGGCGCGGCGACGATAGCTGGACGGTCTTGCCGTCGACTTCAGCCGTGCCGCTGTCGGCGCGATGGGCACCAAAGAGGATCTCGGCCGTCTCCGTGCGGCCGGAGCCGAGAAGCCCGGCAATGCCGACAACTTCGCCCGCCCTCACATCGAGGTCGAAGGGGGAGACGTGGCCCTTGCGGCCAAAATTGCGGAAGCGATAGCGCACCGATCCGGTGAGATCCGCTCCTTCGCGCGCAGAGCGGATTTCCGCTGCAAGCTCGCGGCCGATCATCATCGAAATCAGGTCGCGCCGCTCGAGTGACGCCGTGTCTCGGGTGCCAACCAGCTGGCCGTTGCGAAGCACAGTGATGCGGTCGGAGATTTCGTACACCTGTTCGAGGAAATGGGTGATGAAGACAATGCCGAGGCCACGCGCCTTCAGTCGCCGGATGATGCGAAACAGTATCTCGACTTCGTGGGCGTCGAGACTTGCCGTCGGCTCGTCGAGGATCAGCACCTTGCCGGAGAGATCGACGGCGCGGGCGATCGCGACGACCTGCTGTATGGCGACGGAATAGCTGTCGAGCGCGCGGGTGACGTCGAGGTCGAGCTCGTAGTTTTCAAGCAGTGCGCGCGCCTGACGGTTCATGGCGCGGACATCGACGAAACCCAACCGGCGCGGCTGTCGGCCGAGGAAAAGGTTTTCCGCTACCGTCAGGTTCGGCAGCAGGTTGACCTCCTGATAGACGGTGCCGATGCCGAGCTTCTGCGCATTGAACGTATCGCGCGGATCGATCTCGACGCCGTCGAGCAGGATCATGCCCCCGTCGCGCCGGTACGCGCCGGTGAGGCATTTGACCAGCGTCGACTTGCCGGCGCCGTTCTCGCCGAGAAGCGCATGGACCTCGCCTCTGCGCAAATGAAAGTCAACCTTGTCCAGGGCTCTCGCACCGGGAAAGACCTTGTCGATCCGGGTCGCCGAAAGCAGGTTGTCGCCGATGGTCTGCATGATCCCTCCCTGACTGGAACGCGGCGCACTCAGTCGAGCACGCCGCATTACTTCAGTGTTCCGAAAATCAGCATGCTTCACCTCGATCCTCGTGCTCGAGCGAAGCATGCCGACCGGACATCGAGCCCGCGGCGACAACGAGGCGGGCGAGCCCGTTCCGTCGTCCAACTCCGCAGTATCGATCGTCTGGCTTGTGACAACAGGCGCCGACGGTTCGCGTCGACGCCGGTCGCGCCTGGGATCAGTAACCGAGACCCTTCTTCGCTTCGTAGATCTTCATCGGATCGTCGGCCTGGGTGTAGAGCTTCGATTCCGTCTGGATCCACTTCGGCGGCTTTGTTCCGTCCTTCTGGAACGCGGCGAGCGCGTCGAAAGCGGGGCCTGCCATGTTCGGGGTCAGTTCGACGGTGGCGTTGGCTTCGCCCGCGGCCATCGCCTGGAAGATATCCGGCACGGCATCGATCGAAACGACGAGGATGTCGCTGCCCGGCTTCAGGCCGGCTTCCTTGATCGCCTGGATGGCGCCGACCGCCATATCGTCGTTGTGGGCGTAGAGCGCGCAGATATTCTTGCCGCCGTCTTCGGCCTTGAGGAAGCTTTCCATGACTTCCTTGCCCTTTGTGCGGGTGAAGTCGCCGGTCTGGCTGCGGACGATCTTCAGGTTGTCGTGGCCGGAAAGCGCCTGCTCGAAGCCCTTCTTGCGATCGATCGCCGGTGAAGACCCTGTCGTGCCCTGGAGTTCGACGATGTTGCACGGCTTGCCGGCAACCGTGTCGGTAAGCCATTTGCCGGCGACATTGCCTTCATGCACGAGGTCAGACGTGACGGCGGTCATGTACAGCTCGTCGGACGCATCGACGGTTCGGTCGAGCAGGATGACGGGGATTTCCGCGTCCTTGGCTTCCTCGAGAACCTCGTCCCAACCGGTGGCGACGACGGGGGCAAGCAGGATGGCGTTGACACCCTGGGCGATGAACGAGCGTAGCGCCTTGATCTGGTTTTCCTGTTTCTGCTGGGCATCGGCGAATTTCAGGTCGATGCCGCGCTCTTCAGCCTGCTGCTTCGTCAGCGTCGTCTCTGCAGCGCGCCAGCCGGACTCCGAGCCGATCTGCGAAAAACCGACAACGAGATCTGCGGCAGATGCGCTGCCAAACGTGCAGGCAGCAAGGATCGTTGCACTCGCGAGTGCTTT
This sequence comes from Ensifer sp. NM-2, assembly GCF_003024455.1. Lineage (NCBI taxonomy): Bacteria > Pseudomonadati > Pseudomonadota > Alphaproteobacteria > Hyphomicrobiales > Rhizobiaceae > Ensifer > Ensifer sp. NM-2. Next base: position 48,739 of record NZ_PVZR01000028.1, read on the forward strand.
GGCGAATTTCATGATTTCCTCCCAAAGAAAGCTGCTCTCCTCGCAGCAGTTTCAAAAAATCATATAATAATACTTTTGTAAACTCACCTTTGAGGACAAGCGCCGAGGGCGCGCATCGGATGCGCCTCGCCGGCATCGTTCCGGGCCGTGCGACGCGGCGGCTCGCTTCCGGCTCGCATTCGCCGCACGGTCAAGAGGATCGAAGACAGCCGCCGATATCGCCTGCATCCCGCCTGCATTGTTCGAAACCGTTCGTTGGCGGCGAGCAGGGCATTCGTCGCACGAGCTGGTCCAGAATGAGGCTTGTCACCATTGAACGCGTGTGCAAAGATGCTCGCGTGTGCAAAGGAGTCGTGCCCGAATGAACCTGGAAAGACCATTCTATTCGAACGATCTTGAGGGTCGGGCGAGCCTTTGCCGAGACATTATCCTGTCGGCCGGAGCGCTTGTGCTCCGTGGCTTTGAAGACAGCGCGACGCGCGCCTTCTCGATGAAGGGGCCGCAGGACTTTCTGACCGAGACGGATGCCGCCTCCGAGGCGCATATCCGCAAGGCGATCGCCGAGCACTTTCCTGACGACGCCTTCTTCGGCGAGGAGGGCGGCGGATCGATCAGTAATCGTCTCTGGGTGGTCGATCCGGTCGACGGCACCGCCAATTTTGCCCGCAGCATCCCGCATTTCTGCATCTCGATCGCCTATATCGAGGATGGTCGGGCGGAGATCGGCGCCATCTACAATCCCGCACTGGATGAGCTCTACTTCGCCCGGCGCGGTTCAGGCGCGACCCGCAACGGTCAGCCGATCGCCGTCGCCGCCACCACGGCGTTTGAGACGGCGTCGGTGGAAATGGGCTGGTCCGGCCGCGTGTCGAACGAGATTTATCTCGAAACGATCCGCGATCTGCTGGCGCTCGGCACCAATGTCCGCAGGGCAGGCTCGGGCGCGCTGGCGCTTGCCTATGTCGCTGACGGTCGTTCGGATGCCTATATCGAACTGCACATGAACTCCTGGGACTGCGTGGCGGGATTGCTGCTTGTCGCCGAGGCCGGCGGTGATGTCTGTCCCTTCATGGAGATCGGTAGCCTTCGCGGCGGCGGGCCGGTTCTGGCATCCGCGCCAGGCATCGCCGGTGGGATAAGCCGGGCATCGCGGATACCGATCGCCTCGGCAGGCGACGTCGTTGCCGAACTGCAGCTCGCCTGAGCGGCTCTGCCAAGGGCGCCGACAATGCGAATTCTGGGTGGCATGCCTTTCGGCGTCGCCCGATCTGGAAAGGAAACGGCATGGATGCACCTGTTTATGCGCGCCCGGCGATCAGTCTGATCGCAAGCGGGATCGGTCCGCACAAATCCGATCTCTATATCGGCGGCAGCGACGGCGCACGCGATCTCGAATTGCTGAAGCACCACGGCATTTCGGTGGTGGTCAACTGCGCGATCAATCTCGATATCAACTGGGTGCGCGAGAGGGAGGCTGACGATGGTGGCGATCTGCGGCCGAGCGGCTATGCCGACATTCGCTACTACAAGCTCGGCCTGATCGACGGCGAAGGCAGTCCGGATACGATGATGCTCGGCGCCTACTACATCCTGGACGGAGCATTGCGCCAGGCGATGCCGAAGCGCGAAACCTATCCCTTCGCCGATGGCGGCAATGTGCTGGTCAACTGCCGCGGCGGACGCAGCCGATCCGTCTCGCTCGTGGCCCTGTTCCTGCACAAACAGCAGCCGGAGCTTTTCCCGACGCTTGACGCCGCGGTCGCCCACATTCGTGAACACCGCGAACTGCGTCCCGACGAGTGGTTCGAGACACCGAAGCCGATGCTTTACGAGGCGGCACGCCGGGCGTCTGAATGGATCGACATGATCGCCGGCAAGACATCCGGGCGGGACTGATGTTGAAGCGCAGCCAAGCCAGTATCGCCGTCATCGCCGACGCGCATTTCCACGATCTCGAAGGCGATTTCGATTTCCCCGGCATGAGCATCGACGGGCAGCGGATGATGGTTCGCAGCTGGGCCGAAACGCGGCAGTCGACCCGTGTTTTTAACGAGAGCGCCAAGGCACTTTCAGTGGCATTGGACGAGGTGCGGGATCGGGGCATCCGGCACGTCGTCCTGCTCGGTGATTACACCGATGACGGTCAGCGGCAGACGACCGCAAGCCTGCGCCGGATCCTCGACCGGCACGCCAACGCATACGGCACCGCCTTCTATGCCCTTCCCGGCAATCACGACATTTTCGGTCCGACGGGGCGCCACCACACCAAGGAGTTCCTCGACCAGGATGGCGCCAGCGTCTGGGTGACCAGCGATCCTGCGTCGACGGCGGCGGGCGCGATCGTCACTCCGCGCATGTATTGCGAGGGATATCCCACCGGCCTCGGCCCGATGGCTGCCTGCGGCTATTTCCGCAAGCCGGAATATCTCCATTGGGAGACGCCGTTCGGCCTGTCCGACGATATCGAAAGTCGGCGTTACGAGGTGGTTTCGCCGGATGGAAGCAACCGATATTCGTTGATGGATGCCTCCTATCTGGTCGAGCCGGAACCGGGAATCTGGCTGTTGATGATCGACGCCAATGTGTTCGAGCCACGGGATGGCACGTTCGTAGGCGGCGAGGAAGCAGCCTTTGTCGACAGCACCGCCGCCGGCTGGAACGCCATGCTGCGCCTGAAACCCTTCATCGTCTCGTGGATCACAGACGTCTGCGCGCGGGCAGAGGCGCTGGGCAAGACCGTGCTCGCCTTCTCGCATTACCCGGCGCTCGATCCATTCGACGGCGCGACCGGTGCCGAGCGAGTGCTCTTCGGGGAAACCAACATCGCCCGCCGCACGCCGCGCCAAGCTGTCACCGATGCCTTGCTGGGCGCCGGGCTGACCGTGCATTTCAGCGGCCACCTTCATGTCGAGGGTGTAACGCGACGCACCCGCGGCGAGCGCCAGTTGACCAATGTGGCAGTGCCCTCGCTCGTCGCCTATCCTCCAGCCTTCAAGATCATTCAGACGGTGAACGGCGGTATTGTCGTCGATACCGTCGAGCTGTCGGCGAAGACGGTGGATCCGCGTCTGGCGCAGGCCTATCGCCGCGAGACGGAGCGGCTAGGGGAGACGGACGATGCCGCCTTCAATGCCGAGGATTACGGCGCTTTCCTGCGGGCTCATAAGCTGGCTTTGGTTCGCCACCGCTATTTTCCCAAGGAGTGGCCGCAGGATGTGGTGAGCCGCGTCTCGGGCGCCACGCTCTCAGGTATCTGCGCGGAACTTCTTGATGCCGACGTGGTGGTGCAAGCATTGCACGCGCTTGCAAAAAAGTCCGGATTTTCGGCCGAACAAGTTGCTGCCTGCCGCATGATCGATGTCATCGCCGACTGGTACTGCCTGCGCCAGGCGGGTCACTTGGCGCTGCCTGCGATATCGCCCGAGCGGCTGCGTCTTTACCGCGCCCTTTCCGAGCGCTTCGGCCGAGAGCCGGATGAGGGGTGGGACCGCTCTGTCGCCGGTTTCCTGTCGATCTTCCTGGGCGCGTTTGCCGCCTTTCTCGACCGAGCGGAAGTGGGTGCGCGGCAGATCGAGATCACCTTGCAGCGAGAAGCGAAGGAGGTTGTTTGACCATGGACCAGCAGTCTTTTGTATTACCCGGTCGAGGGGTGAAACCGCCGGCAAGCGTCCCGGAGTTGAAGGAGGCGTTTCGCCTCGGTGCCCGCGGGCTCAAGGGCGGGCGGCTCGAAGTCGCGAAGTTCGCGCTATCCCATCCCTATGACATCGCCTTTGCGAGCGCACGGGAAGTGGCTGAGCGGGCCGGCGTTTCGACCACCACGGTCATGCGGCTGATCAGCGATCTGGGCTTTGAGAAATACGCCGCATTCCAACAGTTGTTCCGCGAGGAACTGCGCCGCGGCAGACAATGAAACTGGGCTTCGAGCAGTAACGAACCGAAGGACCGTCCGACCGGAGTGCACCCATGGAATCGGCCATCGTCAGCATCAATCTCGTTGGCGCCGTGGCGCTGCTGCTGTTCGGGCTTTCGCAGGTCAAGGATGGCGTGCAGCGCGCCTTCGGCGCCCGGCTGAAGGCCGGCTTGGCCGCCGGCACGCGCGACGGTTTGCGATCCTTCCTCGCCGGACTGGTTGCGACGATCGCACTGCAAAGCTCGACTGCGACGGCACTGATGATCGCATCCTTCGCCGAACGCAATCTCGTTGCGCCGCGCATGGCGCAGATCGTGCTTCTGGGCGCCAATGTCGGAACGGCGATGACGGCGTGGATCGTGTCGATTGGCATCGGCTGGCTCTCACCGCTGCTGATCCTCGTCGGCGTCATCCTTTCACGGGGAACGTCGAATGGGCGAAAAGGCGGTGGCGCCGCCCTTGTCGGCGTCGGGCTCATGCTGTTGTCGCTGCATCTGATCGGTCTTGCGACGGAACCGGTGCGCACATCTGCGGCGCTCTCGGCCTTTTTGGCGATGCTCGACAATGCCTGGCCGGTCGCACTCATTTTCGCGGCCATGCTGGCGATCCTGGCATCCTCGAGCCTCGCCATCGTCGTCCTCATCCTGTCGCTCGCGGCAACGGGCGGCATTTCGACCGGGCTGATCATCGTCCTGGTCCTCGGTGCCAATCTCGGCGGCGCCGTGCCGCCGGTCCTGGCGACGCTGCATGCGCCGATCAGCGCGAGACGCGTGACGATCGGTAATCTCATCGTGCGCGCCATCGGCTGCTTGGTGGCGCTGCCGCTTGCCGGCTATTCGGCACAGTTGCTCGATATCCTGCCGCTGTCGCATGACAAGCTGCCTGTGGATGCGCATCTCGTCTTCAATCTGGCGCTGGCGGTGCTTGCATGGCCGCTGTCGCGACCGCTCGCCCGGATGACCGCGCGGCTGTTGCCGGAGCCGAAGCAGACGCCGGACGCGCCGAGCTATCTCGACGAGGACAAGCTTTCGATGCCGGTGGCAGCCCTTGCCGGCGCCAGCCGCGAAGTCCTAAGCGTCGGAGATCTGATCGAAAGCATGCTGGCGCAGGCAAGCGATGCGCTGCAGCATGCGGATCCTGCGAAGCTCGCGGGCATCAGCACGCTCGAAGGCCGGGTCGATCGGCTGCAGCATCAGATCAAGGTCTATGTCTCGCGCCTTGGTCATGCGGATATCGGCGAAGACAACCGCCGGCGAGCAATGGATGTCGTCGACTACGCTATCAATCTCGAACATATCGGCGATATCATCGAGAAGGGCCTGCTGGCCGAACTCGCAAAGAAGATTGCGTTGGGCCTGACCTTTTCGAGGGATGGCCACGAGGAGCTGACACGGCTGTTTGCGATCACGCTCGACAACCTGCGCATGGCGCAGACGGTGTTTGCCACCCGCGATGCGGCTTTGGCGCGGCGGCTGGTGGAGGTCAAGGAAGACGTCCGTCGCCTTGAGCGCCAATCGGCCGAGCGGCACCTGCAGCGCCTGCGCGAGGGGCGGGCGGAAAGCATCGAAACCAGTTCGCTGCACCTCGATATGCTGCGCGACCTCAAACGCATCAACGCCCATATCGCATCGGTCGCGCACCCGATCCTCGACGACAGCGGCCTGTTGATCGAAAGCCGCATCCGACAGGCCGGCTGATTTCGAGAGGCGCGCCTGGAGGAGGGACTAACGCACCGTCTTGCGCTCGATCATCGACACGGGCACCACCTGCAGCCGGGTCGCGGGCTCATCGGTTTCGAGCGCCGTCAGGACGTTCGCGGTCAATGTCGATAGAGACTGCTCGATGGTGGTCAGCTCATAGCTCTTCCAGCTCGCCTGGGGAATATCGTCGAAGCCAACGACAGACACATCCTGCGGCACACGGCGATGCATTTCGATGCGAGCGGCATCGAGGAAACCCAGCGCCAGCAGATCAGTGACGCAAAATGCTCCGTCAATCCGCTTGTCGCGCAAGAGGTCACAACCGGCCTGATAGCCGCTTTCGTAGCTCGTCGGCCCGTCCGACCAGGCGACCACCTCGATCCCGGCGGTCTGCATCCGCTGCGTAAACGCAGTCGCTCGCCGAACCTGTGCCGGCGTCTGGCTGGCACTGGAGACGACCGCAACCTTCTTGCATTTGGCCGCGATCAACCGGAGTGCGGCCAGGTCCGCCCCGTGCGAATCGTCACTCAGCACCATGTTGGTATCGGTGCGATCGAGCCGTTGATTGACCAGGATCAGCCGGACGCCATTGGCGATACACTCATCGACGATCGAGGACGGCGGCTCGCCCGAAAGCACGACGATCGCCTGGGCGCGGAATTCAAACAGCAGCTCGATCAGCGGCGCGATATCCTTGCGCGCATCGGCGGCGTTCAACAGCAGGCACTGGAGCCCGCGCCGGAGCAGGCCGATGCTCAAGAGATCGAGCTGCTTGGAAATGAAGGGCGCACTGAGGTTGGTGCCCACGACGCCGATCAGGTTCGAGCGGTCGTTGTTCAGCCCCTGGGCCAGCCGATTTACTCGATAGCCGAGTTCGCGCGCCGCCTTCAGTACCTTGCGCCGGACAGGCTGCGAGACGCTGGCACCCGGCGTGAACGTGCGCGAGACGGCCGAGCGTGAAACACCCGCGCGTTTTGCGACCTCCTCGGCCGTGACGAACCCTCGTGCCATGGTTTCCCCCAAAGAATCAGCTCGCGGCTATCTGGGCCACAAATGCCGGTTCATTCCAACGAAAAAGTATCCTTTGGCTCTGCAGGTGATTGGCCTGAGTGCTGCGCGCCCGCCGGAAATCCGGCTGTTTTAGTTCGCCATTCCCTATGCGGCCGGAGCGTCTTCGCTGGCCAGTCGCGAGGCAATGACCACGTGTTCGAAAAAAGCGGATCCATCTGAGAAAAATATGCAATAAAATCAAAGCGATAAATCGTTGCGCACGTGTGCATTTTTTTGTTGACAAGCGCGACCTCTCAATGGATCATGCATTCCATAGGCGGTGACGAAATGGAATTTTTGTTCCGTCTATGTTCGTGATGATGGCGCCGGCTTCTGAGGAGTGGCCGGATGCCGTCGGGCCCGATCCGGACAGGATCGTTGATCGGGGTCGGTCGCGAACAGGGAGGATTGGATCGATGACGAGATATCGCGTTCTCGCGGCGGGTTGCCTTGCTCGACATGGAGCAGGGGCGGCTGCCTGCGCGGCTTTCCCTGATCTCCCCGTTCGCATGTTTGCTCGTCCGCAAGGCGCCGGCGCATAGCCGGATCGTGTTGCGAGGCGAGGTCTCAAGGGGAAAGAGCATGGCTTTTCTAAGTGATTCAGCGAAGGCGCCTCGGGCCGCGGGCGGTGAGGCCGCTGTGCCTTCGGCCTGGCAGGTCTGGCGATACCGGTTGAAGGTCGCCTCCCGTGAGCCGACGACATTGATCGGGGTTCTGACGGCACTGCTCTTTACCTATCTGATCGTCGTGCCGATCATCTCCATCGTGCTTGATGCCGTGCAGGTGCAATTCGGGCACGAGCGACGGCTCGGCAAGGATTTTGGCGACCTGACGCTCTATTATCTCGACCGGACGTTCACCTCGCCTGTCTCCGTCGATCTCTTCTGGCGGCCGCTGTTCAATACGCTGTCGGTTGCTGTCGGTGCGATCCTGTTGTCGCTATTGATCGGGACCGTTCTCGCCTGGCTGATCAGCCGCACCGACATGTTCGGAAGGCGCTGGTTCGCGACCGCCCTGATCGTGCCTTACATGCTGCCTGCATGGACGTTCGCGCTCGCCTGGACCACGCTGTTCAAGAACCGCACTGTCGGCGGCCAGCCCGGCTGGTTCGAGGCTCTCGGCTGGACGCCGCCGGACTGGGTCGCCTATGGCCGTTTTCCGATCACCATCATTCTCGCCCTGCACTATACGCCTTTCGTCATTCTGCTGTTCGGCTCGGCGCTTAGGCGCTTCGATTCCCAGCTGGAGGATTCCGCCCGCATCCTCGGCGCCAAGCGCTACCAGGTGGCAATGCAGATCATCCTGCCGCTGATGCGCCCGGCGCTGATGTCGTCGATGATCCTGATCTTCGCAAAGTGCCTCGGCGAATTCGGCGTGCCCTATGTGCTCGGCCTGCCCGTCAAGTTCGAGGTGCTCTCCACCTCGCTCTTCCGCAGCATCGCCTCGCGCCAGACGGGTGTCGCCGGTGTCGTCGCCGCCTCCATCATGCTGATTGGCATCATCACCCTGATGATCGACGCGCGGCTGGTGCGTGAAGCGCGCCGCTTCGTCACCATCGGCTCCAAGGGCTCGATGAACCGGCAAAGCCGCCTCGGCAAGCTCAGGCTTCCGGCAACGGGTTTCGCCGCGACGATCTTCATGCTGAGCGTCGGTCTGCCTCTGCTGACCCTGTTCCTGTCGACGGTCATGAAGCTGCCGGCACAGTTCACCCTCGACAACTTCACGCTCGACTACTGGATCGGCCGAGACCTTCATACCGTAGCGCTGCAGACCGGCGTGCTCCTGAGCCCCGATCTCTGGGCGGCCGCCAAGAACACGCTGATGATCGTCGGCCTCGCCTCGATCGCCTCGGGCATTCTCGGCCTGCTCGTCGGTTATGTCGTCATCCGCACGCCGGTCAGAGCCCTGTCTGTCTATCTGCGCCAGGTGACGTTCCTGCCCTATCTGGTGCCGGGCATTGCCTTTGCTGCCGCCTATCTCTCGCTCTTTGCGGTTCCGAGAGGCCCGATGCCGGCACTTTACGGCACCGTCACCATCCTGGTGCTGGCGCTGATGGCAGACCAGATGCCCTACGCCTCGCGCGCCGGGATCTCGGCCATGACCCAGCTCGGCAAGGATCCGGAAGAGGCGGCCCAGATCGCCGGTGCCGGCTGGTTCCGCCGCATGATGTCGATCGTCATCCCGATCCAGAAGGGCTCGCTCGTCACCGGTGTGCTGCTGCCGTTCATCTCCGGCATCAAGGGCCTCAGCCTGTTCGTCATCCTCGCCGTGCCCAGCACCGACGTTCTCACGACCTATTCGCTGCGGCTCGTCGACTACCACTACACCCAGGCGGCAAACGCGGTCGTGCTGATCATCGCCGCCATCGCCTATCTCGGAACTCTGGCAGCCCAGAAGCTGACCAAGACCAATCTTGCAGAAGGACTCGGAAGCTGATGCCCACTATCAATCTGCGCGGCGCCCAGAAGAATTATGGCGTCAATTCCGCCAATGCCGTCTCCAACCTCGATCTGGAAATCCGCGACGGCGAGTTCATGTGCCTGCTCGGCCCATCGGGGTGCGGCAAGACGACGACATTGCGGATGATCGCGGGGCTGGAAAACCTGTCGGGCGGCGAGATCCGCATCGGTGACCGGGTGGTCGATTCGATCTTTGACGGCGTCTTCGTGCCACCGGAAAAGCGCGAAATGGGCCTGGTGTTTCAGAGCTACGCGCTCTGGCCGCATCTGACCATAGAGCGCAACACCGACTTTGGTCTGCGGCTGCGCAAGCTGCCGAGGGCGGAACGCGAGGCCCGTGTCGAAAAGGTCATGCAGGCGCTCGACATCGCCAAGTACCGCGACCGCTATCCGTCGCAGCTTTCGGGTGGCCAGCAGCAGCGCGTGGCACTTGCCCGCATGCTCGCGGTCAATCCCGGCGTGCTGCTTCTCGACGAGCCGCTGTCGAACCTTGATGCGCGGCTGCGGCTCGAAATGCGCGCCGAACTCAAGCGCCTGCACAAGGAATTCAAGACGACGATCGTCTTCGTCACCCACGACCAGTGGGAAGCGATGACGCTGGCAACGACGATCGCCGTCATGAACGAAGGCACGCTGCAGCAGATGGGCACGCCGAACGACATCTATGACCGCCCGGCCAACCGCTTTGTCGCCGAATTCGTCGGCAGCCCGCCGATCAACATCCTGTCCTTCGACAAGAAAGGTACGTCCGACGTCGCCAAGGAGGCGGAAGCTTACCTGGCGAGCCGTTATCCGAGCCTGCGCGGCATCGGCTCCGTCGGCATCCGCCCGGAAGCGCTGAGCTATGCCACGAAGAAGGAGGACATTCCGCAGGGCAGCTTCAGCGGCAAGATGGTGGTCACCGGCATACTGCCGACCGGCGGCAGCTGGATCCTGGAGCTGAAGAGCGACAGCCACACGCTGTTCCTGACGACGCACGCGCTGCCGCGACTGGAACTGGGCGAAAAGGTCCGCTTCTTTGCGCCGCCGGAGGCGCTGCACGTTTTCGACAAGGACGGCCAGCGCATTGCCGAAGCCGACAAGCTGCTGCGCAACGCGAAGCTCAACTGACGATATCACTGATCGCGTCAACCGAAAGACGAACACCGCTTACTGAGGAGGAGCAGTCGATGCATTTTCGGAAAAATGGAAGGGCAGACTATAAAAGGCGCTGCCTGTTGTGGACCACGGGATTTGCCTGGCTTTTGACCGGGCAGGCGATGGCTGAGGACGCCTTCGACCTCAACGCCCTCATCGAGGCGGCCAAGAAGGAAGCGCCGATTACAGTCTATGACAGCACCGGCAAGATCGTCGAGATGGCCAAGGCCTTTTCGACCAAGTACGGCGTCGCCGCCGAAGGCTCCAAGGTCAAGGCGACGGCGCAGTTGGAAATGATCATCCGCGAGGCGCGCGCCAACAATATCCAGGGCGACGTCTCGATCATCAGCGATGCACCGGCAGCGATGGCGCAGCTGATCCCGCAGGGCTTTGCCGAGAGCTGGCTGCCGCCGGACATGGCGTCGAAGATCCCGCAGCAGTACCAGAGCCCGCTGACGGTCGTGACCAGCGCGAACGTCTGGGCCTACAACACCGAGCTTTACGACAAGTGCCCGGTGACCAACATCTGGCAGCTGACCGGCCCGGAGTGGAAGGGCAAGGTCGCCATGCAGGACCCGCTCGGCAAGGCGTCCTATGTCGACTGGTTCAACCAGATGGCAAAGCACGGCGACGACAAGGTCGCCGCCGCCTACAAGGAGCTCTACGGCAAGGACCTGGAACTCGACGATGGCAGCGCGACGGCGGCCTGGGTGAAGGCGCTTGCCGCCAACGCGCCGCTGCTGACCGATGCCGACGCCGCGGCAGCCGATGCCGTCGGAGCGCCGGGCCAGTCGCAGCCGTTCATGGGCCTGATGAGTTCGGCAAAGTTCCGCGACAATGCGGAGAAGGGCATGAAGCTCGGGCTCTGCACGGATCTGAAGCCATGGCTCGGGTGGATGTATCCGGGCGTCGGCCTGATCACCAAGGGCACCAACAGCCCGAACGCCGCCAAGCTCTTCATCCACTACGTCATGACGGAGGAAGGCATCGCGCCGCAGGCGGTCGATGGCAAGATGTCGACCAATACCGATGTGGCACTTCCGGCTGACGAACCCTCGGGCATCGGCAAGGTTCTCGACCAGGTTCTGCCCTACCAGATGGACACGAGCCTCGACGACTGGGATGCGCGCGAAACCTGGCAGGATTTCTGGCGGGTGAACTACCAGAAGTGATGGCTCAGCCGGGAGAGTGACGACATGATGGAAATGAAACGCAGCGCGTTGCGCGACCGCCCATTAGCCTGGGCGGTCGCAGGTAGCCTTGCTGCCATGACACTGACCTGTGGGCCGGCGAAGGCTGAAGAAGCCTTCAACCTCGGCGCCCTGATCGAGGCGGCAAAGAAGGAGCCGCCGATCACCGTCTATGCCGTCACCGGTAAGATCGTCGATACGGCCAAGGAGTTCTCGGAAAAATACGGCGTGCAGGCGACGGGCAAGAAGGTCAACGAAGCCACGCAGGTGGAGCTGATGATCCGCGAGCACCAGGCCGGCAATATCCTCGGCGACGTGAGCGTCGCGACTGACGTGGCATCGGCAATCGGACAGCTGTTGCCGGAAGGTATCGCCACCAGCTGGACGCCTCCGGATCTCGCCAAGGATATTCCGCAAGCGCAGCGCAATCCTCTTGTTGTTGTCTCGGACCCTCACGTCTTTACCTACAACACCGAGAAATACGACAAGTGCCCCGTGACCAACATCTGGCAGCTGACCGAGCCGCAGTGGCGCGGCAAGCTGGCGATGCTCGATCTCTTCGACAAGCCGCTATATGCCGACTGGTTCAATCAGATCGAGACGCATCGCGACGCCGATGTCGCGCGGGCCTATGAAAGCCTTTACGGCAAGAAGCTGGAGACGAACGGCCAAAGTGCCACAGCTGCCTGGGTCAAGGCCTTTGCGGAAAACGGGCCGCTTCTGGCGGATTCGACAACGGTCGCCAACGCCGCCGGCGCCCCGGGACAAGCCGAGCCGTTCTTCGTCATCACCTCGACGGCCAAGTATCGCGACAACCTCACGAAGGGCCTTAAACTCGGTATCTGCGCCGGCGTCGAGCCGTTTTCCGGATTTCTCTATCCGGGCTTCGGCCTGATCGCGGGCCAGACCAAGAGCCCGAATGCCGCCAAGCTGTTTGTCCGTTACCTGATGACGGCAGAGGGCATTGCACCCCAGACCGAAGACGGAAAGATCTCCGGCAATTCGACGATCGGCCTGCCGGCCGATGAACCCTCGGGCGTCGCGAAGTATCTCGATCAATTGATGGCCTTCGATGCCGCGACCGCCGGCGACGACCTCGACAAGCGCGAGGCCTGGCAGGACCTTTGGAGAATAAACCACCGAAAATGACGCGACGGGCGGTGCCGATCACCGAGTGCTGTTTCCTTGGGAGGGGAAGCGATGAAAACGGAAAAAAAGAGAGTGCGTGATATGACGATGGCAGCGGTCGCAGTTGCGGCCGGCCTGCTTTCGGCGCAAGCCCATGCCGCCGACGGCCTCGATCTCGACGCGCTGATTGCCGCGGCCAAGACGGAAAAGCCGATCAACGTCTATGACAGCACCGGCAAGATCGTCGAGATGGCCGAAGGCTTTACGGCCAAATACGGTATCAAGGCGACGGGCGTCAAAGTGTCGGCGAACAGCCAGTTGGAAATGATCATCCGCGAGAGCCAGGCGGGCAACGTTCAGGGCGATGTCGCCTTGATCACTGACGCGCCGGCAGCACTCGCGCAGTTGTTGCCGCAGGAGTTCGTCGAAAGCTACCTGCCGGCCGACATGATCGCGAAAATCCCGGCGGAGTTCCAGAATCCGCTGGCGATTTCGACCAACGCCAACGTCTGGGCCTATAACACCGAAGCCTACGACAAATGCCCGGTCGCCAATATCTGGGAGCTGACGGAACCGAAGTGGAAAGGCAAGGTTGCTCTCGTCGATCCGCTGACCAAGGGCACCTATACCGACTGGTTCAACCAGATGGAGAAACACGCCGACGACAAGGTTGCCGGTGCCTACAAGAGCCATTTCGGCAAGGACCTTGCGACCGAGGAGAAGAGCGCGTCGGCCGCCTGGATCAAGGCACTGGCGCAGAACGCGCCGCTCGTCACCGATGGCGATGATCCAGTGGCCGAAGCCGTTGGTGCTGCCGGCCAGAAGGAGCCCTTCTTCGGCCTGCTCTCGTCGGCAAAATTCCGCGACAACGAGGGCAAGGGGTACAAGCTCGGCATCTGCAAGGATCTCAATCCCTGGGTCGGCTGGAGCTACGTCAAGCTTGGCCTGATTGCGACGAAGACGCAGAGCCCGAACGCGGCAAAGCTGTTCATCCACTACATCCTGACGGAAGAAGGCATCGCGCCGCAGATGAAGGACGGCAAGCTGCCGACCAACATCGACATCAAGATGCCGGCCGACGAGCCGTCCGGCCTGATGACGGTCGCCGACCGCCTGTTCGGCTACAATTCCTCGACCGGTCTTGAGGACTTTGACCGACGCGAGGAGTGGCAGGATTTCTGGCGTGTGAACTACACCAAGTGAACAAAAGCCGGTGCGCCACCGGGTGGCGCGCCGGCACTTTCTCGATAAGAATGGATACGCACGACATGGAAAAGCGCCTTCCCGCAGCGACCTCACCGGCGGCTGACCCCGAACAACGACTGGAGCGGTCGAAGCGCCTCGTCGAGATTGCCCGTGGAGCGGCCAATGCCGTGCGCGAACCGCTGCTGAGCGCGTTCCGGTCGGACATGGTCGTCGACTACAAGCGCGACCTGCATGATGTCGTGACCATCCATGACAAGCGCGCCGAAGTCACCATTCGCGATTTCATTTTTGCGCACGAGCCCAATTCGTCCATGCTCGGCGAAGAGGGCGGACAGGTGGGCGATGGCGACATCCAGTGGTATGTCGATCCGATCGACGGGACCTCGAATTTCGCGCGCGGACTGGCCTTCTGGTGCGTGTCTATCGCCGCCGTCGAAAGGGGTGGCGTCGTGGCCGGCGTCGTTTATGACCCGGTCGCTGACCTGATGTTTTCTGCCGATCTCGAACAAGCCTATCTCAATGGAGCAAGTATCTCCTCGCAAGCGGTCGAGGAAGAGAACCGGGCAACGCTGATCACCGGCTATCCCGTCTCCCGTGACTTTCGCCTCGACGGCCGGGAAATGGCACTCGCCAATCTCGGGGAATTCGTCGAGACGTTTTCGACCCTTCGGCGGCCGGGAAGTGCCGCTCTCAGCATCGCCCATGTGGCTGCGGGCTGGGCGGATGCTGCGACCGGCTTTGGCGTCAACTCCTGGGACGTGGCGGCGGCGACATTGATCCTGAAGAACGCCGGCGGCCGATATGAGCCGCTGACCTTGGGCAAGGTGCCGGCGGATGCGCCCGACTTCATGTGCCCGGGCTACATTGCGACGGGCGCCGGCGCCAACTATCCGACATTGCGGCGCGTTGCGCGGGCGATCTCGGAAAAACGCATTGCCGCGGCGGCAAACTGAAAAGACAGCGGAGACAGCAGTTGAACATCAGCCAGGAACCCGAGACGAAGGCGCAACCGTCTGCCGAACTTGCCAAGCTCAGCCTCGTCTACCAACAGCACCCGCTTTATGGCGTCGATATCTACATCGCCGGCAAGGAGGGCACGAGCGATCTCAATCTGCTCCGACAGAACGGCATCACCACCGTCGTCAACTGCGCCGTCAATCTCGATTTCAATTTCGTCCGGCAGGCGCAGCTGGTGTCCGATCACGAGGGCAGCGTCTATGGCCCGGGCGAGATCCGTTATTACAAGATCGGATTGATCGATGGTGGCGGTAATCCCGACACGCAGATGCTGGCCGCTCACTATATCCTGCGTGCGGCACTGGAGCAGGTGCTGCCGGAAAAGCCGTCCTATCCGCGCCGGGAGATGGGCAACATTCTCATCAACTGCCGCGGCGGACGCTCGCGTTCGGTCATTGTCGTGTCGCTGTTTTTGCACCTGACCTTGCCGACCGAGTTTCCGACGCTGGATGCGGCGATCGCCTTCGTGCGCAACCGGCGCGGTCTGCCGGAAAACGAATGGTACAAGGCGCCGAAAGCGGTGCTGATCGAGTCCGCTGAGCGCGCTGCAAGCTGGGCGAAGATGATAGAAGCCAAATAGCGCTGCTGCCCTTGGCCATCTGCGGGAGGATTATCCGGCGCCGGCATGGCGCGCAATCTGTTGGCGACCACGGCTGCGCGCAGGAAACGGGTTGAATTCGAACGCCTTCCGCACGATTTTCATCGAGTATGAAAATGCGAGGACGGTCAGATGGCGCAGACAGTTCACAACTATCTTATCTTCGAAACCGCTGCCGGCTTCTGCGGCATCGCCTGGAACGGCGACGGCATCACCCGTTTCCAACTGCCGACCAAGAAGGCTGAGGATACCGAGCGCTTGCTTCTGCGCCGGCTTGCTGCCGGCGAACCGGGCACGCCGACGCCGGAAGTTGCCGAAGCGGTTGCCGCGGTTCGACGCTACTTCAATGGTGAACAGGTCGATTTCTCCGGTATCCAGCTCGACCTCGAAGGGCAGGACCCATTCTTCAAGCAGATTTATGCTGCCGCGCGCAGGCTCGGCTGGGGACAGACCACCACCTATGGTGCCCTGGCAAAGGAACTCGGCGTCGGCCCTGAAGCCGCGCGCGATGTCGGCCAGGCGATGGCAAGGAACCCGGTGGCACTGATCATTCCCTGCCACCGGGTGCTGGCCGCCGGCGGCAAGGTTGGCGGTTTCTCGGCTCCGGGCGGCTCGACATCGAAGATCCGCATGCTGGAGCTCGAAGGCGTGCGCCTCGGTCCGCCGGAGCCCGCCCAGCAATCGCTGTTTTGAGCGCGGTGCCGGCGTGTTCGACGAGGAGGCGGGCGGTTTTTGGTCAGCCGAGCGAATCGATCGCTAAAGTGCCGCGCGTCTTTTTAGACGCGGTAAGGTCGCTGTAGCACTTTGAATGGCTGCATGTTTTTATCCTTAAATCGAATGCGATTTAAGGATAAAAACATGCAGCAAAGCGCGTCGCGATCCTTAGGGTTCGCTTTCTGCACTTTACGTTCTTGTTCTTTTGCGTGTCGTTGTCCCGAAACCGCTGCGCACTTTCGGGCGACATGCTTTATCCCGGTCTGACGAGGCTCGCCGGGCGCGATCCGGTATCCGCCGCCGTGCGATAGCTCGCGGCGGAAGCCGGGCGGCCGACATGGAAACCCTGAACATGGTCGATGCGGAACTCTCGCACCAGCGCCATTTGCTCCTCGGTTTCGACACCTTCCACCAGGATCTTGTGGCCACGGTTCCGGACCAGGCCGATGATATCCTTCAGCATCGCCTTGCCCCTTGGCGTGCCGCAGTCATGAAGGAACGAGCGGTCGATCTTGACCGTATCGAAATCGATCAGCCGGAGCCAGGAAAGGCCGGCAAAGCCGGTGCCGAAATCATCGAGCCAGATCCGGATGCCCAGCGTTTCGAGGTCGCTGATGCAGCGCAGCACGTCCGAGTGCATCTCCATCTCGAGGCCCTCGGTAATTTCGAAAGCGAGCCGGCCGCCGGCCACTCCCGTTTCACCAAGGATGGCGGCAACCGATGTGGCGAAGCCCGGCGTCTTGAGCTGGATCGGTGAGACATTGACGCTGACGACAGGCACATGATCGTTGGCGAGAAGCTCGCGGCAGACCGTGCGGATCGCCCAGCGTCCGAGGTCGATGATGGCGCCGGTACGCTCGGCAACGGGAATGAAAAGGCTGGGCGGAACGGCGGTCCCATCGAGCATTCTCAGCCGCATCAGCGCTTCGACGGCCTCGACGCGGCCTGTCGCAACATTCTTGATCGGCTGATAGACGAGGGAGACGAGATCCTGGTCGGTCGCTATCTTCAACAGCGCCGCGATGTTCTCGCTCTCGTCGCTGGTTTGCGGGTCGTTCGGATCAAACACCTTGGCGCAGTTGCGACCGCTTGCCTTTGCGGCGTAAAGCGCCCGGTCCGCCTCGTGGATGATCCGTTCGAGCTTCGAGCCCGTCTGATGCCTGGTGAACGCGGCACCGACGCTGACCGTGACGATGGACGTGCCATCCCGTCGTTGCCCGTGCACCAGCGCAAGGTCTTGCACTGTGCGGCAGATGGCGTCGGCCAGATCGGCGGCCTCTTCGCGCGTGTCCATGCGCGCAAGAATGATGAACTCCTCGCCGCCGTATCGGCCGATGGACGCGTCGAACTGCTCGATCGATTCCCTCAACGTGTTGGCCACGAGAATGAGGCAGCGGTCACCTTCCTGGTGGCCATAGCAGTCGTTGTATTTCTTGAAGAAGTCGACGTCGATCAGGATCGCGGCGAAACGGTCGCCGAACTTCTGCCAGTCGCTCCAGTATTCCCGCAGCTTCTGGTCTACCGCCCGACGATTGTCGAGACCGGTTAGGGAATCGGTGTTGGAGAGCCTGAGCAGCGCCTTGCCGCGCTCGGTCGCCTCCCGCTGCTGGACCCTCGCCTCGAACGCATTGAGGAAGACCTTGTAGCGTTCGCGGTTGAGCTTCCAGTTTACGTAGGAGGTGAACACGAAACAGGAGACGTAGAACGTGCCGAACGCCAGCTGGTAGGACGGGTTCTGCGGCGAGAAATAGAGGAGATCGAGGAAAAATGCGCCAAGGATGATGCTCGATGAGATCACCGAAAGGCGGAACTGGAAGATGAAGAACAGGTTGGCGCCCATCATGAAGATCGCACCGAAGATCATGTAGTAGGACATGTCCTGCGTGTATGCGGTCATAATTGCCGGAATGAGCCAGCCGAGATAACCGAAAACAAGCGCGCCCGAACAGGTCCTGTCCAGCCAGTCCGTCTTGACGTTGAAGTGGACCTGGATTTCCAGAACGGCAAGCGCAACTGCACCGACGACAAAGCGCGAGGCAATCGTGTAGCGGGCGACATCCGAGATCAGCAGCAGGTCGGTAATCGAAAACAGCAGATAGACCGCGACGGCGATCCAGAGCCCTTTTCTCGTCGCTTCCCTGCGGGTCGTTTCACCTTCCTGGCGATAGAGCAAGCGCAGCTCCGCCGGCAGCGGCCTGAGTGGCTGCTTGTGCAGATCTATCTCAACGACGTCGGCCAAGGTTTGCTTCATGCACCGGTCCGGGGAATTGCGTCGCGCTCAACGGAAATCTGGTCTCGTCTTTCCATCTCTGGACGTTGCTTCAGACGCTCCACGCTTGCCATTCACTGGATACCACAACAAGCACAAGCGGCCTCAACGACATAGTAGAAGACGCCCATTAAATTTTGATAAATTAGCCGAGACTGACGGCCGGTGCAGGGGTGTATCCAAATGGGTACTGTCCGCCAGTATTTACCATATACTCTACAAAAACTTGCAATTCGAGACGCAGTTCGCGCATTCTTGCCCACATTGTTAACAAAGCATTAACGGATGGGTTTTGCGTGAGCCAGCTTCAAATCGTATTCGATGGCGAAAGTCTTATTACTCCCCAATCAATCGCAACCGAGTTCACTTCGTCAAAAAGTGAGTTTTATGATGAGCAGTTTGCAACAGGAAAAGCCGAACTCGCCCTGATTCTCCAAATTGCACAGCAGCAATTTGCCCAGGAACTGGACCCCAGGAAGATAATACATCGCTTGGCGGCCGCACTTCACGAGACGCGCGCGAAGTTTCATCCGAGCGTATGGCAGGAACTGATTCCGATCGCACAAAAGCATCCGGTGTCGGAGTTTTTCCTGCAGGACCCTTTTACCCGCTGGTCCAGCGAAAAGCCGCGGGGTTATTCCGGCGACGCCCAACTGCTCGACTTCATCTACGGCCATCCAAGCGTTGCCGGCGAGATCGCCAAGGCGTCGCCGGTGGGCAAGGCGCTTTACGACTATACCAAGGACGCTTCGTCGTCGGTTGCTGTGCGCGAACGGCGGGACCTGCTGACCCAACATGTCGATGAGATCGCGGCGACACGCGACGGGGAGGCAGAGATCCTGACGATTGCCGCCGGGCATCTGCGCGAGGCAAACCGGTCGGTTGCGCTGCAGGAAGGGCGGATAAAGCGCTGGGTCGCGCTCGACCAGGACCCGCTCAGTGTCGGATCGATCACCAGGGATTTTCGAGGAACCAGCGTTGAAGCGATCGACGGTTCCGTCCGTGGCATTCTCACCCGGGCTCACAAGCTCGGCAAGTTCGACTTCGTCTATGCGGCGGGGCTTTACGACTACCTGCCTCACAACGTGGCAGTGAAGCTCACCCGCCGATGCCTGCAGATGCTGAAACCCAACGGCGTCTTCCTCTTCGCCAATTTCGCGACCGACATCGGCGTCGACGGCTATATGGAGACGTTCATGAACTGGGCGCTGCTGTTGCGCTCGCAATCGGACATGTGGCGCATCGTCAACGAAAGCGTCGACGGCACCAACTTCGAGTCGCACGTGACGTTCGGGGAGAACCGCAACGTAGTCTATGCGACGCTGCAAAAGCGCTCGTAACCACGACTGAAGCACATTACAGCGGCGCGCGTCATCTTTGACGCGCGCCGCTGTCGTTCGGCAAAGGCGTGATGCCGCCTTGGCATGCAAAACGACACGCTGGACACTTTCCCGTCTCAGCATCGACGTTCGCGCGCAACGAACCGTTCTCAAGGTCTCCACAGCGAAGTGTTTCATCGGTGCGGCCGAGGGGCGAAGGTCCTTCAGGCTTGAGGACGTTCAACGGATCTACCCAGGGCTGTTATGCAATTATTTCATAGCGCCTGAAATTCTATGCATTGGCGGGCCGCTTTCCTTTTCTCTAGCATCCCCGACTGCACGACTTGTGGCCCATCGGAACGCCGCACCGGAATGGATAACGATCCAGCTTCGGCACGCAACCGATGCGGGCGGGAGACATGGGTCGTGCCGAGAGCCGGTTTGTCATCAAACCTGACTCTACGTTGCAGTGACGGCGGAGGGGAGGAGCCTTAGATGCCAGCGGGACAGAGTTTTCACGCCGACATGATCGTGCACAATGGTGTGATCTGGTGCGGTATGGCCGAGGGCGTCGTCGATGCCCTGGCAATCTGGCAGGGCAAGGTCCTGGCGACGGGCACCAGGCAGGAAATGGAAACCTATCGCGGCGCTGGCACGCAGCTACTCGACCTTCAAGGGCAATTCGCGACCCCCGGTCTCAACGATGCGCATCTGCACCTGATCTCCGTCGGCCTGACGTTGAATTGGGTCGACGCGACGCCGCAGGCTGCCCCCACTCTCGAAAGCCTGCTCGGCGCGATCAAACATCAGGCCGAAAGCACGCCGGCCGGTACCTGGATCCGGGCGCGGGGTTATGACCAGACCAAGCTCGACACCGGTCGCCATCCGCTTCGCGCGGAACTCGATGCGGTTGCGCCGCACCATCCCGTCATGGTGGTGCGCGCCTGCGGGCATGTGTCGATCTTCAATTCGGAAGCATTCCGCCTTGCCGGCGTCGACGAGAAGACTACCGTGCCGGAAGGCGGCCTGATCGAACAGGTCGCAGGCGTCCTGACGGGCCTGGTCGCGGAAAATGCGCAAGGGCTGGTTCGTGCGGCGATCCCGAAAGCCTCGACCGACGACATGATCGATGCGATCGAAAGCGCCGGAAATCTGCTTCTATCCTACGGCATTACCAGCATCATGGACGCGGCCGTCGGTCAGGTCGCAGGCTTCGACGAGATCAGGGCCTATAATCTGGCGAAGCTGAACAACAGGCTGCCAGTGCGCACCTGGCTCGTTCTTCTCGGCGATCCCAACGTTTCGATCGTGCCGCA
This sequence comes from Ensifer sp. NM-2, assembly GCF_003024455.1. Taxonomy (NCBI): domain Bacteria; kingdom Pseudomonadati; phylum Pseudomonadota; class Alphaproteobacteria; order Hyphomicrobiales; family Rhizobiaceae; genus Ensifer; species Ensifer sp. NM-2. The sequence goes on from NZ_PVZR01000028.1 coordinate 69,752, forward strand.
GAGTTACGAGGCCGGTCTCGTTTCGGGTGTCGGCGACGACATGCTGAAAGTCGGTGCCGTCAAGATCTTCCTCGATGGCTCGGCCGGTGGCCGCACCGCCTGGATGAGCAGCCCCTATCTCGGCGATGACAACAATACCGGCGTCCAGATCCTTTCGGATGTGGAACTTGAGGCGCTCGTACTCGACGCGCATACCAAGGGATATCAACTGGCCTGCCATGCGATCGGCGATGCTGCGATCGGTCAGTTGATCACCGCCTACGAGAAGGCACTTGAGGCGATCCCGGATGCGGATCGCCGTCACCGGATCGAGCATTGTGGCTTCTCCAGCGACGCGCAGCACCAGCGCATGGTGAAGGCTGGGATATATCCGTGTCCGCAACAGGTGTTCATCTACGATTTCGGCGACGCTTACGTCTCGGTGCTCGGCGAGGAGCGGGCGCTGTCGAGCTATCCATTGAAGACCTGGAAGGACCTGGGGCTGAAGCCTGCGACCGGCAGCGATGCGCCGGTCTGTCATCCCAACCCGTTCCCCAATATCTACAGCATGCTGACGCGCAAGACCGCCAAGGGCACGGTGATGGACGCTCGCGAGCGGGTCTCCATCGAGGAGGCTTTGCAGGTCTATACCGAATACGGCGCGTTCTCGCAGAAGCTCGAAACCGTCAAGGGACGACTGATCCCGGGACAGCTTGCCGATATCGCGGTGTTCTCCAGGAACATGCTGACGGCGAGCCCCGAAGACATCCTCAACGACACGCGCTGCACCCTGGCAATCCGGGGCGGCGAGGTGGTCTTCGAGCGACAGAACGCCTGACGAAGGGCGAGAGGGAGCCGCAAGAGCGGCTCAATGCATCTCAACCGATCCGGGAGGTCGGATGAGATCGCGGTTTTGTTCATCCATACGCAGAACAACAAGTGGGGAGGATATGGGAATGATGAAGAAAATAGCATTACTTTCGACATTGACCGCAGCGTTGCTGGCAGGGGTGGCTTCGGTGCAGGCGGCCGACACGCCGCGGGCCGGCGGAACGGTCAACTTCGTGGCGCCCTATGGGGACAGCTTCTCGACGCTCGACATCCAGGCGTCGCCGCAGACGCAGGACGAGTTCTACGCCAAGGCGATCCATCGCACCCTTTATGATTGGGACGCGGACAAGAACGTTCCGGTGCTGGCGCTTGCGACCGACGTCGACGTCTCCGCCGACAAGCTGGTCTATACCTACAAGCTGCGGCAGGACGCCTATTTCCACAACGGCAAGCAGATGACGGCCGACGACATCATCTCGAGCTTCACCCGCATGGCCGATCCGGCCAAGGCCTATCCACCTTCGCGCTACATCGCCAACATCAAGGGCGGCGCCGACTACATGGCCGGCAAGGCAGAGGCGATTTCGGGCCTGAAGAAGGTCGACGATTTCACGCTGGAAGTGACCCTGACAGACCCGGTCGATCCGGCGTTCCTGTTCATGCGCAACAACACGGCGATCTACCCGGCTGGGGAAGCCGACAAGGAAGGCTTCCAGAGCCACCCGATCGGCCTCGGGCCCTACAAGTTTGCCGAATATGTGCCCGGCTCGCGCCTGACGGTCGAAAAGTGGGAAAAGTACTACGAAAAAGACAAGCCCTACGCCGACAAGATCAATATCCTGATCATGGGGGATGCCTCGGCGCGTGACGTCGCCTTCCGCAACAAGGAGGTCGACGTCTCCGTGCTCGGGCCGTCGCAATACGTCGCCTATCAGGCCGATCCGGAACTGTCCAAGGGCCTTCTCGAAGTCGCTGAAGTCTATACGCGCTATGTCGGCTTCAACCTCGATTTCGAACCGTTCAAGGACAAGCGTGTTCGCCAGGCGTTCAACTATGCCATCAATGCCGACCTGATCATCAAACGGCTGGCGAAGGACAAGGCCTACCGCGCGAGCGGCTGGCTGCCGACATCGTCGCCGGCCTATGACAAGGACGCGCAACCCTACGCCTACGACCCGGAGAAGGCGAAGGCACTGCTGGCTGAGGCCGGTTATGCCGATGGCTTCGACGTCGAGCTGACAGCGACGCAGAACGAAAGCTGGGGCCTGACGATCGTCGAGGCGATCATCCCGATGCTGGAAAAAGTCGGTATCCGGGTGAAGGCAAAACCGGTCGAGGCTTCGGTGCTTTCCGAAGTCGTGCCATCAGGCGATTTCCAGTCCTTCATGTGGTCGTCGGAGAGCGGCCCGGACGCCCTGACGGCGATGCAGTGCTTCTATTCCAAGACGTCGCAGGCTGCGTGCAACTACCAGAAGTTCGCAAACGCGGACTTCGACAAGCTGTTCGAGGCCGCCAAGGTCGCCAAGACCGACGAGGAAAAGAACGAGCTGCTACGCAAGGCCAACAACCTCGTTCAGGAAGAAGCGCCGGTCTGGTTCTTCAACTACAACAAGGCTGTGATGGCCTACCAGCCCTGGCTGCATGGGCTGCAGCCAAACTCCGCCGAGCTGGCGATCCAGTCCTATGAAAAGCTCTGGGTGGACGAAACCGTCCCAGCCGGACGTTGATGGAGGCGCCCCGATATCGTCGTCGCGGTATCGGGGACCTTTCCACTGGTATCTGGCACCTATGCTGTCGATAACGTAAGTCAGCGCTTACGATGCGGCAACCCGCCGGAATGATCTGGCCCGAGTGGCCTATCGCTCGGTGGCATGTGCCGGAGGACTATCGCCCGCGCATCCGTTGATGGGCGCCGCGAGGGAGGAAATGAATGCTTCAGTTCGTCGTGCGCCGCATCTTGCAGGTGATCCCGACAGTCATCGCGATATCGCTGTTGATCTTCGTGATCTTCAGCGTGGTGCCGGGCAGCATCGCCACCAGCCTGACAGCCAATGGCAAGGGCGGCGGCGACCCAAAGATCGTCGAGAAGATGACACGTGAATTCGGTCTCGACCAACCGCTCTATGTGCGGTTCGGCGCCTATCTCTCCGATCTCGCAAGGTTCGATCTCGGAACATCGTTCCGCAGCCGCCAGCCGGTGGCCCATCTGATCGGCGAGCGCATGTGGCCGACCTTGAAGCTCGCATTCGCGGCGATGGCGATCGCGATGTTCGTCGGTGTACCGCTCGGTTTCATCGCCGCCTTGAAGCCGGGCAGCATCATCGACACGTTGACGATGATCGGCGCGATCTCGGGCCTGTCCCTGCCGCAGTTCTGGCTCGGGCTGCTCGGCATGTATCTGTTCGCGCTGACGCTCGGCTGGTTGCCGAGCTTCGGCTACGGCGACGGCGGGCCGATGAACCTGATCCTGCCGGCCTTGACGCTCGGCGTGGCGCCGATGGCACTCCTGGCGCGCACGACGCGCGCCGCCGTCCTTGACGTGATGAACGCCGATTTCATCCGCACCGCCCGAGCCAAAGGCATGAACGGCTTTCGCCTCGTCACCTGGCATGTCGTTCGCAACGTGCTTGTGCTGATCATCACCACCATCGGCCTGCAGTTCGGTTCGATGATGGGTCAGGCGGTGGTGGTCGAAAAACTGTTCTCCTGGCCGGGGCTGGGATCTCTGCTGATCGACAGCGTCAGCCTGCGCGACATCCCGGTGGTTCAGGGTGCGATCCTCGTCATCGTCCTGTGGTTCCTGCTCATCAACACCATCGTCGATATTCTTTACGCGGTCATCGATCCGCGCATCAGCCACGGATAGATCCATGAGAATACGGCTCAATCTCCTCATCGGTGGCGTCCTCTGTCTCGTCATCATCTCAGCGGCGCTGCTTGCGCCCTGGCTGGCGCCGACCGATCCAGTGCTCGACGCGGACCTGATGAATGCGGAGCTGCCGCCGGACGCACAGTTCTGGTTCGGCACCGACGCGCAAGGGCGTGACGTTCTCAGCCGCATCCTCTACGGCGCCCGCATCTCGCTTGCCGTCGGTATCGGCTCGCAGGTCATCAACACGCTGATTGGCCTGGCGCTCGGCATTTCGGCCGGCTATTTCGGCGGCTGGTGGGACGATCTTGTCACCGGGCTCACCAACCTGATGCTGGCGATCCCGAGCCTGATCTTCGCGCTCGCCATCATGGCGATCCTTGGGCCCGGCCTTTCCAGCCTGCTGATCGCGCTAGGCTTGACCAACTGGTCATGGACCTGTCGCATCGCGCGAAGCTCGGCGCTGTCCTTGAAGAAGCAGGGCTATGTCCAGGCGGCAAAGACGCTCGGTTACGGCGACATCCGCATCATGATCACGCAGATCCTGCCCAACATGATCGGCCCGATCCTGGTGATCGGAACGCTGGGCATGGGCGATGCGATCCTTGCCGAGGCAGCACTCTCCTATCTCGGACTGGGCATCAAGCCGCCGTTCCCGAGCTGGGGCAACATGCTGACGGATGCACGCGAACTCATCGTCATTGCGCCCTGGGCGGCGATCTTTCCGGGGCTGGCGATCTTCGTGACGGTTCTCGGTCTCAATCTTTTCGGCGACGGTCTACGCGATTGGCTGGACCCGCATATGAGGGCGCGGCAGCTATGACCGAGAACTTGCTGAACGTCAGGGATCTGCGCCTCGATATCGTATCGGGCCGGGTCAGCCACAACGTCGTCGACAACGTGTCGTTCTCGATCGGGCGCGGCGAGGCCTATGGCCTCGTGGGCGAATCGGGCTGCGGCAAGAGCATCACTGCGCTTTCGATCATCGGCCTGTTGCGTGCGCCGCTCGCCGTCACGGGCGGTTCGCTGAAGTTCAACGGTCGGGACCTGAGGGAGCTTTCGAAACGCGAGTTGCGGCGGCTTCGGGGCGAGCGCATCGCCATGATCTTCCAGGAACCGATGACCGCGCTCAACCCGTTGTCTCCGGTCGGCCGGCAGATTGCCGAGATGTTTGTCCTGCACAAGGGTGCCACCTGGAAGGAAGCCGAAAGACTGGCGATCGAGGCACTCGGCAACGTACAGGTCCCGGCGCCGGAGGAGCGGGTGAAGAACTATCCGCACCAGATGTCCGGCGGCATGCGGCAGCGGGTGATGATCGCCATTGCGCTTGCCTGCAATCCGGATCTGCTGATCGCCGACGAGCCGACGACGGCGCTCGACGTGACGGTGCAGGCGGAGATCCTCAAACTCGTGAAGGAGCTTTGCGCTGCACGCGGCACATCAGTGCTGATGATCAGCCACGATCTCGGCGTGATTGCCAATATGTGCAACCGGGTCGGCATCATGTATGCCGGGCGCCTGGTCGAGGAGAGGCCGGTCGCCGACCTGTTCCTCCATCCGGCCCATCCTTATACCGACGGCCTGTTGCGATCGCTGCCGCATCTGGGCTCGCGCCGGCTGGAAGGGCGCAAGCGCCTTCAGGAGATCGAAGGCACGGTTCCCTCCATCGCCAGTTTTCCGCCGGGCTGTCGCTTTCAGCCGCGTTGCCACAGGGCGACGTCCATCTGCAGCGCCGAAATTCCACCGCCAACCGGCCTCAGCCATGATGGCTTCGTGAAGTGTTTCAACCATGAGTGATAACAACGAACCACTGGTCAGAGTCGACGGCCTGAGCGTGCATTTCCCGGTGCGCAACGGCGTCTTCGGCCGCTCGAAGCGCACTCTGCGCGCGGTCAACGACCTGAGCCTGACGCTGAACCGGGGCGAATGCCTGTCGATCGTCGGCGAATCCGGTTGCGGAAAGTCGACGCTTGCGCTTTCGATCCTCGGACTTCAGGAGCCGACCGCGGGCGAGATCTATTTCGAAGGGCGATCGATCACCGGCAAGGCGCGGCCCTCCCGGCTCGAGCGTGCCGGCATGGCGCAGATGGTGTTTCAGGACCCGTACGCGTCGCTCAACCCCCGTCAGACGATCTACACGTCGCTGGCGGCACCGCTGAGATTGCACGGGATTTCCGACCGCAAGGAGATCGCGCGACGCATCGAAGAGATGATGCAGTTGGTCGGATTGAAACCGGAGCGGGCGGGGCGTTTCCCGCACGAATTTTCCGGCGGCCAGCGCCAGCGCATCGGCATTGCCCGCGCTTTGATCCTCAACCCTAAGGTCGTGGTGCTGGACGAGCCGGTGTCGGCGCTCGACGTCTCGATCCGCGCCCAGATCATCAACCTGCTGCTGGAACTCAAGGAGCGGCTGGATCTGTCCTACATCATGATCAGCCATGACCTGAGCGTGGTCGAACATATGAGCGACCGCGTGGCGGTGATGTATTTCGGCCAGATCGTCGAGACCGGCAGCTGGGACCGGGTCTTCAGCGAACCACAGCATCCCTATACCCGCCGCCTGATCGGGGCGATCCTCGATCCGGTCACCGAGCTGACGGGCCAAAGCCCGGTGGATCCTCGTGAAACACCGGAACCGCCGCCGGGCTATGACTACTACCCCAGAGAATTCGGAAAGCATGACGTCTACAGCCTGCCGCCGTCTTCGCAATTGATTGCGCTTCGGGACGACCACAGCGTTCGTCTGATCGCGCGGGGCTGAGCCGGCGCTCGGAATTGCGAACTGGTTTCGATTGAAGGGTAAGAACCGGAGTTTTGGGCGCCGTAGCTCAGGCTACCTTTATGCGCAGGCAACCGGCGTTATCGACGGTCGAGCCCGTGTCAATTCGAGGAGAAAGCCAATGAGCAAGGAAGAAGACAACAAGGCGGTGGTCAGCAGATGGTTCACAGAGTTTTGGGGTCGCGACGTAGATCTTTCCATCGTCAACGAGATCGCGTCTGCAGACATGCTGTTGAAATATTCCCTGCATGAACCGCGCCGCGGCCATGATGATATCAAAGCCTTCATGACCGATTTCCGTGCCGCGTTCCCGGATCTGAACTTCTGGGGCACGGCCGACCTCATCGCCGAAGGCGACTATGTCGTCGGCCAATGGGAAGGCGGCGGCACCCATACCGGCGCTGCCTTCGACGACTTCCTGGCCGGCAGTCTGCCGGCAGGAAGTGGCCGCAAGATGCGCTTCACGGGGACGACGGTTCTGAAGGTCATCAACGGCAAGATCGTCGAGGAGATCGGTCTCGACGACGGGGTTGCGGCCCTGACGCAACTCGGATTGATGAAAGCGGCCTGATCGATTGGGTGCCACGCCACGCACAGGAAACGGGTGGCGTGGCCCAGCCTTTTTGGCGAAGCTTCTTGGAGCAGCAGATCGCCCGAGTGGTGGTCAATCTTGAGCTTGAAGGCCGCGACCCGGATACCTCCCAGGCGCGACCGGAATGAGGAGCGTCCGACGATGAATATGGCGACGACATTCCCAACCGCAGCTGCCGCGACCAGGGTCCCAGTCGCGCGCGACCCGCGCTGGGTCGCCATCGTCAGCCGCGACAAGGCTTCCGACGGGCATTTCTGGTATTCGGTCACGACCACCGGCGTCTATTGCCGCCCCTCATGCCCTTCACGCATCGCCAATCCCAAGAATGTCCAATTGCACGACACGCTTGAAGGCGCGAAGGCGACGGGCTTTCGCCCGTGTCGGCGGTGCAACCCGGACGGCCCATCCAGCGATGAGGCAAACGCTGCCATCGTCGTTAGGGCTTGCCGGCTGATCGAAGACAGCGATGAAGAGCTGGCCTTGGGCGATCTGGCCGCTGCCGTCGGCAAGAGCCAGAGCTATTTCCATCGGCTGTTCAAGGCAGCGATCGGCTTGACGCCAAAGGACTATGCGGCTGCTCATCGAGCTGCCAAGGTTCGTCGTGGGCTGGAAGCGGGCAACAGCGTAACGGAGGCGATCTATGAAGCGGGCTTCAACTCGAGCGGTCGTTTCTACGAGAACTCGACTGATATTCTCGGCATGACGCCGGCACGCTACCGCGCAGGCGGCGCGGATGAGGAAATCCGATTTGCCGTCGGCCAGACTTCGCTCGGCGCGATCCTCGTCGCATCAAGCCGGAAAGGTGTCGCGTCTATCCTGCTCGGAGACGATCCGGAGGCGCTTGTGCGCGACCTTCAGGACCGTTTTCCGAAGGCGGAGCTGATTGGCGCCGATGCCGACTACGAGGCGCTTGTCGCACAGGTGGTCGGCTTCGTCGAAGCCCCGGGCATCGGCCTCGACCTACCGTTCGATGTTCGCGGGACAGCATTCCAGCAGCGGGTCTGGCAGGCCCTGCAGGAAATTCCGGTCGGCAGGACGGTGTCCTACGCGGAAATTGCCCGTCGCATCGGGCAGCCGAAGGCGGTTCGTGCCGTCGCTGGCGCATGCGCGGCGAATAGCCTCGCCGTTGTCATCCCGTGCCATCGGGTGGTGCGGAATGATGGAGCGCTGTCGGGTTATGCCTGGGGCGTCGAACGCAAGCGCGCCTTGCTCGACCGCGAGGCGGCCCGTGGAGCCGCTTAATGGGTGCCGCCGCGCGGTGTCGCGCCCAAATGGTTATCTTCACGGCGACGAAGCGGTGCGTCGGGCTGCATATCGCCCGCCCGTTCGATGATATCATTTCCGACGTAATGCGGCCCGGGGAGATCCGCCTGTATGAATAGCGTTCGCCAGCCCCTCCAGAATCGCGTGACGCCATTCGGCGACATTATCGCTATCGCGCAGCGCGGCCTGTTCACCGGCAACCGCGGCATCATCCACGACCCCGAGACGAAAACCCTATTGCGGCGGCGGTGGACGTCCAAGGCGTGGCTGATCTGCACCTGCGAATACGGGGATCGCCGGCGCGACGTCATGGCCGGCCGAAGCTGGACCGAGCTTTTCTTCCTCGACGAGGCCGTGGCGCTGGCGGCGGGGCACCGCCCGTGCTTCTTCTGCAGACGGGAGGCCGCTCTAGTCTTCAGAGTCGCCTGGACTGGCGGCTTGATGGCGTCGCCTTCGGCGGGCGAACTCGATGCGGTGCTCCATAGCGAACGAGTTCTACGCGGACAGAAGCGCATCCATCCGTTGCCGTCGCCAGTCAGGGATCTACCAGACGGGACGATGGTGGTGGCATCCGGCTTTGCCTTCACGCTCGCATCCGGGCGCTGTTTCCGCTGGACCGAGGCGGGTTACCTGAGCCCGGAAATGGGCATCATCGCTGAGGGAATTCTGACGCCGCCTTCGACCGTCAGGGTTCTTCGGGCCGGTTACCGCCCTGTCCTTCATCCCGACATCACCAATTTTCTCTCCGGAAAGACGCCATGACTGACCTATTCGCCAAGCTTGCCGTCGAACCGTCACGCGAGAGCATGGCCGAAGGCGCGACGCTGCTTCGCGGCTTTGCGCTGTCGCTTGAGGGGCAAATCCTGCCGGGACTGCGATCGGTCATTGCTGAGGCACCGTTCCGGCACATGGTGACACCGGGCGGCTACACGATGTCGGTTGCGATGACCAATTGCGGGGCGGCCGGATGGGTCACGGACCGGAGCGGGTACCGCTACGACCGGCTAGACCCGGAGAGCGGCAAGCCGTGGCCGCCGCTGCCATCGTCCTTCCTCGACCTTGCCATCGCGGCGGCGACCGAAGCAGGCTATCCGGATTTCAGACCCGATGCCTGCCTGATCAACCGGTACGAACCGGGCACACGGCTTTCGCTTCATCAGGACAAGGACGAGCGCGATTTCTCGCACCCCATCGTTTCGGTTTCGCTCGGGCTCCCCGCCACATTCCAGTTTGGCGGACCAAACCGCACCGACCCAATCCGCAAATACGCGTTGCGTCACGGCGATGTCGTCGTCTGGGGTGGGCGGTCGCGCCTATTCTATCACGGGGTCACAGAGTTGAAGGACGGCGAACACGAGACCCTTGGCCGCATGCGCATCAATCTGACCTTCCGCCGCGCCCAATAAGGGACCATCGATGCGATGCGGGCGGCGCTGCAGGAGACAAGTCTTTTCGATTTGAAAGCAAGGAGCGGAGTTCGGCCAAGGCGACGCATCTCTAGGGTCGGTGAAGAGAACGGAACGGAACAAGGAGTTAGTCTCATGAACCTCATCGACAACCGGACGCACACCCCGCGACCGCGGCAAGCCGTCGACGTCGCTAACCGCACAACCGTGGAGTATGGCGTTGCACAAGCAGAGTTGGGCTGTGTTCTGATCGCGCGCAGCGTCGGCGGTGTTTGTGCGATCCTGATCGGTGCTGACGCGGAGCAACTGGAGCGAGATCTTGCGGATCGTTTTCCTGGCCGTGCATTGAACCGGAACGAAGCCGGACTTCGCACCGAGCTGGCGAAGGTCCTTCGCTTCATCGATAACCCTGGCGAGGGTCTGGATCTCCCGCTTGCCCTCCGCGGGACAACACTCCAGCGCCGTGTCTGGCAGGCGCTTCGCGCGATCCCGGCGGGGACGACGATCACTTACGCCGAGCTGGCGGTCCGCGTTGGCGCACCGACATCCGCGCGCGCCGTTGCCAACGCCTGCGCCGCCAATGTCATCGCTTTGGCCATTCCATGCCACCGTGTCGTGCGCAGCAGCGGTGAACTCGCCGGCTACCGTTGGGGCATAGAGCGCAAGCGCACGCTGATCGCCAAGGAGGCGATGCTATGAATCCGCGCATTTCAATGGCTATTGCAGATCGGACCGAACAGGCTGTGGAGACGCATGTCGCAGCTTACGATTGGCAGGCGATTTCGGACGCGTTGAACGGCTATGGCTGCGCGGTCATGGAAAAGCTTCTGTCGGCGGACGACTGCCGACGGATTTCGGCGCTCTACAAGGACGAGCAGCATTTCCGCAGCCATATCCACATGGCCAGGCACGGTTTCGGCAAGGGGGAATATCGCTACTTCAAGTATCCGTTGCCGGATCTGCTTGGCGGTCTTCGCACTGCGCTCTATCCGCGCCTCGCCGACGTTGCCAACCAATGGAACGGTCGCATGGGGATCGAGACGAGATATCCGGCGGAGCACCGGGAATTCCTGAGGCAGTGCCACGATGCGGGCCAGACACGGCCAACACCGCTGCTGCTGCAATATGTGCCCGGCGATTTCAATTGCCTGCACCAGGACCTCTATGGTGATCTTGCCTTTCCGATACAGGTCGCGATCCTTCTTTCCGAACCGGGAAAGGATTTCACGGGCGGTGAATTCGTGCTGACGGAGCAGCGTCCGCGCATGCAAAGCCGGGTCGAGGTCGTTCCCCTCCGCCAAGGTGATGCCGTGGCTTTTGCCGTTCACAACCGGCCGGTTCAAGGCACGAAGGGCAATTATCGCGTCAACCTGCGCCATGGCGTCAGCCGTGTCAGGTCAGGCCTGCGCCACACTGTCGGCATCATCTTTCACGACGCAAGATAGCGCGGCTCGCACCGCCGCTTTCATGGCTTGCGGTCAATGTCCCTCGCTTTCGGGTGAGGGGCTTTGTTTGACAACGACTTCCTTCCGCCTATTTGCCAAGCCTGCAGACAGGAGGAACTCGATGTTCAAAACGACCGTTCTTGCCGGCTTTCTCGCGCTCGTTTCCTTGGCCAATTCCTGGGCGGCGAACGCGGGCACGGTGCTCGAAGGGCAAAAGATGCCCAGCAGGATTCTCGGCAAGGATGTCGAATATACCGTCTATCTCCCGCCGAAATACGAGGCCGGGAACCGCTCCTACCCCGTCATCTATCTCATGCATGGCGGGGGCAAAGGCAAAAATACCGACTGGTATCGTTTCGGCGGAGCCGACCGGGTGTTCGACCGGATGATCGAAAGCGGGGAGGTGCCGGCCTTCATCGCAGTCACGCCGGAAGGGCGCCGGGACAAGGAGAACAGATTCAACACCTACTACATGAACGACGCTGACGGCGGTTACCGCTGGCAGGACATGTTCCTTCAGGAGTTCGTAACCTACATCGACCACACCTACCGGACGGTGCCGGAGAAGGAAGGGCGCGGGATTCTCGGCCTTTCCATGGGCGGCTATGCGGCCATCGCCTTCTCATTCAAACGGCCTGAGATGTTCTCCGCCGCTGCGGCGCTGAGCGCGGCATTTCGAACAGACGGTCAGGTCGTCGAGATGGACCAGTCGGGATACGACCGTCGCTATGGCAAGGCGTGGGGGTTGGGGCTTGCCGGCAAGGGCCGCTTGAATGCCGCCTATCACGACAACAGCGTACTCGATCTGGTCGAGACGATCCCTGCCGAGCAAATCGGCAAGACAGCGCTCTATATGGATTGCGGTTCGAGTGACGATTTCTTCGCTGGCAACTCCGAGCTCCATTTGAAGCTTCAAAAGCTTGGCGTGGAGCACCGCTTCATCGCACGGGAGGGCGGCCATGACTGGGCCTATTGGCGCAGCGGTTTGCCCGAAGCGCTGAGCTTCGTCGGCGCCAGCTTCCGAAACGGCTAGGGCATCGGGCGCACAACCCCCTGCGGCTTGGCACTGTGACACTCCTATGCGATGTGTTTTCGCAGGAACACGCTTGCCGCGTGATAAACTTGATTATAAAAGACAAGTATTGGCGCACGCTCGCCACGGCGATCATTCATGGTGACATTGGCACGGGAAACATTCTCGTCGACGACGGCCAGGTCTCCGGCGTTATCGACTTTGCGGGATGCTCGATCGGCGACCCTGCTCATGACCTCGCCAGCCTTTCCGCCGGCCTGGGCGACGATTTCCTCGCGCTCATGCACCCATACTATCCCGGGATAGATGCGATGCAGGACCAGATCCGCTTCTATCGCAGCACCTTCCCGCTGCTGGACGTCCTCTTCGGCCTCGAGCATGGTGACGATGTGGCGCTGAACGCGGGGCTCGAGGCACTAAGACGCGGCTAGTACCCGCGCTTGATATCGATGGCTGCGGGCAGGGCGCCGGTCGCATAATACCGCTTGATATTATCAGCGACGATCACGGCGGCCGTGTTCCTGTCGGTCGGCGCGGAAATGTGCGGCAATACCGTCACGCTGTCATGCCGCCAATAGGGCGACGTGGGTGGCAAAGGCTCGGCGTCGAAAACATCGAGCACCGCATGCGCGATATGCCCAGCGTCCAACGCCGCGATCAGGTCGACGTCGACGATGATCGGCCCGCGGGAAAAATTGATGAGGCGCGCGCCGGTTTTCATGGATGAGAGGCGACGGGCATCGAGCAGGCCGCGGGTCTCTGATGTCAGCGGTAACAGGCTGACGACTATGTCGCTTGTCCGCAAGAGCCGATCGAGGCCGCTCTCGGCGCTGACCATATCGACGCCGTCTATCTGCTGCGGCGACCGTGCCCAGCCCGTAACCCGGAAGCCGGCTGCCGTCAGTTTTCCTGCCGCTGCTTTTCCGAGAAGCCCCATGCCCAGGATCCCGACCGTGAGATCGCCTGGCCGGCGGTACGGATGCTGCCGCCAGATTGCCGCCGCCTGCTGCCTGCGGTAGGCGGGCATGTCGCGGTGAAGATAATAGGTCCAGGCAAGGATCGCTTCCGCCATGACCCGAGCCAGCTCGGGGTCTTCAAGCCTGACGATCGGGGGCGCTGCCTGGCCGAGCTCGGCGACCAGTCGCTCTACCCCTGCCCAAAGACTGTGTATCCACTTGAGATTGGGTAGGGCCGCCACGTGCCCAGGATCGGGATTGGCAACGATGGCGATTTCGGCGGCGTCGCGCTGCGCATCGTCCATCTCGTGGAAGTGCACGATTTCGCTCTCCGGCAACAGCCTGGCCAGGATGGCCACCCAGGCCTGTTCGTCGGCGCGGTCGATGCGCGTCACCAAGGCGATAGGCTTCTTCACATCCGCCTCCGGTGTCAGCGTGCAAACAGGCTGTCGAAATCGGCAAACCCCTTGACCTCGATGGGATTGCCGCTCGGATCGAGGAAGAACATCGTCCGCTGCTCGCCGGGCTCGCCTTCGAAACGCACGACCGGCGGAATGTCGAAGCGCACGCCCTTTTGTTCCAGGCGCTCGGCCAGCACGAACCAATCCGCCAAGCGCAGCACCACGCCCATATGCGGCATCAGTACGAGGTGGTTGCCGACCTTGCCGGTCCGCGTGACTTCGAAGGGCTTGCCCAGATGCAGCGACAGTTGATGGCCAAAGAAATCGAAATCGACCCAGGTATCCGTGCTGCGCCCTTCCTCGCAACCAAGCACGTCGCCGTAGAACCTGCGGGCCTCATCGAGATCGGTGACGTGAAAGGCGAGATGGAAAAGCGACTTCATCTGGAACTCCTGTGTCTCCGGTTGACACAGGGATAGCGTCTTGAGAGGCTAAGAAAAACTATGTAATTCTTTCTCTGAGAATAAGGATTCATGGTGGATATTCGCTTCCTGCAAAGCCTAGTCGCCACGGTGGAAACGGGGTCCATCGCAGCCGCTGCACGCCGGGAAAAGTTGACGCCGGCCGCCGTCAGCCAGCGCATTCAATCGCTCGAACGGGCCCTTGGGTGCATTTTGCTTGCCCGCGGCGCCCATTCGGCCCAGCCGACGGAGGCCTGTCTTTCGCTGTTGCCGCGGGCGCGTCTCTTAATCCGGGAAGTCGAAAACCTCAGATACGACGTTGCAGGCGGCGGTCTTGCCGCCGAGTTGAAAATCGGGGCGATCTCGACGGCGCTGACAGGCATCTTCCCTGAGGTTCTGGACGAACTCTCCCGTCGGGCGCCGAGCCTGAAGCTGATACTGCGCCCCGGTTCGTCGTTGCAGCTCTACGAACAGTTGCTTGCAGGCGAGCTCGATGCCGCGGTTCTGGTTGAACCGCCATTCTTGCTGCCAAAGGGATTGGCGGCATATGTCATTCGCCGCGAACCGCTTGTGTTCATCAGCAGGGATGCGACGGAACCTGACGATATCGCTGAGCAAATCCGGCAGGCGCCGTTCATCCGCTACGATCCGGGATCCTGGGGCGGGCGGCTGTCGTCACAATATCTCGCCGATGCCGGGCTTGATCCGGACATTCGTTGCGACATGGACGCGCTCGAAACCATAGCCATGCTCGTGGCCAACGGGATGGGAAACTCCGTCGTTCCGGCCTGGCAGGGCCTGGGACGGGACGGATTTTGCCTGGTCGAGGTACCCGATGCCGCCTCGTACGAGCGCAGGATTGTTTTCCTGCATCAGCGCGTGCCAAGTCGCCCCACGCCGCTTGCGCTACTGAAGGAGATTCTATCGCAGGGTTTTACAGGTTGATTGGCATCGCTCCAAGAACGCCGGGTGGGTGTCGCGTCTCGTGTGGACGCGACGCCCATTGGGCCTAGCTGAGCAGGAAGGTGGTTAGGGGCAACTGAAGTGCGGCGGCGATCCGACGGAGCTTGGCCGGATCGGTGTCGACACCAAGCTCGATGTTGGTGATTTCGATGTCGGTCAGCCCGCAGGTGAGCGCAAGTTCGTCAACGCTGTAGCCGATCGCTTGACGGGAACGTCTGACGGTATCGCCGATATCGACATGGGCCAAAGCGCCCGTGGTGGAGGCATCAAGATTGTTTATCGAAACAGTCATGAAGTGGTCCTTCGGTTGTGCGCGAAGAGCGAGGCTTTTCGCGTGAAGGCGGCATGCAGCCAAGAAAAACTCGGCCAAAAACAGGCGCCGAGTGCAGTGCAATATAAGTCCAAAAGATGGCAGCGCAAGGCTTGTTGCCAATCACGGCCATGGGGCCGCCTTGATTGGCAACATTAGGATCCATGGTGAGACGAAGGCCGGGGTGTCCTTTGGATACGGGCCCGTCAGGCCGGTCGCCCGATTAAGGCAACGGCTGGCGGGTCTATGTTACTCGCCTGGAGAAAGCAGGTCTTAAGAGCGGGTGCGCAGCTCATCGACCAGCACGCGCATGTTTTCGGAATAGTCGATCGGCACATCGACGAGATGCACGCCGCCGCCGGTAAAGGCAGCCTCGAGCGTCGGCACCAGCATGTCCGCGCTCGAGACCCGCGAGCCCGTCGCACCATAGGCTTCCGCGTAGCGCACGAAGTCCGGATTGCCGAATGTCAGGCCGAAATCCGGGAAATCGTCAACGGCCTGCTTCCAGCGGATCATGCCATAGGCACTGTCGTTGAGGATGACGACCACCAGATTGAGGCCGAGGCGAACGGCGGTCTCCATCTCCTGGGAGTTCATCATGAAGCCGCCGTCGCCGCACACCGCCATGACGCGGCGCTCGGGATAGAGCATCGCCGCCATCATTGCAGAAGGCAGGCCGGCGCCCATGGTGGCGAGCGCATTGTCGAGCAACAGCGTGTTGGCGACATGGGTGCGGTAGTGCCGGGCAAACCAGATCTTGTACATGCCGTTGTCGAGGCAGACGACACCGTCTTCCGGCATCACCTTGCGCACGTCATGGACGATACGTTGCGGCGTCACCGGGAACCGGTCTTCGTCTGCGCCTTCGTTGAGCTTGTCGAGAATGGTCTGGCGCAGGCTGAGCAGCAGCGGTTCCGGATCGAGCTTGCCACCGAGCCGATCGGCGATCGCGGTCACCGTCGTGCCGATGTCGCCGATCACTTCTGCGTCGGGATGATAGACCTGCTCGACATTGGCCGAGCTGTAGCCGATGTGCAGAACCTTCGGCCCGCCTTCGCTGCGCATCAGGAAGGGTGGCTTTTCCACTGTGTCGTGACCGACGGAAATGATCAGGTCCGCCTGATCGATGGCATCATGCACATAGTCGCGCTCGGAAAGAGCGGCCGTGCCGACATAGAGGTTGGAGCCGCCGTTGACCGCGCCCTTGCCCATCTGGGTGTTGAAGAAGGGGATGCGCATCCGGCGGACAAAGGCGGAGAGCGCATCCACGAGCCGCGGGCGGCTGCTGGCCGCGCCGATCATGATCAGCGGCCGCTTGGCCGCAAGGATGATCTCAACCGCCCGGTCGATGGCAGCAGACGGCGCCACCGGCCGGTCGAGCGGGTGAACCGGAATGATCGGCGCCTCACCGATGGTTTCGCCGGCGACATCCTCCGGCAATTCAAGGTGCACCGCACCGGGTCGCTCTTCCATGGCCACGCGAAAAGCGTCGCGAACGGCAGCCGGAATGCTGCCGACGCTGACGATCTGTCGCGTCATCTTGGTCAAGGGCCGCATCGAGGCAACGACATCGACGATCTGGAAGCGGGCCTGGCGGGCCGTCTTGATCGGCTTCTGCCCCGTGAACAGGATCATCGGCATGGCGCCGAGATTGGCATAGGCGGCGCCGGTCGAAAAATTGAGGGCGCCGGGGCCGAGCGTCGCCATGCAGACACCCGGCTTGCCGGTCAGGCGCCCATGCGTCGCGGCCATGAAGGCTGCGGCCTGTTCGTGCCGGGTCAAAACCAGCTTGATGCGGGATTTACGCAGCGACTCCACCACATGCAGGTTTTCCTCTCCGGGCACGCCGAAGATGCAGTCGACCCCTTCGTTCTCCAATGCAGCAATCAGAACGTCGGAACCTTTCATCATCTTTCGAACCCTTTCAGCGAGTGTCGCAATGTGTATCGTTCGTGGAGCGTTGGCCCGGCGATTGCCTGGGGCGGCGGACCGGGATCGCCGCTCTCGAACAGTATCGTCCTCGATTGCAGACGCAACCGCATTTCGCGTCGTGTTTGAGCCTCGGCGGCCACCGATCTGCCCGCTGCATGCCCCTGGCTTTGCATCAGCGGGTGACGATTTCGCTCCGGTTGCCGCAGGAATCCCGGAAATCCGGTATTTTCGCCCAGGCGATACCGCCCATCTCGCCCTGTTGATAACTCTCGCTTCCAATTCGTGTGTATTTTCAGAGTGTTGTTCGATCTAGTCGATTTTTTGCGATTGCCTGTTGACGTATGTGAGGGGTGGGGTCTATAAGCCCGATCACTGAACGAGGGCGGCGGCGCTGCTGGCGACGATGTCCTTCGTTTTAAGGTTTCCTTGATTGGCGGATGCTGATTGGTCGGGACGCGAGTTTCGGCGGGAAGTTTT
>NZ_PVZR01000029.1:0-85652 GCF_003024455.1 Ensifer sp. NM-2
GTCTTAAGACGCGGGAGAGTAGGTCGCTGCCAGGTCTGCAAAACGCAAGATAAAAAAACCGCCGCTCCCCTTCGAGGCATAGCCGAGAAGGACAAGGCAGCGGCGAAAACAAACCGAAAATCTTCTCGACACACACCTCGGCCAAGCCGAAACGCAAGGGCCGCCTACAAGCGGCCTTTTTGCTTAGGTAAAATCAGAACGTCCCTTACGCGAGACAAATCCGTCGGATTTGCTCGGCACAGACCGTAAATCCCAAAGGGATTTACCTTATCGCGATAAACCGCACAGCGGTTTACGCACCGGATAAACCGCATAGCGGTTTACCGAGATGGCGCGGGGTGGAGCAGCCCGGTAGCTCGTCAGGCTCATAACCTGAAGGCCGCAGGTTCAAATCCTGCCCCCGCAACCAAATCAAAAAAAAAGCCCGCCAGGTAAATCCGGCGGGCTTTTTGGCGTTCTGGGGCAAAGAAACAAAACCGGCTAACCGCCAAACTCGCCCAAAACAAAGTCCAGGAAAACACGGACCTTCAAGGGCAAATGAATGCGAGACGCGTAAACCGCATACACGTGCGTCAACGGCAAAGGCTCGAACCAGCATCGTCTTGGAAGAGGGCGTCGGTTCTGACGGTTTTGACGGTCGCATCAGGCGCCGTAACATGGCGAGGATCCGGCATAGAGCATTTCTAGGAAAAGTGCGAAGCGGTTTCCGTGAGGAAATGCGTAAAAACAAAGAGATAGAGCGTTTGTGCGGTTCCGTCTAAATCGGAAGCCCCCTGGGATGTCGCTCTGATGAGCCAGGATGCGACCCGGCCTTGAAGGCGTCGGCGGCCACGCACCGGCGGCCGCACAAATCAACTCACTGTAAAATCTTGCACCGCTCAGCCTGTTGGACAGAGAAAACGCGTCAGCAGCAGGTGCAGCATCGGCGCCTCTTCCAGCGGCTTAAAACCCGGATCGACGGCGATGCGCCCGAAGATGCCGCCGATGATCGCTGCAATCCAGCGTGCGCCGCCCTCGGGATCGATGGCGGCATCGATCTGTCCGCGTTCATGCGCCGCTTTGATCACAGTGGCAAGGGCGGTGCGCAGGTCAGCGTCATTCGCCGCCACCAGTTCGCCGATGCGTTCGTCGCGCGTGGCCTCGGCGGCGATCTCCAGCGCCAGGCTGGAAAAGACCGGATCGGCCGCCAGCCGCAGGACAACGTCCATAAAACCCAGAAGGGCGGCAAAAAGATCCGACGCTTCATGGAGTTCACGGAAAAACTCCGCCGTTTCTTGACGTTCGACCTCCACGATCGCGGCGATGATGGCGTGTTTGGTCGGAAAGTAATGGAAGAGATTGCCCGGGCTCATGCCTGCCTCGGCGCAGATTTCCGCAGTCGAAGTGCCGTGGAATCCCTTACGGGCAAAACAGACGATTGCGGCGTCGAGGATGACTTGCCGCCTTGCGGCATGTTTTTCCGGGTCGATCTTGCGCATCGTGCCTGCTCCCAGTGGCCATCATTCTTTAATAGACTGATCGATCTCATATGCGATGCGGGTCTTGCAGAGTCAATAGAAGCGGTCTGGTGCCAAGAGCGCCATGTTCCCGCAATGCTTGCATGCGATCGCCTTACTATTGACGTGTTCAGCTGATGGAATTAGTAGATTGACTAATCGAAGAAATAATTCCTTCTGAACGCGATAATCAGGGACCTGTCGACGCGATGCGATCCTCAAGAGGATTGGTCGACATCCATTCCCGTCAGCGAAAGCCAACCAGAATGAGACGTTCCCCAGTTCTGAGCGCAGCAATTGCCACGTTCCTGCTTGCTGCCACTGCAGGCGAGCTGCTTGCCAACGAGGCTGCCGCATCGGTGGGCGCCGATGTCGCAGCCGCAACCCGCACCGTCTCGACGCTTGTGGCCGACAGGCAGCCACAGAAATGGATGCGGTCCTTTGCCGGCATCTTCGTCGCACGCGAAGAAATCGCCGTCGGCACGACGTTGACCGAGCAGCGGATCGCCAAGGTCGAGGTCGAGGTCGGCGATCGAGTGGTCGCCGGCCAGGTTCTTGCCCGACTGGAAACCGAGATGCTGGAAAACCTCCTGCGGGAAGCCGAAGGGCGCGTCGCCCGCACCAGTGCGGCGGTTGCTCAACAGGAAGAGACCGTTCGACAGGAAGAAAAGAAGCTCGACCGTGCACGCCAACTGCGGCACCTGAAAGCCGAGACTTTCCTTGAAGAGCGTGTTTCGGCAGTGGCCATCGCGCACGAGGCGGTCAAAGTCGCCCGCGCCGAGGACGCACAGGCTCAGGCGCTCCAGGCGGAGGCGCGGCGCAAGCTCGAACGCGCCGTGATCGTCGCCCCTTCCACCGGCATCGTTTCCGAGCGCCTTGCCCGCGCCGGTGCATTGGCCGGAACGGAACCGCTGATGCGGCTGATCCGTGACGGCGAGATCGAGCTTGCCGCTGAAATACCGGAAAGCGAGCTACCCCTGCTTGCTGTCGGTCAGCAGGTGAAGGTCAAGCTTTCCGGACGCACGGACACGATCGAGGGTCATGTCCGGGTGATCAATCCGAAGATCGATAGCGAGACACGACTTGGCACGGCCAAGATTGCGCTCATGACCGACAAGCCGCCCTATGCCGGAACGTTCGGCCGCGCGGAAATCGTTGTTGCGGAACGTCCGGCCATCATGGTCGACGATTCCGCGCTGCTTTACGGCACGCCGGACGGAATGCCCTCAGTGTTCATTGTCGAGGACGGCAAGGTCAAGCGCAAGACCGTCCAGGCCGGGATGCGCCAGAACGGCAAGGTGGAGATCGTGTCGGGGCTAAATACCGGCGAACGCGTTGTTGCCAAGGCCGGCGTCTCTCTTCGTGAGGGTGAGGCCGTTGCCACCAAAGACATTGAACCCGCTCAGGCAGGCGCGCAGAAATGACCAGCAATATATCCGCCTGGGCGATCCGAAAGCCCGTACCGACGCTCGTCCTGTTCGTTGTTCTGACCCTTGTCGGCATCGCCTCGTTCCTGCGTCTGCCCGTCAACGCCAATCCGAGCGTGTCGTTTCCCGTCGTCACCGTGACAATCACCCAGCCGAGCGCCCAGCCGGCGGAAATGGAGACGCAGGTCACGCGGCGCGTCGAGGGGGTGGCCGCCGGCTTGGTCGGCGTCAACCACATTCGCTCGACGGTTACCAACGGTGTCTCGACAACGACGGTCGAGTTCAAGATCGGCACGGACCCTGACCGTGCCGCCAACGACGTGCGCGAAGCGGTCGCCCAGATCCGCTCCGATCTGCCGCAGTCGATCCAGGAACCGGTGGTCTCGCGCCTCGACGTTGATGGCAGCGCCATCATCTACTACACCGTGCGCGCACCCAACATGTCCGCGGTCGAGCTGTCGTGGTTCGTGGACGATACCTTGAACAGCGAGCTTCTGACGCTTCCGGGCGTCCAGAAGGTTCAGCGTCTCGGTGGCGTCAGCCGCGAAGTTCGCGTTTCCTTGGATCCGGAGCGCCTGCTGGCGCTTGGCGTGACGGCCGACCAGGTCAACACCGCGATGCGCGAGCTCAATACCAATGTCCCGAGCGGGCGTGGCGAGATCGGCGGGCGCGAGCAGTCGATCCGAACGATTGGCAGCGCCACCTCCGTCGAGGAGCTTTCGCGCCTGTCGATACCGATTTCGGGCGGCCGTTGGGTCCAGCTTTCGGATGTGGCGAAAATCGAGGACACCTCGTCCGAACCACGCAATTTTGCCCGGCTCGACGGCGAGCCGGTCGTCAGCTTCTCGGTGTCGCGCAGCAAGGGCGCGAGCGACACGGTGGTTGCCGATCGCGTTGCCACGCGGCTTGTGGAAATCCAGGCGCGTACACCCGGCGTCGAGATCAAGGAGTTGATCTCGCTGGTCGAGTACACCAAGGACAGCTACGACGCGGCGGTGACGGCGCTGCTCGAAGGGGCGGCGCTGACCGTCGTGGTCGTGTTCGCGTTCCTGCGCAATTGGCGGGCAACACTGATCTCGGCGCTGGCCATGCCGCTATCGATCCTGCCGACCTTCATGGTCATGGATCTGCTCGGCTTCACCTTGAACAGCATCAGTCTGCTGGCGCTGACGCTCGTCATCGGCATTCTGGTCGATGACGCCATCGTCGAGATCGAGAATATCGAGCGGCATGTGGACATGGGCAAACGGCCGTTCCTTGCCGCGATCGATGCCGCTGATGCGATCGGGCTGGCGATCGTGGCGACGACGCTGACGATCGTGGCGGTGTTTGCGCCCGTCAGCTTCATCGGCGGCGCCGTCGGACAATATTTCAAGCAGTTCGGCCTGACGGTCGCCATCGCTGTCCTGTTCTCGCTGGCGGCCGCCCGCCTGCTGACGCCGCTGATGGCGGCCTATCTGCTTCGTCCGAAGGCGGGGCATGGCCATGAGGTCAAGCGCTCGCGCATCGCCGATACCTATGTCCGGATGCTCGGCTGGACGCTCGATCATCGCAAGACGGCGCTTTCCATCGTTGCCCTGATCTTCGTCGGTTCGATCGCGCTCCTGACCATGTTGCCGACCGGCTTCATACCGGGGAGCGACAGCAACCTCTCGACCTTGAAGGTCACTCTGCCGCCGGGCACGCGGCTCGAGGAAACGGCGCGTGTTTCGGATGAGCTGACGCGCAAGATCAAAGCGCGGCCGGAGGTCGACAGCGCGCTTGCGACTGCCGACAGCCTCAACCGGGTCGACCTGCTGATCAAGCTTCGTCCGCGCAAGGAGCGTGCGCTCGGCCGCAAGGCGTTCGAGCTTTCTTTGCGGCCGCTGCTTGCGGAGACGCCGGATATCCAGGCGACCTTTGCGTCCGACCAGGGCGCCAAGGATCTGTCGATCTATCTGACCAGTGATGACGCGGAGGCATTGACCCAGGCCGTGCGCCAGCTCGAAAACGAGATGCGGGCGATGCCGGGCCTTGTCAACGTCCAGTCGACCGAGCCCTTGCTGTCGCCTGAGCTGTTGGTGAAGCCTCGCCTCGACGAGGCTGCCCGGCTTGGCGTCTCGGTAACGTCGATCGGCACGGTCGCGCGCATTGCCACGATGGGCGATAGCGAAAGCAATTCGGCACGGTTCAATCTCGGCAACCGGCAGGTGCCAATCCGGGTGATGCTCGACGAAACCGCGCGGGCGGATTTCGACACGTTGCGAAATTTGCGCGTCGGCACCAACTCCGGCAAGCTGGTGCCGCTGACATCGGTGGCTGACATTTCCTTTGGCGCGGAGGAGGGCAGCGTCGAACGCCTCAACCGCAAACGCCTGATGGCGGTGGAGGCCAATCTGAACGGCATCACGCTTGGCACGGCATTCGAGGCAGTTTCAGCCCTGCCGGCCATGACCAAGATGCCGGCGGGGGTTTCGCAGGCCAGTTACGGCGAAGCCGAATACATGTCGGAAATGTTTCGCAATTTCGCGCTTGCTCTGCTTGCCGGCATCCTGATGGTCACCGCGGTGCTCGTGCTCCTATTCAAGGACTTCCTGCAGCCGATCACCATCCTGATTGCCCTGCCGTTGTCGATCGGCGGCGCTGCGCTGGCACTCATCCTGTTTGGGGCGGCGCTCGATCTGTCCTCGACCATCGGTATCCTGATGCTGATGGGCATCGTCTGCAAGAACTCGATCCTGCTGGTCGACCATGCGATCGTCTGCCGCAAGGAAGGGGCGGACCGGCGAACGGCCTTGCTGACGGCGGGCACGACCCGTGCACGGCCGATCATCATGACGACGATCGCCATGGTCGCCGGCATGGTGCCGGCGGCGATCGGCGTTGGTGCGGATGCAGCCTTCCGCGCGCCGATGGCGATCGCCGTGATCGGCGGCTTGATCACATCGACGATGCTGAGCCTCGTCTTCGTGCCGGTGATGTTCACGGTGATGGATGATGTCAGCGTTCGCCTGGGGCGCCGGCTGAAGCGGCTGTCATCGGTAACAGATGAGGACAAGATCGCTGATGCCGCGCGCAAAGGCCGCCCGCTCGCATCTGGCTCTTCCCATTGAGCCGACCGGCCTATTCGAAATAGTTGACGAGCCGCGTTTCGCCGACGGCGTGAACGCGGCAGTCGACGTCGAAGATCGCCTGCAGGCGCGACGGCTCGATCATCTCCTTCGGTGCGCCCTCGAAGGCGAGCTTGCCGTCGCGCATGGCGACGATGCGATCCGAATAGGCGGAGGCGAAGTTGATGTCGTGCAGCACGACGACAACGGTCTTGGCGAAATCGTCGGCCAGGCGCCGCAGCAGCTTCATCGTCTCGACGGCATGTTTCATGTCGAGATTGTTGAGCGGCTCGTCGAACAGCATGTAATCGGTATCCTGGCAGAGCACCATGGCGATGAAGGCGCGCTGGCGCTGGCCGCCCGATAGCTCGTCGAGGAACCGGTGTTCCAGGAAGTGCAGGCCAACATAGGCGATCGAGCGCTCGATATGCTCGACGTCAACCGCCGTCAGGCGACCCTTCGAATAGGGATAGCGGCCGAAGGCGACGAGATCGCGCACACTGAGGCGCGCGGTGATGTGGTTGTCCTGGCGCATGATCGACAGGCGCCGGGCGAGCACGTCGCCGGCGGTCCTGCTGACATCGAGCCCGTCGACCAGAACCTGTCCCTCATCCATTGGTATCAGCCGGCTGACGATCGACAGCAGCGTCGATTTGCCGGCGCCGTTCGGGCCGATGATCGAAGTGAGGCCGCCGGCCGGCAAGGTCATCGAGACCCGGTCGACGACCGCATTGCTGCCATAGGATTTGGTCACGTCGCGGATTTCGATCATCGGGCGGAGCCTCGAACAAGCAGGAAGATGAAGACAAGACCACCGACAAATTCGATGACGATGCTGAGCGCGGTGTTGAAAGCGAACAGCCGCTCCAGGATCACCTGGCCGCCGACGAGCGTGACGATGGCCAGGCACACGGCAATCGGCAGCACGAAGCGATGGCTGGCCGTCGGGGTGATCTGCCAGGCGAGGCTGGCGACCAGAAGACCGAAGAACGTCACCGGGCCGACAAGCGCGGTGGAGACGGAAACGAGAACGGCGATGAGCACGAGCAGGATGGTAAGGGTGCGGTGATGGTCGACACCGAGCCCGATGGCGCTTTCGCGGCCGAGTGACAGCACGTCGAAGGTTGGGAACAGCCGCCAGAGAACGAAGGTAACTGCTGCGACGGCGACGGCGGAAATGCCGAGAAGGTCGGCGTTGACCGTGTTGAAGCTGGCAAACAGCCGGTCCTGTAGCACCACGAATTCGTTGGGATCGAGGATCCGCTGCAGGAAGGACGAAAGGCTGCGAAACAGCCCGCCGAGGATGATGCCGACCAGCATCAGGAGATGCAGGCTGCGGGTGCCTCCGGAAAACAGCGCCCGGAACAGGAGTACGGAAAAACCGACCATCGCCGCGGCTTCGATGATGAACTGAAACCGCGGGTCGACGGCGGTGGCGCCGGCGGCTCCGAGGAAGAACACCATGACCGTCTGCAGCAGCGGATACATCGCATCGAAGCCGATGATCGATGGCGTCAGGATGCGGTTGCCGGAGATCGTCTGGAACAGGATGGTCGAGACGGCGATCGCATAGGCGACGAGAACCATGCCCGCAAGTTTGGTGCCGCGGAAGGAGAGGATGAAGGCCCAGCTTCCCCTGGCACCGAGTGTCATGAAGGCCAGCATCGACAGGAGCGCGAGCATAGCTGTGACGAGCAGCATGCCGGAGGGTGAAACCCTTTTAATGTCAGCCTGCATGGGCGCGCCTCGAAAGCAGCAGATAGAGGAAGACGACGCTGCCGACGACGCCCATGACCGTTCCGACCGGGATCTCGTAGGGCGCAATCACGATGCGGCCGACGATGTCGCAGGCGAGCACCAGCCCGGCCCCGGTTGCGGCGATCAACGGCAGGGTGCGCCTGAGATTGTCGCCGACCAAGAGGCTGATGATGTTCGGCACAATCAGTCCGAGGAACGGCACCATGCCGACGGTGGCAACGACCGTGGCCGTCACCATCGAAACGATGCCAAGGCCGAGCGTCACCACCTTGTTGAAGTCGAGGCCGACATTGCGGGCGATCTCCTCGCCCATGCCGATGACGGTAAAACGGGCAGCGGTGACATAGGCGATCAACGTCAGAACAAGTGCGATCCACAGCAACTCGTAACGACCGCGCAGTACGCCGGAGAAATCGCCTGACATCCACGCCCCCATCGACTGCATCATGTCGTAGCGATAGGCAACGAAGGTGGTGACGGCGCTGATGACGCCGCCGAGCATGATGCCGACCAGTGGCACCATCAGCGCCGAGCGCAACGGGATCTGGCGCAGGATTTTTAGAAACAACGCCGTACCGGCGAGCGCGGTGAGCGCCGCGACGCCCATCTTGGCGGCGACCGGCAGAGTGGGCGCAAAGATCATCGTCAGCAGCATGCCAAGGGCGGCGGATTCGGCGGTGCCTGCGGTCGATGGTTCGACGAAGCGGTTGCGGGCGAGCATCTGCATGATGGTGCCGGCGACGGCGAGACCGGTTCCGGCGAGCATCAGTGCGAGTGTGCGCGGCACCCGGCTTTCGACGATTAACAGCCAGCCCCGACCATCGCTCTCAAGTCCTGAAGCGAGGCTGCCGACGCCGGTCATGACGCTGATGACGGCAAGCACAAAGATGACGGGAACGGCAATCAGAAGTGGTTTCATCGATCGGTCTTTAGGCGCGCCGGCGTTTTGGTGATTGGCTCTTCTTTGTCGACTTGTTGCCGTTCATTCTTCCGTCGCCTCCAAGCAGCTTGGGACAGGTTTTGTTTGCGTCTTTCCCGGCACCGCTAAAAGCTTGCCCCGCCCAGCGCCGGATTGGAGCTGAGCTTCATTCATATATATGACATGGCTAGTCAAGTTTCGTCGCATCCGCTGCGGCAGTTCGCTCGACGTCGCCGATGCCAGCGCAGGCTGGCCTGTGGATCGGTCCAGGACATTTTTGGTGGCGCTCGCACACGTTCATGGGCCGCGGTTTGGCGCACGGCATTTGCAAGGACGGCAAACGGCCTTGTTGCCCTCTTTGGAAAATCGCGCTAGGACGATCGAAAAGATGAGGGAAAAAGTCATGAATATATCTCTGTTTTCTAATGGTCTTCGTAGTGTTGCAGTCGCTGCCGTCCTGGCTCTGGCGCCTGCCGCAAGCGCTGAAACGTTGAAGATCGAGCACAGCAGCGGTACGACGGATGTCGAAAAGAATCCGAAGACCGTGCTGGTTTATGACTTCGGAATGCTGGAAACGCTAGACATGCTCGGCATTCCCGTGGCGGGCGTTCCCGGCTCTGCGATCCCGCCGTCACTCGAAAAATACAAGTCCGACACCTATCCGAAGATCGGCACGCTGTTCGAGCCCGACTACGAGGCGGTCAATGCCGCCGAACCGGATTTGATCATCGTCGGTGGTCGTTCGCAGTCGAAATATGCCGAGCTTGCCAAGCTCGCGCCGACCATCGACCTCACCTCCGACGACAAGGATCTGATCGGCAGCGTCAAGAAGAACGCCGCTATTCTCGGCCTCATCTTCGGCAAGGAAGCGGAGATCAAGGCAGCTTCGGAGAAACTCGACGCCTCGATCGAAAAGCTGCAGGGTGTTGCCAAGGGTGCCGGCACCGGCCTCGTGCTGCTGACGACCGGCGGCAAGATCAGCGCCTATGGCAAGGGTTCGCGGTTCGGCGAAATCCACGACATCTTCGGTGTGGAACCGGCTGATCCGAAGCTGCAGGTCGCGACGCATGGCCAGGCCGTTTCCTACGAATATATCCTCGAGACCAATCCGGACTGGATCTTCGTCGTCGACCGCGACGCGGCGATCGGCCAGGAAGGCCAGCCGGCCGCAGCGCTGCTCGACAACGAGCTGGTGCGCCAGACCAAGGCCTGGAAGAACGAGCGGGTCGTCTATCTCGATTCCGCCAAGCTCTACCTGACGAGTTCGGGCCTGAAGTCCGAGCAGGATATCGTCGATCAGCTCACCGAAGCACTGAGCAAGAAGTAGGCTTGAGGTTCCGATAAGGGCGGTAGGAGCAATCATGGCGCCTTTTCTCTTTCATTGGCCTGCCCACCGACCCCATGCAGTGTGGAGAAGAACATGTTGAAAGCCACGAGCGGTATTACCACCGCGCGCGCGTCGCAATACCTGCAGCAGCTGTCCAAGCATTTCGCCCACAAGACGACGGTCGAATATACCGAGACGGATTCTGTGGCGACGATAGGGGCGAGCACCGCGCGCATGACGGCGCGCGGCGATCAGCTATCTTTCGTCGCGGAATCACCGGATGCCGAGGCGCTGGCGGAATGTAAGGACGTCATCGAACGCCACATCATCCGCTTCGCATTTCGCGAGGAGCTGACGTCGCTCGACTGGTCCGACACCGCCGAGTGAGCGGTCGGCCACCTCGCAATCGATATATTTAATGCTTGATCCGTGAACCTGTTTCGCCCGGCCTGTTCGATCGCGACTGCAGGTGCGCCGATATGCCTGATGGCAGGGACGGCTGAAGCAGGGGTGGCGCGGTCGGCAGGCGCACGGATGCATCAAGCGCTCGTTTCGGCGACACCAACACTCTCTGCGGCGGCGGGATCGATACCGGCGTTTGCTCCGGTTCGGGAACCTCGTCCTGCTGCGGCGTTT
Source organism: Ensifer sp. NM-2 (assembly GCF_003024455.1). Classification (NCBI taxonomy): domain Bacteria; kingdom Pseudomonadati; phylum Pseudomonadota; class Alphaproteobacteria; order Hyphomicrobiales; family Rhizobiaceae; genus Ensifer; species Ensifer sp. NM-2. Next base: position 10,653 of record NZ_PVZR01000029.1, read on the forward strand.
GCAGGGCTGCCTTCAGACGTATGACGGCTTCCTGCGCCTTGAGCTTGCAGCGCACATGATCCGGATCGTCGGAAAGGATATCCTCGAAGCTGCTGAAGATGCTGAGGGCCTCTTCGCCTCGGCCCGTCGCGCAGAGGGCGACGCCGAGCTTGTAGCGCACGAGGCTTACGAGCGGATGGCGGGCCAGCAGGGCCTCGAAGGTCTCGGCCGCTTCAGCGTAGTGCCCTTGCGCCATCTGGCTGTCGCCGAGCCGATGCTGGATCTTGCCAGCGCCCGGCATCGTTGCAAGCAGGCTTCTGTAAAGATATTCGGCCTCGTCGTGCTCGCCCTTGTCGTCGAAAAGCTGGGCGAGGCCGTAGCGAGCCCGGGTGTGTGTCGGCACGGTGTGGATGACCTGCCGGTAGCCGGGTTCCGCCTTGTCCAGTCGCCCCTGGCTGTGCAGTTCCACCGCGCGCTCGTAGACATGTTCGATGCTGCGCGGGTTGAGGCAGTTGCGCAGATTGCGGCCTGATCGCGTTTTGACACGCATGCTGCGAATGCGGCGCTCTTCAACCCCGAAGGAATATTTGTAGGCTTCGTTGCCGCGCAGGAAATCGTAGACCCGATATCCCCAGGCGATCGCATTGCGAATGGCAAAGCCGTGCAGCAGAAGCCCCGGGGAAGGGGTCGTCCACGTCTCGTCGCGGCCGGTGATGTAGAACAGGACGGTCTTCTTCTGCCGGTCGAGCAGATTGGCAAGCACGCCGAGCGGCTGGTCCTGATACCACAGAACGGGAACATCGAGCGCGCCCTGGTTAAAGGCGTCCAGCAGCATCTCACGTGTGAACGTGATTAGCCGATCGACCTTGCTGCCTTTGCGCTCTGCCCATTTGATGCGCCACAGCCGGAACAGCGTGTCGAGGTCTCTTTCGATCGTGTCTTTTGTCGCGTGGGTAATGCGGTAATCGGGTGATGCCTCGACCATCCGCATGAAGCGACGCAGCTTCTGCCGCGTCTGGGCGCTCATATGCGTGGCGAGATAGTCCTCCCAGCTTTCGGGCAGGTTCACATAGGGGCAGATCGTATTGTCGATATTGTCGGGATTGCTGCGCTCGTTGCTGGTCTGGACGAACTGGTCTTCGGGAAAGGCGCCGAGCAGACGATCGAGCCGCGAAGAGGCCGTAGAGAAATAATCGAACGTGAGGGTCGTCCAGTTCTCCTTGCCGATGTGGGCAGAAAAGGTATCGGCCGCAGCATCCTCCAGGCCGGGCCGGCACAGGAAGCCGGTATAGTCGGCGCCATAGTTGCCGGCCATCCGGATCTCGTCGCAGAAAAGCTTGGTCGTGTCGTCCTGGTAGGTCGACACTTTCAATGGCAGGAAGGCGCAATACCGCCCATCGTCTTCCTGCTTGAGGGCAAGAATGAACCAGCGGTGTCGGTGCGACAGATATTTCTGCAGCCACTCCCAGGAAAGAAATAGATGAGCTTCCGGGTCTTCTAGGTAGATCAGATCCCAATCTTCGCGAACTTTCTCAAAATATTCTAAAGTATCAATAATATCTATTTTCATAACGCCCTCTTACGCAACTGAGAAGTATTTTTAGTTTAGCGTATTTCAAGCCAGAATTTCTTCGAAACAACTTTAGCTTATAGTCAATATTTAGCCATTATATACCAAGGATATTATCCGAATGCAGGATGTCGCCTGCCGGCTGTGGCAATCTCGTCTAGATCGAACGCTCGTCGAAGTTCGGCCGTGAGCGAATGAAGGCCCAGAGGCTCTTGCTGATTTCGGTGATCTCCTGGATGGCGGCTTCGAGCCGCTCCAGTTCCCGGGCGTCCAGTTGCTCGACCTTGCCGTAGCGAATGTCCTTGTCGCCCTCGACCAGGCGCATCAGCTGTGTACTGGAGATCTCGCCCTGCTCGTCGAAGGAATAGATGCAGTGATTGTATTTGTTGCGCATCTTCGACTGCTGTTTCAGCCGGTCCATGATCGAAAGAACGCTGTCGCGCGTGTCGACCGGCGTGACCGGCAGCTTGGCCAGGCGCTCGGTCAGATCGATGCGGGCGCGCGTCGTGTTCAAGGTCAGAAAGACCACGATCGCCCGCTCCTTGTCGACATTCAACAGGTGGGCGATGATATAGATCAGCAGGCTTTCGGTATTGGTCCAGACATAGTTGAGGCGGCCGACAAGCAGAAGCACCTCGTGTATCGCTGCCATCGAACGTCTCCTCTGTGCGCCATCGATGACGCGCTGCCATTGCCGGCGCAAACCATTTTGACGGAAATGACCGAGCCTTCAAGGCGTTGGCAGATTGCTGGTGAAACAGCGAAAGCTGCCGCCCCATTCTGCTTAGCCCCTTCGTCATCCCCACCCCCCGTACTTCGCCTCAGGTTTCCTTGAAGGCGCGTGACATGCTGTCGGTGATCGGCTTTGTCAGATACTCGAAGAACGTGCGCTCCGACGTCGTGATCAACACTTCCGCCGGCATGCCCGGCACCGGATGGAAGCCGTGGATGCGGTGGATCTCGCTGACGGGAACCTCGACGCGGACGATATAGACATCGCGCTGCTGGCCGCCGCTCACTTCTTCAACCGAGTCCGCCGAGACGTAGAAGACCTTGCCGCTCAGCACCGGAGTCGTGCGGCGGTTGAGCGCCGAGAGACGGATGGTCGCATCCTCGCCCACCCGCAACTGATCGATCGAGGTTCGCAGCACCTGCGCTTCGATGATCAGCGGCACATTGGCCGGCAGGATTTCCATGATCGGCTTGCCGGTCGCGATCACCCCTCCGGCGGTATGGAAATAGCTGCGCACCACTGTGCCGTCGACGGGCGAACGGATGGTGGCGCGGCCGAGAACTTCGCTTGCCTCGCGCAACTGCTCGCGCACGCCATCGAGATCGGCTTCTGCGGCCTCAAGCCCATCGAGCGCCGCCTGCTTGTTGGCGTTGACGGCAATGACCGCCTCCTGGCGATAGCGGTCGATCTGCGACAGGCTCTCCTTGACCTCGGCGTCGAGCCTGCCGATCTCGCCCATCGCATCGGCCGCGGCGCGGTCGAGCGCCATCAGTTCGGATTTCTTGGTCAGTCCACCTTGGACAAGCTTGCTCTTGGCGTCCCGCTCCTCGTTGAGGATATCCAGCTGCTTGTTGAACGATTCCTGCTGGCGCTGGTAGCCCTGGGCTCGGAACTCCAGCGACCTGATGTTCTGGTCGATGAGGTTCAGCTGGTCGTCGAGCTTGATCTTCTTGCTGTGAAAATTGACGTTCTGGCTCTCGATGATCGCGTGGATATCCGGATCGCTGGCCTCGTTCTTGACGATGTCGGGGATCTTGAATGTATCGCTGCCCATGGCTTCGGCACGCAGCCGTGCGACCACCGCCTCGAGACGCAGGCGTTTGAGGTTGAGGGCGCGCTCGTTGGCGCGCGACGGCGTCTGGTCGAGCTTGACCAGGATATCGCCGGTCTTGACCTTGTCGCCTTCGGCCACCAGCATCTGCTCGATGATGCCGCCTTCGAGGTGCTGAATGATCTTGTTGTTGCCGTTGGCGACGAAACTGCCCTGGGCGATAATTGCCGCTGCCAGAGGGGCTGCGAAGGCCCAGTAGCCGAAGCCGCCGAATGAAGCGACGATCAACGCGAGGCCGACCATGCTGTGCAGCTTGATCGATCGCGGCACCTCCGAGTACCACTCGACGGCATGTTCTTCGGCGGCATTCTTCTTCTCGCGGCTCATGGTCATTCTCCGGCGATACGGGGTGCGGACTTTTCGTCCTTCGGCTTGGCGCCGATGGCTGCAAGCACGTCATTGCGCGCACCGAACATGGCAACGGTTCCCTCGTTCAGAAGCATGATCTTGTCGACGCATTGCAGCAAGGAGGGACGCTGGGTGATGGTCACGGTGGTGATGCCCTGCTTCTTGGCATGCACCAGTGCGCGGGCAAGCGCTGCCTCACCATTGGTGTCGAGATTGGAATTGGGCTCGTCCAGCACCACGAATTTTGGGTTGCCGAAGAAGGCGCGTGCCAGCGCAATGCGTTGCTTCTGGCCCCCCGAGAGCGGCGCACCGTCCGCAGCGACGATCGTCTCGTAGCCCTGCGGGAACGACGCGATCAACTCGTGCACGTCGGCGAGTACGGCCGCTTCGAAGATCGCGCTGTCTTCGACATCGTCGCGCATGCGCGAGATGTTGGCCTTGATCGTGCCGGGAAACAGCTGCACGTCCTGCGGCAGATAGCCGATGCTTTCGCCGAACTGCCGCTGGTCCCAGTTTCTCAAATCCATGAGATCGAGGCGGACATTGCCTGAGGTCGGCACGATCGAACCGACGAGCATCTTGCCGAGCGTCGTCTTGCCGGAGCCGGAATTACCGATAACCGCAAGCGACTCCCCCTTGTTGAGCGAGAAGGAGATGCCGTTGAGGATCACGCGCTTCTGCGGCGGCGGCACGAAGAGGATGCGTTCAACATCGAGCCGGCCCTCCGGGTTCGGCAGTCGCAGGCGCGGAAAGTTCAAGGGCGAGTTGACCAGCAACTGCTTGATCCGGCCATAGGCGGCACGTGAATGATTGAGCTGGTTCCAACCCTCGATTGCCCCTTCGACCGGCGCAAGCGCCCGCCCCGAGATGATCGAGGCAGCAATGACCATGCCGCCGGTGAGGTGCCCGTCCATCGACAGATGCGCGCCCCAGCCAAGCAGGGCGACCTGGGTGAACATGCGCACCGCCTTTGATGCCCCGGTAAAGATGATGCTGCGGTCCTGGGCATAGACTTGCGATTTCAGCGAACCGGCAGTCTCGCGGCCCCACATCTTTACTGCTTCCGGGATCATCGCCAGTGCGTTGATGATCTGTGAGTTGCGCGACATCGAATCCAGGTGGAAATTGGCGCGGCTGAGGAAGGCGTTGGCCTCGCTGAAGGGCTGCGACGTCGCCTTCTGATTGAGATACGCGATCACGAACAGCACCACGCAGCACATGATGACGATCAACCCGAGCTGCGGCTGGATCATATAGACGACCACCACGAAGAACGGCATCAGCGGCGCGTCGAGGAACGAGATCAGGGTGCCGGAGACGATGAAGGAGCGCAGTTGCTGGAGGTCGCTCAACACCTGATAGTCGCGACCGTTGCCGTGCAGTGACGCTCTCGCGGCCGCACTCAAGATAGGCGCGCCGAGCTGGACCTCCATTTCGACGGCAGTGCGCATCAGGATGAAGCGGCGGATGGAATCGAGGATGACCTGCAGGACGATGGCACCGAGCACGGCGATCGTCAGCATCACCAGCGTATCCTGCGAGCGGCTGGTCAGCACCCGATCGGAGATCTGGAAGAGGTAGATCGGAATGGCAAGGACCAGAACGTTGATCGCGATGGTAAACGCGATGACGATCATCATGTTGCGGCGGACGACGGCCATACCGTTGCGCAGGCTGGCGGCAAAATTGACCGGTCCCATGCGCTTGTGGAAGGTGTGCTTGTCGCCACCACCACCACCGCCGCCATCGGTCGGGGCGCCGCCGCCGTCGCGGACGGCCGGACGGCGGTCATTCTCTTTCAGCGGGCCTGGATCGTTGTCGATCGTCTGCGGGAGAGCGCGACCCGGTCGGCCCTTCAATTCATCGGCCGGGTCGCTGTCGTTGCCACGACGATGTGCTTGCTGCTGCGCAGTCGAGCTGTTTTCCGGCAGTTCCGCCGGCGCCGCCTTTGCGATCGGCATCTCGGCGATTGCCGCGACGACCGGCGCTGCCTGACGCTCAACTTCCTCCAGCGGTGCGCTTTCGCGGTCTTGCCACCGGGCGCCGTCGCGCCTTGGGCCGAAGTGATAACTGGCCTGCTTCTTCTCGGTATGGCGGATGGGGTTTGCCATCGAGCGGGCGAGGGCGAGAAACTCTGCGTCGGAATCGTCTTGGTCGCGGGGGGCGGGGGCATCGGCGAGTTTCGCGGGTTCCGACATCGCTTTCGGTGCCGGCGCGTGCCCTTTCCGTGTCGTGCGGATATCCAGGCCGACCTTTCGCAGGCCTTCAACGGCCTCGTTGATCGCGGCGATGCATCGGTTGGTCAACGCTGCTTCGAGTTCGTCGACGACCTCCGGAGCCGGCTCTTCCCGTGCAGGCGCCTTGCTGCCGCTGCCACGCCACTTAGAAAGATCGTTCATGCCTTCCCCCGTTCGTGTTCTTGTTAGGTCAGCACCGTGTGCATGACGTCGTTCCATTGGCCGTTGGACCAGGACAAGTCATTGCCGGCGTCGATCACTGTTTCGGTCGGATGTGACGGTGCGTCGTCGTCGCCGATGAAGGCGATGACTTCGTTGGCGAGCCGGTCGCCCTTGGGCGTCACGTCATGGGTATCGGTGTCGTGGTCGACAAGGCCGGCCTGGATCAGGATCGCATCGGAATAGACCTGGCCGCCGACATAGGTCGTGTGGCCGAAACTGTCGTAGTCGATGATCTGAGCGCTGTTGACGACGGCGTTTGCACCAGTGTGGATGGTAATGTCAGCATCCGGATTGTCGCTGAGGATCTTGCTGGCGACGTAACTGACGGAATCGGCGTCGCCGAGAATGCTGATCTGCTTGATGACATTGACGTCATACAGGTTGCCGGTGATGTAAAGAATGTTCAGGCCTTCATAGCCCTGGAAATTGAGGTCATGCGAAAAGCCTGAGGGCAGTTCGTCAATGCGGTCGTTGATGTTGTCGACGGCCTTCTGGATATAGTCCGGGATCGCTTCGAAGCGGTCATTCGCGCCGATGTTCTGGATCGACGCCTGGTTCCAGATCAGGTTGCCGCTCTCGTTTACGGTCATGCCGTTGCCGGCGGCAATGCCACTGATGTGGTCGTTGTCGTAGAAGACGGCGACCTGGGTGATCATGTTGAGGTCCAGGACCTTGCCGCCGACGATCACCAGGTCGTACTGGTCGCCCAAACCGAGGAAGGAAGCGAGGTTGACCGCCACGTTGCCACCGGTCAGGGCCGTTGTCTGGACGCCGGTGGTGGTCACGGTCACCGTGTCGTTGTCGTTTACGAAGTTGTACTGCTCGACCCAATGGACGAAGGAAACGTCGCCCTCCACCATGCTGACGCGCCAGGCGTTCGGGAAGATCGACGATTGAGCCGTATCGCCGTCCTGCTCGGAAGACGATGAATGATAGGCATCACGGCCGAAATTGGCGATGTTCATCGCAACCGTGCGTGACGTAGATTCGGCCGAGTTTTCACTCAGAACCCTATCCAGCCTGTCACTGTCGGCATAGGCGTAGGATTGCGAGATGATGTCGATCTGATGGTATCCGCCCATCACCGCCGTTACGGGGGCGATGACGCCGGTCTCGACGATGCTGACGATATTGGCGACGATGTTGGCGCCGGCTTCGACGTAAACGGAATTGCCGCTCTTGTCGTCTTCCTCCTGCAGCGGGCCGTCGGTGCCTTCCGGATCGGCAACCGGTTGCGCCAGTCCACGATCAGGCATGAAGTCCGCAAGAACCGGGGCTTCGTCGACGCGGCAGCCGTTGACGTAGACGCCCTCGATGCTGTCGGCGGCCAAGGCGAAATTGCCGTTGTCATCCCTTGGCAATTCGTCCGGAGAGACGGTCGTGGGAAGGTCGATTTCGTCGTCGAGCGGATCCGTAGTGGCGGGTTGCTCGGTGAGTACAATGGTTGTGCCAGCATCGGCGCCTGCGTTGAGGGCGGGCTCGCTGCTTGAGGCTGGCGGTTCCGGCAGTCGGTTTGCCGCGGCGTAGTCCGACAGATCGTCGGCGATTTTCGAGAGACCTTCAAAGGTGTCGACGCGGGTGTAGTGCGCGAATGGAGTGGCTTCGGCTGCCTCGGCGCTGAATTCGGCAAGTTTGTAGCTGACGTAGGTCGTGTCGCGCGGGGCGACCTCGGAATCCGTCATGTTCAGGGCGTCGTCGTCGCGCACCATATTGGCCTGGACCACATGGGCGATGACCGAGCCGGGGCCGTCGTGGACAATCAACTTGTCTTCGACAGGTGCCCCGTCGGGTTGGCCGAGGTTGGCGAACAGCTTCACCGGTACGGTATTGCCGTATTGGGCGACAGCATCGGCAAAATGATCGCCGAAGCCGCGGATCCGGCCGAACAGGTCCACATCGGCAATGTCATGGGAGGGCGCTCGATAAAGCACTTCAGGATCATAGTCGACCAGCTGGTATGAGGATGTAAAGTCGGACGGCTTTGCTTCGCCGTCTTCGAGCTGCTGCGCAACTTCCTTCAGATCACCGCCTTCGAGCTGCTTCTGCCTCAGCCGTGCTTCATCGGTATCGGCTTCGAACAGGCCGATGAAATGTGCAATGATTTCATTCACTCTTTCCGTATGCATTGTCCCGATCCTTCCCTTTTTTCCGCATCAAAGGGAGACTTCGGTGGGCCTAGACAGGAATGCCCCGGTAAAAAAGAAACGAACCGATCCGAAATCAAATCTGCGCGACTGCACCGGCCGCGCGGGGGGCCGGTGCAGTCTTCTCTTGTGAAACGGATCGATCAGCTGTCGGTGTCGTGACCGACATCCGTAGTTTGCGAATTGCCACCGATGACGCTGGAGTCGACGGTGTTGCTGACAAGGTTCGCGCCCTGGACGATTTCCTGATGGAAGCCGGAATTTGCCAGGATCGCCGACGAGTCGGAGGTCGTGCTGCCGTTGATGCCGTCACCGGCCTTGAGGTCCCAATCCGACTTGGTGTCGAAGTTCAGACCATCGCCGCCATCCGAGTGCCCGCCGTCGGCGCGCAGGTCGTTGTTGGCGTCCGAGTTGTTCATCCTGACGTCGTAGGCCTGGTCCTGATCGGCAAGGTTGTTGGCCTGTACCACGCTGAAACCGGTATCGTTGCCGGCGCCTTCGAGCGAGTTGTTGAGGATGTGGTCGACGTTCAGATTAAACGAGAAGTCGTCGCCGAGATTGAAGGTGAGGTCCCCACCGGCGATGCCGAGATTGTCGAAGTCCTTGACGTCCTTCAGCGTTGCAAAGTCGTCGTCCGATTTGGTGATGATGTCGTTGTCGGATGACGAGTAGTTGTTGCGATTGTCGCCGTTGTCGTTGGCTTCCGTCTTGATGTCGGTATCGATGTCTGTCTTGGTGGTAACCTTGCTGTCATAATCCCATTCATAGGAATTGTCGCGGTTGTCACCGTTGGCCTTCTGGTCGATATCTGTTTCGACCCTGCTGTTGTCCTTGTAATCGTAGTCGTAATTGTAGTCGGTCGAGCTGTCGGAGTAGTTGTTGCGGTTGTCGCCGTTTTCATTGGCCTCGGTCTTGATGTCGGTGTCGACATCCGTCTTGATGTGGGTGTCGTTGTCCTGCGAACTGTCGCTGTAGTTATTGCGGTCATTGCCGTTGGCGATGCCAACGTTGCTCGTTGACCCGTCGTCAACGTTCAGATCATTGGCAGCACTGGTTGCCAGTCCATCGGCGAGAGCGCCGACTTTCAGATCATCATCGGCCTTGATGCTATCGTCGAGAAGTGCGGACATGTGGTTCTCCTCCTGAGAAGGAGCCAGCACCGAAACCCCTACATCTTTATGAGGTTTTTATCCGGAGCTGGCTCTTTTTTGAATTTCAGATGATGCTCCCGCGGGATATTCATCTGTGGGGTCTCAATATATTTCAATGTTGTTTTAAGTATCGAATTGCGGCAGGTTAGTTCCTGCACTCAATCATTACGTGTGATTATGTCTTTGGTTTAATACTGATTTACGCTTCACTACGCTTACACATTCACACGGGCCGCGAGCCAGAACGCACACACAGGTACCGGGCTCGGATCACACGAAACTCAAGTGCGATGAGAGGAGTGTGGCTCTGAATACGACGGGACGATAGACATCAATTGGAGCTAGCATGCCATTTTTGGGCGAATTATCGGCGTTTTTTCGGGATGTTTTGGGGTTTTAGGGATCGCAAGGGTTTGTTAATCTTTGCAAAAATCGACCTGGCGCAACCTCTGGTGCTCGCGGGCAAGTTGCGCTTTAGAGCGCAGAGAGGTCTTGTCAGCCATCACGGGGAGTGCAATGCTCACCCCGAGAGATAGCTCCTAGGAAGTATTATTAGGTATATGCCTAAGGTTCTCTCTGGAGAGAAGCTATTTCTGGTGGCGAGAGCCGGCGCACGGACGGTGTGCGGCCGACGCTGCGGATGGAAATGGATGATATGGATGGCTGAGTAGCCTAGGCTGAAAGCCCATTCAGACGCTTCGGATACGATCTTGTTATACTTTTGGTTAAGAATTAGCCCAAAGATGGTTCTAATTAGAACGATTTAAGGGGCTTTCTGGAGGGCATCTAATCCTTTTGGGTTGTTTCACCCCTCCTACCTTTACGATACATTAGCTAGTGCGAATTTTCCGTCTGTGGAGAGGGTTCGCGCTATCCACTGGTCACGAATCAATTTGCTGAGATGGGCGTAACTCCGAGTCAGGCTGGCGCACCCATAAGAATAAATGGGAAAACCCGAGGAGGGCGTAATGCATCCTGAAGGCCATAACGTGGGCGATTTTGAAGATAACAACAAGGCTTTGTCGCAAAAGAAAAAGATTGTCATGCTTGCCAAGATCGACCTGTTTGCCGAGTGCTTGATGCAGGCGGTCGGCTCCCGGTTTTCTGGACATGACGTCGTTAGTCTTTCCGACCCCGACAATTTGCTCGACGGCAATCTCGTCGATGTTTCTTTGATCATGCTATACCGCATGTCTGCCAAGACATTTCCGACAATCCTGCGGACCATTCACGAGTTCCATCCCAAGGCCTCGATCGGACTGGTGGTGGACAATGCCGAAGAACTCGATCCGTCGATCGCCGGTTTTGTTGAAGAGCGGTTGATCCATGGTGTCCTTCCTCTCAACCTGCACCTTGATGTCTGCCTTGCGGCGATCGATCTGCTGATGAAGGGGGGCGAGCATTTCCCGGCTGCACTGTTGCGGCGGCTGTCGGTAGACCCCTTTAACTCGGCCAAGCTCTATGGTCGGCAGGCGGAAGCGTCCGATGCTGCTGTCTATGCGAATGCCGGAAAGCGGCGGCGGGAGGCAAGTCTGGGTGGGTTAACAACCCGCGAAGTGCAGATTCTCGATTTGATCTGCATGGGAACCCAGAACAAGATTATCGCCGATCGCCTTGGGTTGTCGGAAAACACCGTGAAGGTTCACGTCCGCAACATCTACAAGAAGATGAATGTGCGAAACCGGACGGAAGCAGCATCGCGCTATTTTACCACCGATGCGGATTCCGAGCACGCGGCGGGACCGTTTTCTTCGCGCTGGAAGAACTGACGCCGTGAGACGTCGGGGATGATGCTTCCGTTGCTCATCGCCAATTGGCGACTTTGAGGGACGGTTTGCGTTGGGCGCGGTTTAACCCAAGTACTCTCACGTCGTCTGTGATGTTTGTTGCGGTGGCCCAGGCGGGCATCGCATGCTTTGTCGTGGCGGCGAGTATCGCGTGTCGCAGACAGAGGTGCGAGGAAGCGTGGCCGTATGGCGTAGATCCGATATGTCGTTGATGCCGGATGGTTGAGTAATTATTCTTCAGTTATGTAGTTATACGAAGATATTTCGATGGATGTAATTATATCTTCTCGCTATCTGTTTATAATTTGTGATGTCTGCTGATTTTTTGTTCAAATTAGGTACATGTTTTGTGATTGTAACTTTATTGTGTATGGCATCATATATTGTTATTTTAGTTCCGTGTTGACTATGTATTAATTATTTGCTAATCATCTAACATAATAAATTACTGAAGAAGGATTCGTGGTCCTTCTGGATATTATTTTTATATTGTCGGGTCGTGTTTTGAATTCTTGATAAAGAATATTTCCTTATTGTAGCTTTCAGTCACGTCTCGTCTCCAATCACCAGGTGCAATGGTGTGTATAATAATTGGAGGTGTGTAATGCGTCAGGTCGGTCGTGGTCAGCTGCCGGTTGTCGGCGGGCAGGATTTTCTGAAGAAGGTAGCAGGCATACCCAAGCGAATACTGGTGACCGGAGGCGGCGGATTTCTCGGGTCTCATCTTTGCGAAAGACTTCTTTGTCTGGGGCACAGCGTTGTCTGCCTCGACAACTTCTCGACCGGTCGGCGAGAAAACCTCTCTCATCTCAGCGAGACAAGCCGCTTCCAGATCGTCGAGCACGACGTCCGCAAACCTTTCCTTTTTGACGTGGACGTCATCTTCAACTTTGCTTCACCGGCATCTCCGCCGGACTATCAGGCCGACCCGGTGGGAACGTTGATGACCAACGTGCTCGGCGCCATGAATGCGCTGGAAAACGCCCGCGCCACCGGGGCCACGGTCGTGCAATCCTCCACATCGGAGGTCTACGGCGATCCGCTGCACAGCCCGCAGCGCGAAAGCTACTTCGGCAACGTCAACCCGATCGGGCCGCGCGCCTGCTATGATGAGGGCAAGCGATCGGCCGAGACATTGTTCTTCGACTATCACCGCACCTACGGAGTAAAGACGAAGGTCGCGCGGATCTTCAACACCTATGGGCCGCGGATGCGCCCCGACGATGGACGCGTCATCTCGAATTTCGTGGTGCAGGCGCTGCTCGGCAAGGACCTCACAATCTATGGCGATGGCCATCAGACGCGGTCGTTCTGCTATGTCGACGATCTCATCGAGGGCTTCATACGGTTATCGATCTCGGATGACGGCTGCATCGGCCCGATCAACCTTGGAAACCCAGGCGAGTTCACGGTTCTCGAACTTGCCGAGATGATCCGCACGATGACCGGCTCACGCTCGCGCATCGTGCACCGTGCGGCAGCCGTCGACGATCCGCGTCAGCGCCGGCCGGATATTTCCCAGGCCATGGCGGAGCTCGGCTGGGAGCCCAAGGTCGCGCTACGCGAAGGGCTTCAACGCGCCATTGCCTATTTCGATCGCCGCCTGGGCGCGTCAGATCTCGCCGTGGCGGGAGAGGCGGTATGATATGTCGCGCGTCGTTCTTGTCACCGGCGGAGCCGGCTTCATAGGCAGCCATACCTGCAAACGCCTCGATGAGGCCGGCTTCCTGCCTGTTGTCTACGACAATCTGTCGACGGGGCACCGGACCAATGTCCGCTGGGGACCATTGGTCGAAGGAGGGCTCGAAGACACGGATCGGATCGTCGAGGCTATACGGACCTTCAAACCCGAATGCCTGATCCACTTCGCGGCCTCCGCCTACGTCGGAGAATCGGTCGAGGATCCCGGAAAGTATTATCGCAACAATGTCGCCGGCAGCGTTTCGCTGCTCGAGGCCTGCCGTCAAGCGGGGCTGGCGCGCGTCGTCTTTTCCAGCACCTGCGCGACCTATGGCGTGCCGCCGCGTTTGCCGATCACCGAGGACACGATCCAGCTTCCGGTCAATCCTTACGGTCGCACGAAGCTGATGATCGAATTGATGCTCGGCGACTATGCCCGGGCCTACGGGTTCCGGTCGGTTGCATTGCGTTATTTCAATGCCGCCGGCGCCGATCCCGATGGGCAGCTGACCGAGCGGCACGATCCCGAGACCCACCTGATCCCGCGGGCATTGATGGCCGCAGCCGGCCGCCTCGATAGGCTCGATGTCTTCGGCGACGACTACGATACGCCCGACGGCACCTGCATCCGCGACTACATTCACGTCATGGACCTGGCCGAGGCGCATGTTGCCGCCGTTGACTACCTGCGCAACGGCGGCGAGCCGCTCAAGGCCAATCTCGGTTCGGGCCACGGCACATCGGTCCGGCAGGTGATCGACGCCATCCATCAGGTGACCCGCAGACGGGTTCCCGTGCAGCTTCTGGCGCGTCGCGCCGGCGACCCGCCGGTGCTGTATGCCGACACCACCTGGGCACGCCGGACGCTCGGCTTCCGGCCGTCGCTGTCCAATATCGAAACCATCATCCGAACGGCTGCCCCCGGTTTCGGGCTGGAGGTACGGTCATGACAGGCAAGATGTCATTCGCCCCATCCGCCAGGTCCGCTGCCTTGACGGCGGCGCCGGCCGGCGATGCTTCGGCGATGCTCGTGGCGCTTTTTTCGACACGCATGCGGATTGCGAACGGCTTCGGCATCGCAGCCTGGATTGTCGCATTCCTGTTCTTCTGGGCGTGGTGGCTTGATCCCGCCCATGTCACCCATTGGCCATCCTACGTCATGATTACGATCGTGGTCGGCTGGATCACACTACTGCCTGCCTATTTCATCTTCATCTTCGCAGGCGCCAAGGTCGCGGGAAAGAACGGCCGGGCCGTCCCGAACGGCCGGATCGCCATGGTCGTGACCAAGGCGCCGTCAGAACCTTTCACTGTTGTCCGCAAGACGCTGCTGGCAATGCTCGATCAGATCGGCTGCGATTACGACGTATGGCTGGCGGACGAGGATCCGTCGCCTGAGACGATCGATTGGTGCGCGCGGCAGGGTGTGCTCGTTTCGACGCGCAAGGGGGTTGCTGACTACCACCGCGCCACCTGGCCGCGGCGCACCCGCTGCAAGGAGGGAAACCTCGCCTATTTCTACGATCATTATGGCTATGAACGCTATGATTTCGTCGCCCAGTTCGATGCCGATCACGTGCCGGAGCCGACCTATCTCGTCGAGGTGCTGCGCCCGTTCAACGACCCGAAGGTCGGCTACGTCTCGGCGCCAAGCATCTGCGATGCCAATGCGGCGCGCAGCTGGTCGGCGCGCGGTCGCCTTCACGCCGAAGCGAGCCTGCACGGCTCGTTGCAGGCGGGCTACAACAACGGCTGGGCGCCGCTTTGCATCGGCTCGCATTATGCCGTTCGCACCAAGGCGCTGAGAGAGGTCGGCGGTCTCGGGCCAGAGCTTGCCGAAGATCATTCGACCACGCTCCTGATGAACGCCGGCGGCTGGAAGGGCGTGCATGCCCTGCATGCGATCGCCCATGGGGATGGGCCCGCGACCTTTGCCGATCTCGTTATCCAGGAATTCCAGTGGTCGCGCAGCCTGGTAACGATCCTGCTCAAATATTCGCCGGTCTATGTGCCCAGGCTGCCGATGCGGCTGAAGTTCCAGTTCGTCTTCTCGCAGCTCTGGTACCCGCTGTTTTCCCTGTTCATGGCGTTGATGTTCGTCATGCCGATCATGGCGCTGGTCATGGGGCGGAGCTTCGTCGCCGCCACCTATCCCGACTTCCTGCTGCACTTCGCGCCGCTGTCGCTGGTTCTGATCGGGCTTGCCTATTTCTGGCGCTCGACCGGCACGTTCCGTCCTTTTGATGCGCGGGTTCTCAGCTGGGAAGGCATGCTGTTTCTCTTTGCCCGCTGGCCTTGGTCGCTGCTCGGCTGCGCCGCGGCTGTGCGCGATCACGTCAGCGGCTCCTTTGTCGATTTCCGCATCACGCCCAAGGGCGCAGGACCGGCAGCCCCCCTGCCGCTGCGCGTCATGATGCCCTACCTCCTGCTATCGCTCGGCTCAGCGCTTGCGCTTTGGCTCGTCTCCGACGCCGGCACGGCGCGCGGCTTCTACATCTTTACCGGCATCAATGCCCTTGTTTACGCCGGGCTGGCTGCCACCATCCACGCCCAGCATGCGCGGGAGAACCGCCTTGCCCTCGTTCCCCGTACGGCCATGACGGCGCTGACCGCTGGCTGTCTCGTGGTCATTTCGGTGCTGTCGGGACAGTCGGCCATCCGCCATGGCGCGGAGGCCACCGAGGCGCTCTCGCAGGGACTCGGTTTCGTCGGGCTCACCGAAGCGAAGTTTTCGGTCGCCGGTGCCGGGCAGGGTGGATCGGACCTCAGGGTCGTTCGTTTTCGCCTGAAATGGAAAGGGTTTTCGTCGTCCGCGACAGACGGGCTGCGGAAAGGCTCCGGCTTGCCGGAGGTGCGTGAGACGAGGGTGACAGGCAAGGTCGGGCGGCTTCAGGCATCGCTGTAGCGCAGCGTGCCGCAGGCCTCTCGCACCGCAAAAGGCCCTCAAGCGAGGAGAAAAAATGATGAAACGGTCCATGAATGTATTGCTTTTGCCGCTTCTGCTGCCTCTCGCAGCCTTTGCGGTCTATACCGGCGCGCAACCCGCCAGGGCGAAGACGGAGATCAAGCCGATCCCCTTGAGCGCCTACGAGGTCTATTCTCTCTACCGGAACAAGACCTGGCAATGGCCGACGGGCGGCGCCCGCTTCACCGCGCATGACAGGAAGCTGGTCGCCTTCGTGAACGACAAGGGCAAACGCTCGTTTGCGGAAGGCAACTGGTACGTCAGTGATCTCGGTATGATGTGCATGCAGGCGAAATGGACGGCGCTCGATGGCTCCGGTCCGGCCCGCACCTGTTTCGGGCACAGCAAGATTGGCGACACGATTTATCAGCGGCGCGTGCCGAATGGCGAGTGGTACGTCTTCAAACATGCCAAGCCCAAGCCCGGCGACGAATACAGGAAACTCGTTGCTTCCGACGCAATCACGGAAAAGGCGTTACGCCTGAAGGACCAATACCTGGTCAAGAAGAGCGGTCGAACCGCCACAGGAGGATGACATGAAACGCAAATTGGCATTCGCCCTATGCACTGCGCTCGCCTTCAATCTGGGGTCCGGCGCGGGCCTGGTATCAGCGTTGGCACAGGAGAAGGCCGATCTTGCCGCCAATGGTAATGCAGGTCAGACACAGACAATGGCCGACAAGCGCCCCGTCATCCACCCCGGCGGAACGCGGCTCGGTGCCTATGATCCGCATGGCGATTTCGGCGACCAGACCGATGTCTCGACAGAGCATCTGTTCCTGCCATGGGAAGACGTGGATCTGGAATCGTTGCGCCTGGCTGACGCCTACGCGCTTCAGCGCAAGCGCAAGCTGCTGGTTACCATCGAGCCGTGGTCATGGTCGCTCGACTGGAAGCTGACGCCTGACCAGTTGCGCGACCGGACACTCAGGGGCGACTACGACGCCAACATGGAAGCGATCGCCAGCATGCTTGCCGAGCTGAAGAGCCCGGTCATCGTGCGCTGGGGGCAGGAGATGGAGGACACATCGGGACGGTTCTCCTGGGCCGGATGGGCGCCGCAGGACTACGTCAAAGCCTACAAGCACGCGATGGATATCGTGCGCAAACGAGTACCCAATGTCCAGCTGATGTGGTCGCCCAAGGGCATGCCGAACCTCGGCGAGTACTATCCGGGCGACGACTATGTCGATCTCGTCGGTCTTTCGGTGTTCGGTCTCGAACAGTTCGACGCGATCGAATACGGCGGGCCTCACACCTTCAAGCAGGCGCTGAAACCCGGCTACGGTCTTGTCGCCAAATACAACAAGCCGATCTGGGTCGCCGAGCTCGGTTGGCAGGGCGGCGCGCCCTACATGCAGTCCTGGATCGACACCGCCACACAGCCCGACCCGGATTTCCCAAACCTAGCCGAGGTCGTCTATTTCAACGATCGGGACGTGCATGAATGGCCGCATGAACTCGGTCGGCCGAACTGGCGCGTGGTCAACGACGCCACGAACTGAGTGCGGCGACAGTGCCGGAACCAAAAAAGCCCCTCGCCAGCGGGCGAGAGGCTTTTGTAAGACTCGAGAATAGCGCCACCACAAGAGAATGGAGGCGCTGTCCGTGCTACTCGGCCGCCTGCGGCCCGAGTTCGCCACGGCGGATCTGGTCGGCCTCGATCGATTCGAACAGGGCACGGAAATTGCCCTCGCCGAAACCTTCGTCACCCTTACGCTGGATGAACTCGAAGAAGATCGGTCCGATGACGGTCTTCGAGAAGATCTGCAGCAGGATCTTCGTCATGCCGCCGTTCACCACGCCTTCGCCATCGATCAGGATACCGTGCTTCTTCATCCGGTCGATCGGTTCGTCATGGCCGTGTACACGGTCATGCGACATGTCGTAGTAGGTTTCCGGCGGGCCTGGCATGAACTTCAGGCCATTGTCCGCCAGCTTGTCGGTGGCGTCGTAGATGCCTTCGGTGCCGACGGCGATGTGCTGGATGCCTTCGCCCTTGTATTTGCGCAGATATTCCTCGATCTGGCTGGTATCGTCCTTGGACTCGTTCAGCGGAATGCGAATCTTGCCGCAGGGCGAGGTGATCGCCCGGCTGACGAGGCCGGTGATGCGGCCGTCGATGTCGAAGAAATGGATCTGGGTGAAGTTGAACAGCTCGCGGTAGAAGGCCCACCACTTGTCCATGTTGCCGCGATAGACGTTGTGCGTCAGGTGGTCGAGATAATAGAAGCCGACGCCTTCCGGCTTCGGATTGCGCTCGCCGGTCCATTCGAATTCGGCCTCATAGGCCGAGCCCTTGGCGCCGTAGGTATCGACGAAATAGAGCAGCGACCCGCCGATGCCGACGATCGCAGGAACATCGAGACATTTGTCGGTGCCTTCGTAGGGGATGGCTCCCTTGGAGACCGCGTGGTCGAAGGTGTGCTTGGCGTCGACGACGCGCCAGGCCATCGACGGGGCGCAGGGGCCGTGCTCGTCGACGAAGCGCATGGCATGCGAGCCCGGCTCGGCATTCAGGATGTAATTGATATCGCCCTGTCGCCAGACGGTAATGTTCTTGCTCTTGTGTCTCGCGACAGGGCTGTAGCCCATGCGGGTAAAGAGCTCGGCGAGCTTCTCCGGCTCCGGATGGGCGAATTCGACGAATTCGAAGCCATCCGTACCAGCCGGGTTCTCCGCGGTAATCGTTGCGGGCGGGGCGTCATGCGGGAACGGGCCCATCGGAAGTCTCCTCTTTAAGTTCTCCAGATTTCTCTGGCCTCCAAACTTTGCTGGAGTATGACGCAAATTCGATGCATGATGCTTGTATTCTTGTGCGTTTTGAGCAGGATGCCGCACAAAACGTGCGAAATACTGTATAAGGATGCATGAATGGAGCAGCTTGACGGGTTCGATCTCAAGATCCTCAGCGAACTGCAGCGCGACGGACATCTCACCAACAACGAGCTATCGGAGCGCATCGCCCTTTCGCCCTCGCAATGCTCGCGCCGCCGCACCCGCCTGGAGGCGGAAGGCTTCATCACGGGCTATCAGGCGCAGATCGACCGGCAGAAGCTCGGACTCGATCTGATGGTGGTGATTTCGGTGACGCTCGCCACCCACAACCGCGACAACGCCAAGCGCTTCGGCAAGCTGATCTCGGCTCTGCCCGAGGTTCTGGAGGCTTACGCGCTGACCGGCGAAATGGATTATCACCTGCGGGTGGTGACGCCGGACCTCGCCGGCCTCTCGCGCTTCGTCAACGATGTGCTGCTGCCGCATGACAGCGTGCAGCACGTCAAGACGTCGATCGTGCTCGACACCTTGAAGAGTTTCCAGGGCGTGCCGATCCCGGAACGCATGAAAGGCTGATATCAGCGCCGGCTGGTACAAGGCTCATTTGCGGGAAGGGCGCTTCTCGGCCCTGTCGATCGCCCGTTCGATCGCTTCAAGGCCGGCGCATAGCGCCTTCAAGCCGCCGGCGCCGATCAGTTCGTTGAGGTGCGCCTGGTAGACGCTCGCAAGTCCTGTGAGTTCGCCATAGGCCAGCCGGCCGGCCCTGGTCAGTTCCAGATGTTCCAACCGGCGGTCGTCTTCGTCCTCGCTGCGCTTCAGCCAGCGCCGCTCCTCAAGCGCCGAGACGGCGCGGCTGACCTTGGTCTTGTGCATGGCCGAATGGGTGCCGACTTCCGTCGCCGTCATCGCACGGGCCGAGCTTCCAAGCGCCGCCAGCGTGCGCCACTCGGGGCGCGTCAACTGATAGCGCGCCTTGTATTCGGCTGCGAAGCGCACGGCGACGAACTCGGCGGCGCGGTTCAGTCGGTAGGGCAGGAATGCGTTGAGCTCGAAGCCATCGGCCGCCATCTGTGGCATCCTTGATAGTTACAAAATCGATAGTTACGATTGCAACTAATAGGGCGGCAGCGCGCCACCGTCCATTCGGATTTGGGGCGGCGCCCATATGTATAGAACGTGCCGTGGACTTCCGGGATCAGCCGTGATCCTCGATGGGCAGGCACCAGAGGAGGAGGTTGAGGTCATGTTGGACAAGGCACAGAAGCAGGCGGGCGCCGGGTCGACTGCTGATCAGTCGCTTGATTACATGCCGGGGTTCGGCAACGATTTCGAGACCGAAAGCCTGCCGGGCGCCTTGCCGCAGGGCCAGAACAGTCCGCAGAAATGCGCCTACGGTCTTTATGCCGAACAGCTCTCCGGTTCGCCCTTCACCGCGCCGCGCGGCACCAATGAGCGCTCCTGGCTCTACCGTATTCGCCCGAGCGTGCGTCACACCGGGCGGTTCCAGAAAATCGACTATCCGTACTGGAAGACCGGGCCGCATGTGGCCGATCATTCGCTGGCTCTTGGCCAGTTGCGCTGGGGGCCGCTGCCGGCGCCGTCGGAAAAATTGAACTTCCTCGAAGGCATCCGCACCATGACGACGGCCGGCGACGCGCTGACGCAGGGCGGCATGGCAGCCCACGCCTATGCCTTCAACGCCGATATGGTCGACGACTATTTCTTCAACGCCGACGGCGAGCTTTTGATCGTGCCGGAATGCGGCGCCATCCAGGTGTTCACCGAACTCGGCAAGATGGATGTCGAGCCTTCGGAGATCTGCCTGGTGCCGCGCGGCACCATGTTCAAGGTGACCAGGCTTGGCGACGAAAAGGTCTGGCGCGGTTACATCTGCGAAAACTACGGCGCCAAGTTCACACTGCCGGATCGCGGTCCGATCGGCGCCAACTGCCTTGCCAATCCGCGCGACTTCAAGACGCCGGTAGCTGCATATGAAGAAAAGGAAACGCCCTGCCGCGTGCATGTGAAGTGGTGCGGCGCCTTCCACGTCACCGAGATCGGCCATTCGCCACTCGACGTCATCGCCTGGCATGGCAATTACGCGCCCTATAAATACGATCTCAGGACCTTTTCGCCTGTTGGAGCGATCCTGTTCGATCATCCTGATCCGTCGATCTTCACCGTGCTCACCGCGCCGTCGGGCGAGGAGGGAACGGCGAATGTCGATTTCGTCATCTTCCCGCCGCGCTGGCTGGTGGCCGAACACACCTTCCGGCCGCCCTGGTATCACCGCAACATCATGAGCGAGTTCATGGGCCTGATCTATGGTCGCTATGATGCCAAGGAGGAGGGCTTCGTGCCCGGCGGCATGAGCCTGCACAACATGATGCTGGCCCACGGGCCGGACGCATCAGGTTACGACAAGGCGACAAACAGCGAGTTGAAACCGGTGAAGCTCGATCATACGATGGCCTTCATGTTCGAAACCCGCTTTCCGCAGCAATTGACCCGCTTCGCCGCCGAACTGGAGACGTTGCAGGACAACTACATCGATTGCTGGACCGATCTGAAAAAGCGCTTCAACGGCACGCCGGAAGGCGACTGGTCTTGAGAGCACGCCTGGTTCTGCTCGGCAGCAAGGGTGGCCCGGCAATCCGTCCGGGCGGCCCTTCGCCGACCTCGTCCTTGCTTGAAATCGGCGGCCGCACTGTGGTTGTCGACTGCGGCCTCGGCGTCACCCGCGGCCTCACCGATGCCGGCGTCAGCCTCAAAGCGCTGGATTTGATCTTCATCACCCATCTGCATTCCGATCACGTGCTCGAGCTCGGGCCCTTGATCCACACCGCTTGGACCGCCGGTCTCGCAACGACCGTGCGCGTCTTCGGCCCGCCGGGAACCCGCGACTACTGGCACGGCTTTCTGCAGGCGATGAAATTCGACATCGTTATCCGCGTCATCGACGAGGGCCGGCCCGATCTGCGCCAACTCGTCGACATCGTCGAATTTGCCGAGGGCCCGGTCCTGGCCGAAGGCGACCTGGCGGTGTCGGCGCTGCGCGTCGATCATCCGCCGGTGACCGATTGCTTCGCGCTGCGGTTCGACCATGCGGAGGCGAGCGTGGTATTTTCGGCCGACACGGCCTATTTCCCGCCGCTCGCCGATTTCGCTGATCGTGCCGACATTCTGGTGCATGAGGCAATGCTGACAGAGGGCGTCGATCGGCTGGTGGCGCGCACCGGCAACGGCGCGCGGCTGAAGGAGCACCTGCTGGCAAGCCACAGTTTTGCCGGAGAGGCCGGTGCGATTGCCACGGCGGCCGGCGTCGGGCGGTTGGTGCTGCATCATCTCATCCCGGCCGACGATCCTGAAATCACGCACGCTCATTGGACGGCTGCCACGCGCAAAAGCTGGACCGGTGCCTTGACGATCGCGTCTGACGGCCTTGTTGTGGAACTTGCGGACGAATCGTCTGCGTAGAGGGAGGATTGCATGAAACTGGCGACACTCAAGGATGGCTCGCGTGACGGAAAACTCGCGGTCGTCTCCCGCGATCTCACCCGCTGCTCGGAGGTCGGGCACATTGCCCGCACGCTGCAGGCCGCACTCGACGACTGGGCACATACAGGGCCGCGGCTCGAGCGCGTTGCCGAAGGCATCGAAACCGGTGCGCAGCCAACGGTCCGCTTCCACGAGCACGATGCGCTTTCGCCGTTGCCGCGCGCCTATCAGTGGGCGGACGGTTCAGCCTACGTCAATCACGTCGAGCTGGTGCGAAAAGCCCGCAACGCCGAGATGCCGGCGAGCTTCTGGACCGATCCGCTGATCTACCAGGGCGGCTCGGACAGCTTCATTGCGCCGCGCGATCCGATCCTGATGGCGGATGAAAGCTGGGGCGTCGACATGGAAGGCGAGATCGCCGTCGTCGTCGACGACGTGGCGATGGGTGCCTCGATCGAAGAGGCGCGCGCCGCCATTCGGCTGGTGATGCTGGTCAACGACGTGTCGCTGCGCGGTCTTATCCCGGCCGAACTCGCCAAGGGTTTCGGTTTCTATCAGTCGAAGCCGTCGTCTGCCTTCTCGCCGGTCGCCGTCACGCCGGATGAATTGGGCGACGCCTGGGATGGCGGCAAGCTGCATCTGCCGCTTCATGTCGACCTCAACGGCAAGCCTTTCGGCCGCGCGGACGCCGGCGTCGACATGACCTTCGATTTCGGCCAACTGATTGCGCACGCGGCCAAGACGCGGCCGCTTGCATCGGGCACGATCATCGGTTCGGGCACCGTCTCCAACAAGCTCGACCGTGGTCCCGGAAAACCGGTCTCCGAAGGTGGCGCCGGCTACTCCTGCATTGCCGAGCTGCGCATGATCGAGACCATCGTTGGCGGCGCGCCCAAGACGCACTTCCTGCGCTTCGGCGACATCGTGCGCATCGAGATGAAGGACAAGGCGGGCCATTCGATCTTCGGTGCGATCGAGCAGTCGGTCGGGCCTTACGAAAAGGCCTGATTGTGGGCAGCGCACGCGACGAGGATAGCAGCATGGCCGAGACCGATCTCTATGACTATTGGCGGTCCTCGGCGAGCTACCGTGTCCGCATCGCGCTGAACAGTCTCGGCGAGACCTATCGATCGGTGCCGGTGGACCTGCTTGCCAGGGGCCATCGGCAAGCGGAACATCTCGACCGCAATCCGCAGGGGCTCTTGCCCGTGCTCGACATCGATGGCGAGCGGTTCACGCAATCGCTCGCCATCATCGAGTATCTGGCGGAAACGCGGGAAGCGGCCGGCTTCCTGCCTGATGATGCGGTGGGGCGGCAGCGCGTGCGCGCGCTGTCCTACGCGATCGCGATGGACATCCATCCCGTCTGCAATCTCGGCGTCGTATCCTTCGTCATGGCCAATGCTGCAGACGGCGAGGCCGCGCGCCGCGACTGGATGCGCAAGTTCATCGGCGAGGGCTTGGCGGCGTTCGAGCGCCTGCTCGACCACCCGTCAACCGGGAGCTTCTGCCACGGCGACAGCCCCGGCATGGCCGATTTCTGCCTGGTGCCGCAGGTCTACAATGCCCGTCGCTGGGACGTCGATCTTTCCGCCTGCCCGAAACTTGTCGCCATCGACCAGCGCTGCGCCGAGATCGACGCGTTTGCCCGCGCCCATCCCGATCGCACCCCGCGCTAGCCAATCCAGGCGCCATTCACAAAGCCGCACCGGTGCCGGCTGGCCGGTTCCGTCCAGCCGATGTCGCGAATGGATCGACAGCCGGGCGAAGGCCGCGCTAGTTTTCGCGGTGACTGGCCGTATAAGGGGGGCCGGAAAAACCTCTGGAGCGAGAGACAGATACCGATGAAAAGCTATGTGCTGACCGTCACCTGCAAGTCCACCCGCGGCATCGTTGCCGCCATTACCGGTTATCTCGCGGAAAAAGGCTGTTATATCACCGACAGTTCGCAGTTCGACGACCTGCAGACGGGCCTGTTCTTCATGCGCCTGACCTTCATCAGCCAGGACGGCGTCAAGCTCGACGAGCTGAAGGAAGGCTTTGCGCCTGTTGTCAAGCGGTTCGACATGACCTGCGAGATCCGCGACAGCGAAGAGCGCATGAAAGTGCTGCTGATGGTGTCGCGTTTCGGCCATTGCCTCAACGACCTGCTCTACCGCTGGAAGATCGGCGCCTTGCCGATCGATATCGTCGGCGTCATCTCCAACCACTTCGATTACCAGAAGGTGGTCGTCAACCACGACATCCCCTTCCACCACATCAAGGTGACCAAGGAGAACAAGCCGCAGGCCGAAGCACGCATGCTGGAGATCGTCGAGCAGACGGACGCCGATCTGGTCGTGCTCGCCCGCTACATGCAGGTTCTGTCCGACCAACTCTGCAAGAAGATGTCCGGCCGGATCATCAATATCCACCATTCCTTCCTGCCGTCGTTCAAGGGCGCGAACCCCTACAAGCAGGCCTATGAGCGCGGCGTGAAGCTGATCGGTGCGACGGCGCACTATGTCACCGCGGATCTCGACGAGGGTCCGATCATCGAGCAGGACATCGCCCGCATCACCCATGCCCAGAGCGCCGAGGACTATGTCTCGATCGGCCGCGACGTCGAAAGTCAGGTGCTGGCGCGCGCCGTACACGCCCATATCCATCATCGCTGCTTCATCAACGGCAACCGCGTCGTCGTCTTCCCGGCGAGCCCCGGCAGCTATGCTTCCGAGCGCATGGGCTGATTGCCGGCCGGCAGCCCGACCTGCCATCGCCGGGCGTTGTCCCGGCGGTGGAACACGTGAAAATCCGATCCGGTCGCTGGCGCCAACAAGTCGCGTTGCACTGCACAATCGCTGCGCTATAGTCGCTTCCAACCGCGAGAGAGGCGGTGCAGGAGGAAGACATGGACAAGCTTGACCCGGTCGTCATCGTTTCGGCGGCACGCACACCGATGGGCGCCTTTCAGGGCGGCCTCAAGGATTTGACGGCGCCGGAGATCGGCGCCATCGCGCTGAAGGCGGCGCTTGCGCGCGCCGGCCTCGATGCCGTCGACGAAGTGCTGATGGGCAATGTACTGCCCGCGGGCGTCGGCCAGAACCCGGCGCGCCAGGCGGCACTCGGCGCCGGCCTCGGCATGGAAACGCCGTCGACCACGATTTCGAAAGTTTGCGGTTCGGGCATGAAGGCGCTGATGCTCGGCCATGACACGCTGCTTTCCGGCGGCGCCACGGCGCTTGCGGTCGGCGGCATGGAGTCGATGACCAATGCGCCCTATCTACTGCCCAAGGCACGCGGCGGTTTTCGCCTCGGCCACGGCGAAGTCAAGGATCACATGTTCCTCGACGGTCTCGAGGATGCCTATTCCGGTCGGCTGATGGGCACCTATGCCGAAGATACGGCCGAGCACTACCAGTTCTCCCGCGAGGATCAGGATGCCTTTGCCCTGCGTTCGCTGGAACGCGCCGTGAAGGCATTGGAGGATGGTTCGTTTGCCGAGGAGACGGTTGCGATCAACGGCGCCGGCAAGCGACAGACCGTAACGCTTGACCACGATGAGCAGCCCGGAAAGGCGGACCCGGCAAAAATCCCGAAGCTGAAGCCGGCGTTCCGTGAAAACGGCAGCGTGACGGCCGCCAACTCCTCCTCGATCTCAGACGGTGCGGCAGCGCTCATCCTGATGCGCGCAAGCGAGGCGGAGAAGCGTGGGCTGACGCCGCTTGCGATCGTTGCCGGCCATGCCGGTCATGCGCAGGAGCCAGCCTGGTTCACCACCGCGCCGATCGGAGCCATTGAGAAGCTGCTGTCAAAGCTCGATTGGGAAAAGAACAGCGTCGGGCTCTATGAAATCAACGAAGCCTTCGCCGTGGTTGCCATGGCTGCGGTCCGCGACCTCGGCCTTTCCGATGACATCGTCAACATCCACGGCGGCGCCTGCGCGCTCGGCCACCCGATCGGCGCTTCCGGCGCCCGGATCATCGTGACGCTTCTGCACGCGATGCGCGCCAAGGGCGTCAGGCGCGGCATCGCCTCCCTCTGCATCGGCGGCGGCGAGGCGACGGCGGTGGGGCTGGAGTTGTTGCAGTAAGGGGGGCATTGTCGCCGCCCTCATTCCTGTGCTTGTCACAGGAATCCAGCAGCGCCGCGTCTGCGGCGCTGAAGGGCTTCTTTCCTCCGAAGAGCTGAATGCGCGATGACGATTCATTCACGGCGCCGACGCGCCGTAGCTGGATTCCTGTGACAAGCACAGGGATGAGGTGAGAGGAGATCGTCTCTCGCCGTTCAGATATGCAGCGCGTGGCCCAAAGCCTTGAGGGCCGCCTCCTGGAACGCTTCCGATTGCGTTGGGTGAGCATGGATCGTGCCGGCGATGTCTTCTAGGCGCGCGCCCATCTCAATCGCAAGTCCGAAGCTTGCCGAAAGCTCGGACACGCCGTGGCCAACGGCCTGGATGCCGAGGACCAGATGGTTGTCGGCGCGCGCGACGACGCGCACGAAACCGTCCTCCGACAGCGTCGTCATGGCGCGGCCGTTCGCCTGGAAGGGAAACTGGCCGATCTTGATCTCGATGCCGCTGGCACGGGCTTCTTCCGGCGATAGTCCTGATGTCACGATCTCCGGGTCGGTGAAGCAGACGGCGGGAATGCAGCGCTTGTCCCAGGCGCGTTTGTTGCCGGCGACGATCTCCGCGACCATTTCCCCTTGCGCCATGGCGCGGTGGGCCAGCATCGGCTCGCCGGTGACGTCGCCGATCGCATAGATGCCGCGCATCGACGTGCGGCACTGGTCGTCGATGCGGATGAATTTTCCGGCGCGGTCGAGATCGATTTCTTCAAGCCCAAAACCTTCGGTCACGGGTTTGCGGCCGACCGTCACCAGAACCTTTTCCGCCGGTACCTCGATCGGCCGACCATTGTGCTCGGCAAGCAGGCTCTTGCCGTCGGCGGAGAGCCCCTTGGCAACTGTCTGGGTGAACACTTCGATGCCGAGTTCGCCGAGCCGCTTGGCAATCGGCTTCGACAGATCGGCGTCATATTGCGGCAGGATGCGCGTCTGCGCCTCGAGCACGGTGACGTGAGCGCCGAGCTTGGCAAAGGCGGTGCCGAGTTCCAGTCCGATGTAACCGCCACCGATGACGGCAACGCTGGCCGGCACGCTTTTCAACGACAGCGCCTCGGTCGACGAAATGATCGAGCCGCCGAACGGCATGTCGGGAAGCTCGATCGGCGCCGAGCCGGTGGCAATCACGATCGCGTCGGCGCGAATGCGCTGCAGGCCGATCTCGGTCTCGACATCGACCGTCTTGCCGTCGACGAAACGGGCGACGCCGATGACGGCCTTAACGCCTGCCTTCTTCAGAAGGCCGGTGACACCGCCGTTCAGCCGGCCGACGATGCCGTCCTTCCAGGCAACGGTGCGGGCGAGATCGATCGTCGGGTTGGCGAGCGACAGGCCGAGCGGACTGCGGCCGGAGGCAGCCGAGCGCAACTTATGGAATTCGTCGGCGGCGTGGATGAGCGCCTTGGACGGGATGCAGCCGACATTGAGGCAGGTACCGCCGGCCTTCGCCTTCTCGACGATGACGGTGTCGACGCCGAGCTGGCCAGCGCGGATGGCGCAGATGTAGCCGCCGGGGCCGGCACCGATGACGAGCAGCTTGCAGGAAATTTCCTTCATGATCGCCTCATGCCTCCACGAAAATCAGCGCTGGCGTTTCGAGCAGAGCCTTCAGCCGCTGCACGAAGGTGGCCGCATCCCAGCCATCGATGACGCGATGGTCGAAGCTCGACGACAGGTTCATGATCTTGCGCGGTACGAATTGCGCACCGTCCCAGACCGGGCGAACCGCCAGCTTGTTGACGCCAACGATCGCGACCTCGGGGTGGTTGATAACAGGGGTCGTGACGATGCCGCCGAGTGCGCCGAGCGAGGAGATGGTGATGGTCGAGCCGGTGAGCTCGTCGCGGGTCGCGGTGCCAGTACGGGCCGCTTCCGCCAGCCGGTTGAGCTCGACGGCGCAATCCCAGATGCCGCGCGCTTCGGCGTGGCGCACGACCGGCACGGTCAGGCCCGCCGGCGTCTGCGTGGCGATGCCGATATGTACCGCGTGGTGACGGTTGATGATGCCGGCGCCATCGTCGAAGGTGGAGTTCACACCCGGCAGATCGGCGATCGCCCGCACAAGCGCGCGCATCAGATAGGGCAGGATCGTCAGCTTCGGCTGATCCGGCTTGCGATCGCGGTTCATCATGGTGCGCAGGTCTTCGAGTGCTGTCATGTCGACCTCCTCCACATAGGTGATGTGGGGGATGCGCGAGGTCGACAGCGTCATCTTCTCGGCAATGCGGCGGCGTAGACCGGTCACCTTGATCTCGTCGATGGCGGTCTTGCGCACGAGCCCGGCAGGGACTGCCACCGGCTGCGCGCCACGGGCAAGAAACTGGTCGAGATCATCATGGGTGATGCGCCCGGCAGGCCCGGTGCCGGTCACCTGGCGCAGGTCGACTCCGCTTTCGCGGGCGCGCAGGCGCACGGCGGGGGAGGCCAGTGCCTTCTCCAGGCGCTCGGATGAAACATGCACGCCGTTCTTGGCCGGGGCCGCCGTCTTCGCCTCGACCTTTGCCGGTTGGCTCGGTGTTGCGGCCGGGGCTTCGGTCTTCGGCACCGGTTTTTCCTCCGCCTTGGCCGCTGGCTTTTCTTCGGCCGCAAGAGCCTCCGTGCCTTCGCCGGCGATTTCGATGCGAACGAGAGGGGCCTTGACCGCCACCGTGTCGCCGATCTCGGCACCGAGCCAGAGCACCGTGCCGTTGACCGGTGAGGGGATCTCGACCGTCGCCTTGTCGGTCATGACGGCGGCGAGGATCATGTCCTCGCGCACGGGATCACCGGGTTTCACATGCCATTCGACCAGTTCGGCCTCGGCCACGCCTTCGCCGACATCCGGCATCTTGATTACGAATTCGCCCATGCTCAGGCCTCCATCACTTCGACGAGCGCGCGTCCGACGCGCGCCGGGCCGGGGAAATAGTCCCACTCCTGGGCATGCGGGTAGGGTGTGTCCCAGCCGGCGACGCGCACGACGGGGGCTTCCAGATGGTAGAAGCAATACTCCTGGACGAGGGAGGCGATTTCGCCGCCGAAGCCCGATGTCAGCGTCGCCTCATGCACGACGACGCAGCGGCCGGTCTTTTCGACCGACTGGACGATGGCGTCGAGATCGAGCGGCAGCAGGCTGCGCAGGTCGATCACCTCGGCGTCGATGCCGGTTTCTTCCACTGCTGCCAGCGCCACATGCACCATGGTGCCATAGGCGACGACGGTGACGGCCGAGCCCTTGCGACGCACTTCCGCCTTGCCGATCGGGATCGTGTAATGCCCCTCCGGCACCTCGCCGAGATCGTGTTTCGACCAGGGGATGACGGGCCGGTCGTGATGGCCGTCGAAGGGACCGTTATAGAGCCGCTTCGGCTCCAGGAACATCACCGGATCGGGGTCTTCGATCGAGGCGATCAGCAGGCCCTTGGCGTCATAGGGATTGGACGGCACCACGACCTTGAGGCCGCAGACATGGGTGAACAGCGCTTCCGGGCTCTGGCTGTGCGTCTGGCCGCCGAAGATGCCGCCGCCGGTCGGCATGCGCAGCACGATCGGGCAGGTGAAGTCGCCGTTGGAGCGATAGCGGATGCGGGCTGCTTCCTGGGTGATCTGGTCGTAGGCGGGGTACATGTAGTCGGCAAACTGGATCTCGACGCAGGGTTTCAGCCCGTAGGCCGCCATGCCGATTGCCGTGCCGACGATGCCGCTTTCGCTGATCGGCGCGTCGAAGCAGCGGGTCTTGCCATATTTCGCCTGAAGCCCTTGCGTGCAGCGGAAGACGCCGCCGAAGTAACCGACGTCCTCGCCGAAGACGACGACATTGTCATCGCGCCCCATGGAGACGTCCATGGCGCTGCGCACGGCCTCGATCATTGTCATTCTGGCCATATCAGTATCCTGCCTTCTGGCGCTGGCGGCGAATATGTGGCGGCATCTCGGCGTAGACGCCTTCGAAGATGTCGCGCACCGATGGCTTGCCGCCGGCATGCAAGGTGCCGTGGCCTTCTGCCTGCTTTTGCGCCTGGATCACCGCGTCGACGATCTCGGCTTCCGCCTGGGTGTGGCGCTCTTCCGACCAGGCGCCACGCAGGATCAGGTGCTTTTTCAGCCGGAGGACCGGGTCGCCGAGTGGCCAGGCTTCCGATTCCGTCTTCGGCCGGTAGGCGCTCGGATCGTCGGAGGTGGAATGTGCTCCGACCCGGTAGGTGACATATTCGATCACCGTCGGGCCGAGGTTGCGCCGGGCGCGCTCCGCCGCCCATTTGGCGACCGCATAGACGGCGAGATAGTCGTTGCCGTCGACGCGCAGTGCCGGGATGCCGAAGCCGAGGCCGCGGGCGGCAAAGGTGCCGGAGCCGCCGCGGGCGATGCCCTGGAAGGTCGAGATCGCCCACTGATTGTTGACGATGTTGAGGATAACAGGCGCCTTGTAGGTGGAGGCGAAGACGAGCGCTGAGTGGAAGTCGGATTCCGCCGTCGAGCCGTCGCCGATCCAAGCGGCCGCGATCTTGGTGTCGTTCTTGATCGCCGAGGCCATGGCCCAGCCGACAGCCTGGACATATTGCGTGGCGAGGTTGCCGGAGATGGTGAAGAAGCCATGTTCCTTGGAGGAATACATGATCGGCAACTGGCGGCCGCGCAACGGATCGCTCTCGTTCGAGAAGATCTGGTTCATCATCTCGACCATCGGGTATTCGTCGGCGATCAATAGGCCCGCCTGGCGATAGGTCGGGAAGTTCATGTCGCCCTTGTTCAGCGCCTTGCGGAAGGCGCAGCTGACCGCCTCTTCGCCCAGATGCTGCATGTAGAACGAGGTCTTGCCCTGCCGCTGCGCCATGACCATGCGCGCATCGAAGGCGCGCAGCGTCATCATGTGCTTGAGGCCGGCCAAGAGTTCGTCGTCCGACAACAGCCCGGCCCAGGGGCCGACCGCCTCACCGTCGCGGTTGAGTACGCGGATGATCGAATAGGCGAGGTCGCGGATCTCTTCCGGGGCGACATCGATTTCCGGCCTCGGAACGGAGCCCGCCTTCGGAATCTTGACGTTGGAAAAGTCCGGCTCGCCACCCGGCCGGACGGCCGGTTCGGGGACATGCAGGCTAAGTCGATCGGGATCGCTCATGCGGTTTCCGGCCTCCCTCCGGAGTGCGCGACGCGCACCAGTCAGCATCGGGGAAAACGGGATGTCGCCGCATGGCAAAAGTGGGCGGGACCACCTGCGGGCTCCTCCGCCCCAGATCGTCACGCCTTCCTCCTCAGCCCGTTCTCCCGACGGGAATGCACACAGACTGCCATGAGTTCAGGGGCTTATGAAGGCCTTTCGGCCGCCCGGGCTGCTTGCAGCAGAAGAAAGACAGATTCCTGCCATCGCCATGCCAGCGGCAGATGCGGCTGCGATTCCAGGTCCGGCTCACGCGTAATTTTCTTGCGCGACCACTTGCCGTTCGGATGATCAAACCGGCGGAGCGATGGTGATCGGGGTGCCGTCGGAGAAACGTGAGAGGCGAAAAGGTGTGGGGTCGACGATCGGTTTTTGACCGGTAACGAGGTCGGCGACCAGATGTCCGGCCCCTGGGCCGATGCCGAAGCCATGGCCGGAAAATCCTGCGGCGACGACCAGGCCGGGCAGGCTTTCGACCGTAGAAATCACCGGCACGGCGTCGGGCGTGACGTCGATCAGGCCGGCCCAGACCTGCTGTACGCGAGCGTCGCGGAGGGACGGCAATGCCTTTTTTGCTTCATCGAATGCGCGCAGCGCGGAATGCTGATCGGGTTGCGGATCCAGCACCCGGTGCCGCTCGAAGGCGCCTGGGCGGTTGAGTGGAACGGAACCGATCTCGAAGAGTTCGCGCCAGCTCTGGGCACTGAGGCCGACCTGGACGGAATCGCCCTCGGCCTTCCGCGCCGGTTGGAAATCGCGGAAAAAGGCGACACTATCAGGCACAACGGGGTGCAGATTGGCGCCACCGTCGGCAATCGTGTAGCCGCCGTCGAGGCGTTTGCGATAGGCGTAGCTGCCCGTCGCGCCCGCGCCCTCGGGGCCGCCCGATACCGCACTGGTCCGGAGCACTGTGTTGCGCACTTTCAGTTGCGGCAGCCGGATGCCGAGCCCCTTGAGGAAGAGGCGTGACCAGGCGCCCCCGGCCACGACCACGGTCGCGGTTTCGATCCGGCCCTTCTCGGTGACGACGGCACTGATCCGGCCGGCCGTCCTCTCGACACCGCGGACGGCACAGCCGGACAGAACGCGGGCGCCGGCGCGCCTGGCTCCGGCAACGATTGCCGGTACCGCCTTTTGCGGTTCGGCCCTGCCGTCGCTCGGCGTGTGCAGCGCGCCCCAGTAGCGGATGCCTGCGCCCGGCATCAGGTCTTGTGTTTCTTCGGCCCCGATCTGCCGGCTGTCGACGCCATAGGGTCTTGCCATGGCAAGCCACGCATCGCGGTTGGCGATATCGGCATCGTTTTCGGAGATGTAGAGGATGCCGCTGCGGCGAAAGCCGGTTTCGCCTGCAACGCGGGCATCGAGCGTATCCCAGATCTTCAGCGCTTCGATCGCCAGCGGTATCTCCCGTTCGTCACGGCCCATGACGCGCACCCAACCCCAGTTGCGGCTCGACTGTTCCGCTCCGGGCACACCCTTTTCGCAGAGCACAACATCGATGCCGCGTTCGGCGAGAAACAGTGCGGTGCTGGCACCGATGATGCCGCCACCGACGATGACGACATCGGCTTTCGCCGGTTGGATCTGATCGGTTTCGACGGCATCGAGAGGGGGACCGGGCATGAGGGCAAGCTTTCAGGCGGGGTTTTGCGGACGCGCCATCGGTACATGCCGGCATCGCCAGATCAAGGCCCGGATTCTAGCCTTTCTGCACCCTTGATGTTTTGCCCGGTTCGGCCGATGTGGAATCGGCCGGGCCTGGCTTCAGACCGACTTTCGATTTGGCGCGCAAACTTCTATGTTTCGCGCATGAGTGACCGACCCGACGACCTTCGCCCTATTCTGCGCATCGACTTTCCGCCAGGGGACCGACTTGGGCGCGGCAAGATCATGCTTTTGGAACTCATCCGCGAGACCGGATCGATCTCGGCTGCCGGCCGCGCTATGGACATGTCCTACCGCCGGGCGTGGCTTTTGGTCGATGCGCTGAACCGGATGTTCCGGGAACCGTCGGTCGAAAGCCAGCGTGGCGGCAAACAGGGTGGTGGTGCGATGCTGACACCGTTCGGCGAAACGCTGATCCGCCGTTATCGCGAAATGGAGGCGAAGGCGAAGGCCGCCATCGCCGATGATCTCGCCTGGCTGGAGGCAGTCCGCGATCGGGAGCAGGCGAGTGCGCCTGTCAGTGATCGATCGCCACGGACTTGATGATCGCGTGGACCGGCTTGCCCTGATAAAGCTGGAGCGCATCGCGTGAAAAGGTGGTGATGCGGGCGGCGATCGTCGCGCTTCCGCAGTCCACCCGCACATCGACACTGCCGTTTTCGCCCACTGTCAGGTCGACGATCGTTCCCTCCAGCACGTTTAGAGCGCTGATGCCTTCAGGACGAACCGTCGCCAGCATGACGTCGCGTGCGGCAATATGCAGGCGCAGCGCGTGCCCCGGCGCCACGTCGATCCTTTGCACCCGGATCAGCCGGTCGCCGACCCGGACGGTTGTCAGATCGTGGGTGGCGTCGTGCATCTCGACCACGCCTTCGAGCAACACGCCCGCTTCGCGCCGGCCGGTTGCCAGTGCCGCCGCCGGCGCGCTCAACACTTCGGCGGCGGCGCCCGATGCCTTTACGCGGCCGTTCTCCAGCACGACGACCCGTTGCGCCAGGCGCGCGACCTCACTCACGGAGTGGCTGACATAGACGATCGGCACGCCCGCATCGTCGCGCAATCGCTCGAGATAAGGCAGGATCTCGGCCTTACGCGCATCGTCGAGCGCGGCAAGCGGCTCGTCCATGAGCAGCAGGCGGGGGGCGGCAAGCAAAGCGCGGCCGATGGCGACGCGCTGCCGCTCGCCGCCCGAGAGCGCCGAGGGGTTGCGCTCGAGCAGATGGCCGATGCCGAGCATGTCGACGACACGCGCCATGTCGGCCGCCTTTCCTGACCTGCCGGCAAACCAGCGGCCATAGGCAAGGTTGCTGCCGACGCTTAAGTGCGGGAACAGCCGAGCTTCCTGGAAGACATAGCCGAAGCGGCGGCGATGCACCGGCGTGAAGATCCGTCGTTCGCTGTCGGCGATGATGTCGCCGTCCAGCACCACGCGGCCGCTTTCCGGCTTCATCAGTCCGGCGATGATGTTGATCAGCGAGGTCTTGCCCGAGCCCGAGCGGCCGAACAGCGCGGTGACGCCGCCGTCGGAGGTGAAGGTGGCGTCGACGGAGAAATCCCCGAGCCGATGGCGGGCTTCAACGAGAAGGCTCATGCGGCAACCGTTCGCTTGGCGGCGGCGTTTGCCAGCAGCTCCGAGAGCATCAGCGCCGCCATGGAGATGATCACCGAGATGATCGTCAGGCGCATGGCGCCGGCATCGCCGCCCGGCACCTGGGTGAAGGTGTAGATCGCAGACGACAGCGTCTGCGTTTCGCCGGGGATGTTGGAGACGAAGGTGATGGTCGCGCCGAATTCGCCCATCGCCTTGGCGAAAGCGAGGATCATGCCGGCGATGATGCCTGGCAGGATCAAGGGCAGCGTGATGGTGAAGAACACCCAGACCGGCCCGGCGCCGAGCGTGGTTGCGGCATCCTCGAGCTTGCGGTCGACCGCCTCGATCGACAGCCGGATACTGCGAACCATCAAGGGGAAGGCCATGACGGCGCAGGCGAGTGCCGCGCCGGTCCAGCGGAAGGAAAAGACGAGGCCGAAATTCTCGGCGAGAAAGGCGCCGATCGGTCCGCGACGGCCGAACAGCAGCAGCAGCAGGAAGCCGGTGACGACGGGGGGCAGGATCAGGGGCATGTGAACGAGGCCGTTTAGCGCCGTCTTGCCCCAGAAGCGTCCGCGGGCAAGCAGCATGGCGACCCCAAGCGCAAACGGCAGGCTGCAGACCATCGCAACCGTCGCCACGCGCAGGCTCAGCAGGATCGCCGTCCATTCCGCCTCGCTCAACTCCAACCAATCCAAAGTCATCCCACTCCCGGTCGAAATGCCCAGCGCCGCGCGATGTCCGCGCGGCGCTGGAGAAAGATAGATGCTTCGCCCGTTTCTGGACAGGCGCCGCACGCGCTATTTCAGGATAGTAAAGCCCTGCTTTTCGAAGAGCGGCGCTGCCTTGTCGGACTTGATGAAGTCGACATAGGCGGTCGCGTCGGCGTTCTTGCTGTCCGTGGTGACTGCGATCGGATAGATGATCGGCGGATGGCTGTCCTCGGGGAAGGTTCCGACGATCTTGACGCCCGGATCGGCTGCAGCGTCGGTCTGGTAGACAATGCCATAGGGCGCTTCCCCGCGCGAAACGAGCAGCAGTGCGGCGCGCACGCTCTCGGCGCCCGCAACCTTCTGTTCGACGCTCGACCAGACGCCGAGCTTTTCAAGCGCTGCCTTGCCGTATTTGCCGGCCGGCACGGAATCGACTGCACCCATCGCCAGGCGACCGTCACCGAGTAGCGTTGCCAGATCGAAGCCCTGCTTGATGTCGACCGGCTGCGCGTCTGTCTTGCCCGAGATGAGAACGATGCTGTTGCCGAGCAGGTTGGCACGGGTGTCGTCCTTGATCAGCTTCTTCTCGGCCAGATAGTCCATCCAGGCGAGGTCGGCGGAGATGAAGACGTCAGCCGGTGCGCCCTGTTCCACCTGCTTGGCGAGCGCGGAGCTGGCCGCATAGGAGACGGTCGTTTCCTTGCCGCTTTCTTTCTGCCATTCGGCATTGATCGCATCGAGCGCGTTCTTCAGGCTCGCGGCAGCAAAAACGGTTACCTTGTCCTCGGCCATGGCGGCGCTTGGCGCGAAGGTCGCGCCGGCCCAGGCGACGCCAAGGGCGAGCACCAGCCCCTTCAGCCATTGTCTGCGTTGCATCATCAGTCTTGCCTCCATCAAGTTCGTGATATTTTTCAGGATATAACGATATCTCATCCTGATTAGCGTTGTATCCATTGAAATACAATGCTGCTCGAAAGCGCTAGTAAAAGCCGTGAAACAAGCGGCTCGTCGCGCGGTTAGCGCTTGCGGCTGCGGGTGATCGCTCTAAATTCCGGGGCGGCAAGCGGATGAAACGGACCGGAGGCGTGATGGAAACGGCAGTGAAGCTCGAAGAAAGCTGGAAGGCGGCGTTGGAGCCCGAATTTTCCAGCGCGTATATGGGCGAACTCAAGCAGTTCCTGGTCGGCGCGCGCAGCGAAGGACGGCAGATCTTTCCGCGGGGACCTGAATATTTTCGGGCGCTCGATCTGACGCCGCTCGACAAGGTGCGCGTCGTCATCCTGGGGCAAGACCCGTACCACGGTGACGGCCAGGCGCACGGGCTCTGCTTCAGCGTGCGTCCGGGCGTCAGAACGCCACCTTCGCTCGTCAACATCTACAAGGAACTGAACGCCGACCTCGGTATTCCACCGGCTCGTCACGGCTTTCTCGAAAGTTGGGCGAAACAAGGCGTGTTGCTGCTCAACAGCGTGCTGACGGTCGAGCGCGGGCAGGCGGCTTCACATCAAGGGCGGGGCTGGGAGCGCTTCACCGACGCGATCATCCGCGCCGTCAACGAGGCCGATCACCCGGTGGTGTTTCTGCTGTGGGGTTCCTACGCGCAGAAGAAAGCCGCCTTCGTCGACCGCTCGCGCCATCTCGTTTTGCGGGCGCCGCATCCCTCGCCGCTCTCGGCGCATTCCGGCTTTCTCGGTTGCCGGCACTTTTCCCAGGCCAATGCCTTCCTCGCCTCGAAAGGCTTTGAGCCGATCGACTGGACGCTGCCGGAAAATCCGGAGGCACCTTAAGCGCGCGCGCCAAGCAATGACGCCGACGGCTGGGAGCGTGTCGCGGGCGGGTCTTGTGTCTCAATCGGCAATCCGCCAAAGACACTGCAACACTTTGATCTGCTGCAGATAACAAAGGCGAGGACCGCGTGCGAAAACTTCTGATCATCGGCATCGGCTCCGGCAACCCCGAGCATATGACTGTACAGGCGATCAATGCGCTCAACCGCGCCGACGTGCTGTTCATCCCGACCAAGGGTGAGAAAAAGACCGAGCTTGCGGAGGTGCGCCGCGAGATCTGCGCGCGCTACGTCACGCGCGCCGACAGCCGCACGGTCGAATTCGCTGTGCCGGTCCGCCGCACCGAGGGCGTCAGCTATGATGGCAGCGTCGACGACTGGCATGCCCGCATCGCCGAAATCTACGAGCGCCTGATCGATGGCGAACTGACCGAAGACGGAACCGGCGCCTTTCTCGTCTGGGGCGACCCAATGCTCTATGACAGCACCATCCGCATCGTCGAACGGGTGAAGGCGCGTGGCAAGGTCGCGTTCGACTATGACGTTCTTCCCGGCATCACCAGCCTGCAGGCGCTTTGCGCCAGCCACCGCATTCCGCTGAACCTTGTCGGCAAACCGGTCGAGATCACCACCGGGCGCCGCCTGTCCGAAAGTTTTCCGAAGCGCAGCCAGACGTCGGTCGTCATGCTCGATGGCGAGCAGGCATTCCAGCGGATCGACGATCCGGACGCCGAGATCTACTGGGGCGCCTATCTCGGAACGCCAGACGAAATCGTCATCTCCGGCCGCTTGGCCGACGTCAAGGACGAGATCCTGGCGACCCGCGCAAGGGAACGCCAGCGCATGGGGTGGATCATGGATATCTACCTCTTGCGCAAGGGTGCCGATTTCGAGGAATAGCCGCTGTTGTGCCTGCTTTCTCCAGGCTTTTCCCGTCGTCTTTGATCTCTCTCAACGTCGGTGGCTGTGCTATAGCGTCTGGTGAAAAAAAAAGCCCAACGAGAGGGCGACCGCTGGGAGCGACCGAGACAAGACTATGAGCAGTTGCGCCGTGCCGACATCGCAAACAATGGATGCCGCCGCCTCTATGCGCCGGGGTGCGTGCCCGTCGCTTGCAGCACCGATGCCGACCGGCGATGGCCTGCTGGTGCGGCTGCGGCCGCTCGACGGCAGCCTGACGCTTTCCCAGTTCTCTGATGTCGCTGAGGCCGCCCGGCAGTTCGGCAATGGCATCCTGGAAATTACCGCGCGCGGCAATCTGCAGGTCCGCAGGCTGACGGCATCGACCGTTCCCGGCCTTGCCCAAGCGATCGGCGAAGCGGCGATCGTGGTCCCCGATGGAGTTGCCATCGAGACGCCACCGCTTGCCGGCATCGATCCGGAAGAGATCATCGACCCACGGATCCTCGCTGCCGTGCTGCGCAAAGAGATCGCCGCACGAGGCGCTGCACTGCGGCTGGCGCCGAAGCTCGCCATCATCGTCGATGGCGGCGGCCGGTTCCACCTCGGCGATACGGTTGCCGATCTCCGTCTGCAGGCTGTCGGGCGCGGCGGGGACGTCTGGTGGAACCTATCGCTTGCGGGAACCGCTGCAACGGCGAAGCCCATTTGCGCGCTTCGAACCGAGGCGGTCGTGCCGATCGTTATCCGGATTCTTGCAGCGCTGACCGACATCGGGCCGGCTGCGCGTGGCCGGGATCTCGAGATCGATGCGGTGCAGATGCTCTGTCCGGTGGGCGCCGACTTTGTCGAGATCGTTCCGGCTCCGATGTCGGTGTCTCCGGTCGTCGGTATCCACGATCTCGGCTCGACTGGTGCTGTCCTTGGCCTTGGGCTCGCCTTCGCCCAAATCGACGCTATCAGCCTCATCGCCCTTCTGCGGCAAGCCGCGGAGCTTGGGGCGCGAGAAATCCGGCTTGCGCCCGGCCACAGTTTCTTCATGCTGGGTCTGGAGCCGGAAGCGGCCGAAATCGTCCAGCGGCTGGCGCTGGCGCAGGGCTTTCGTATTGCAGCGGATGACCCGCGAAACCACATTGCCACCTGCGCCGGCAGCACCGGCTGCGCTTCCGCATGGATGGACACCAAGGCGATGGCGCGGCTATGGGTGGAAACGGCGCCGGATCTGCTCGACGGCTCGCTGACGGTGCACCTCTCCGGTTGCGTCAAGGGCTGCGCCCGTCCGAAGGCGTCGGCGTTGACGCTGGTGGGTGCGCCATCAGGATATGCGCTTGTCGTAAATGGGGCGGCGAAGGATGGCGCGAATGCCTACACCGATGAAAATGGAATGAAATCCGCGCTGGAACGGCTGGCTGGCCTGGTGCGGGAAAACAAAGACGCTGGCGAATCGGCGCGGTCCTGTCTTACACGGCTGGGTGCCGCGCGCGTCTCGGCTGCGTTCGAACAGGGATAGAAATGCCTGAGTATGATTACATCCGGGATGGCAACGCCATCTATGAGCGTTCCTTCGCCATCATTCGGGCAGAAGCCGACCTTTCCGCCTTCTCCGAGGAGGAAGCCGATCTCGCGGTGCGCATGGTTCATGCCTGCGGCCTCGTCGAGGCGTCGAAGCAATTCGTGTTCTCTCCCGATTTCGTCACCGCTGCCCGCGGCGCCCTGAAGAACGGCGCGCCGATCCTCTGCGACGCCGAGATGGTGGCGCGGGGCGTAACGCGGGCGCGCCTGCCTGCAGGCAACGAGGTGATCTGTACGCTTCGCGATCCGCGCACCGCGGAACTGGCAGCCGAGATCGGCAATACCCGGTCGGCTGCGGCACTGAAGCTCTGGGGTGAGCACATGGCTGGTGCGGTCGTCGCGATCGGCAACGCGCCGACGGCGCTCTTCTATCTGCTCGAAATGCTGCGCGATGGCGCGCCGAAGCCGGCTGCGATCATCGGCATGCCGGTCGGTTTCGTAGGTGCTGCGGAATCGAAGGATGCGCTTGCCGAGAATTCCTATGGCGTGCCCTTCGCCATCGTGCGCGGTCGCCTCGGCGGCAGCGCCATGACGGCTGCAGCACTCAATTCGCTAGCGAGGCCGGGCCTGTGAGCGGGGCAGGCATGGGCCGGTTGATCGGCGTCGGCACAGGCCCCGGCGATCCGGAGCTGCTGACGGTCAAGGCCGTCAAGGCGCTGGGCGAGGCGGATGTGCTTGCCTATTTCGCCAAGGCAGGCCGCAGCGGCAATGGCCGCGCTGTTGTCGAGGGGCTGTTGAAGCCCGGTCTCATCGAATTGCCGCTCTACTATCCCGTGACCACCGAGATCGACAAGGACGACGGCGCCTACAAGAGCCAGATCACCGATTTCTACAACGCTTCTGCTGACGCAGTCGCCAGGCATCTCGAGGTCGGGCGGACCGTTGCGGTGCTGAGCGAGGGCGATCCGCTGTTCTATGGTTCCTACATGCATCTGCATGTGCGGCTTGCCGGGCGCTTCCCGGTCGAAGTCATCCCCGGTATCACCGCCATGTCCGGCTGCTGGTCGCTTGCCGGCTTGCCGCTGGTCCAGGGCGACGACGTCCTGTCGGTCCTGCCGGGCACGATGGCGGAAGGTGAGCTTGGACGACGCCTTGCCGATACCGAGGCCGCCGTCATCATGAAGGTCGGGCGCAACCTGCCGAAAATCCGCCGGGCGCTTGCCGCCTCCGGCCGGCTCGACCAGGCCGTCTATGTCGAGCGTGGCACGATGAAGAACGCGGCGATGACGGCACTTGCCGAAAAGCCCGATGACGAGGCGCCATACTTCTCGCTCGTGCTCGTTCCCGGGTGGAAGGACAGGCCATGACCGGCACGCTCTATGTCGTCGGCACGGGCCCCGGCAATGCCGAGCAGATGACGCCGGAGACGGCGCAGGCGGTCTCAAACGCGCAGGAATTCTTCGGCTACATCCCCTATCTCGATCGCCTCAACCTCAGGCCCGACCAGATGCGCATCGCGTCGGACAATCGCGAGGAGCTTGATCGCGCACAGGCGGCACTGACGCGCGCTGCTGCCGGCGCCAAGGTCTGCATGGTATCGGGCGGCGACCCCGGCGTCTTTGCCATGGCGGCTGCTGTCTGCGAAGCGATTGACAAGGGACCGGCGGAATGGAAGTCCGTCGATCTCGTGGTGACGCCCGGCGTCACCGCGATGCTGGCGGTTGCCGCGCGCATCGGCGCGCCGCTTGGCCATGATTTCTGCGCCATCTCGCTGTCCGACAACCTGAAGCCCTGGGAGGTCATCACCAAGCGGCTGAAGCTCACGGCGGAAGCCGGGCTGGTGATCGCGCTCTACAATCCGATCAGCAAGGCACGGCCCTGGCAGCTCGGCGAGGCCTTCGAAATCCTGCGCGGCGTGCTGCCGGCAACAGTGCCGGTGATCTTCGGTCGCGCCGCCGGCCGGCCGGATGAGCGCATCGCCGTCATGCCGCTCGGCGAGGCCGACGCCAGCCGCGCCGACATGGCGACATGCGTCATCATCGGTTCGTCGGAAACGCGCATCGTTGCGCGCGAAGGCAAGCCGGATCTGGTCTATACGCCGCGTTTCTATGCGGGAGACAGCCATTGATCGATGCGTTCGAGCGCGGCATCGCAGTCGCTCACCGACAGCACGTCGGTGGGCTTGCGGCGCTCGACCATGATCACCGCGATCCCCAGCCTGCGCGCAGCCGCGATCTTTCCATAAGTTGCGGCTCCGCCACTGTTCTTGGCGACGATGACGTCGATGCGATGAGCCCTAAGCAGATCGATCTCGTCCGTTTCGGCAAATGGGCCGGTGGCAAGGATCGCCGTCGCGTCCGGCAGTTTCAGGGGCGGGGTCACCGGGTCGACGCTGCGGATGACGTAGCTGTGCTGCGGCGCAGTCTCGAAATGAAAGGCCTCCTGCCGGCCGATGGCGAGAAAGACACGGCGCGGGGCGTCGCCAAGGGCCACGACCGCCTCCGCAACGGTGCCGACGCCGGTCCAGTTGTCGCCGGCTTCCGCTTGCCACTGCGGGCGCTGCAGGGCGAGCAGGCGCACCCGCGCAGCCTTTACCGCCGCGGCGGCGTTTTGGGAAATCCGGGCGGCGAAGGGGTGTGTCGCGTCGACGACCAGCGCGATCTGTTCGGCGTTGAGGAAGGCTGCGAGCCCCTCGGCGCCGCCAAAACCGCCGATGCGGGTCTTGACTGGCTGCGGGCGCGGATCGGCCGTACGGCCGGCAAGCGAGATCATGGTGTTGTAACGCATGTCACCGGCAAGGCGGGATGCCAGTTCGCGGGCCTCGGTCGTCCCGCCAAGAATGAGAATGCGAGGTTTTTCCATGGCTGAGGTGTCGAACAGCGATCCGGCCATCGTCTCCCCCTGGTTGACCATCATCGGCATAGGCGAGGATGGTGTAGCCGGTCTCGGCGACGAGGCCAAGCGGCTGATTGCCGCTGCGCCGGTCGTCTATGGCGGTGCCCGCCACATGGAGCTGACGCACTCGCTGATAAAGGGCGAGGGCCGCGTCTGGCAAAGCCCGTTCGGCCGCTCGGTCGAGGAGATCGTTGCGCGTCGCGGCAGCCCGGTGGTCGTGCTCGCCTCAGGTGATCCCTTCTTCTTCGGCGTCGGCGCCACGCTTGCGCGCCGCGTCGCCGCGCCTGAGATCCGCACGCTTCCGGCACCGTCCTCCTTCAGCCTTGCCGCCTCACGTCTCGGCTGGGCACTGCAGGAGGCAACGCTCGTTTCGCTGCACGGCCGGCCGATCGATCTAGTGCGGCCACACCTGCAGCCCGGCAACAGGGTGCTCGCTCTGACCTCGGATGGGGCGGGACCGAAGGCGCTCGCCGAGCTGCTCGCAACAAGCGGTTTCGGTCAGTCCAGGCTTACGGTTCTGGAGGCCCTTGGCGGCGCCGGCGAACGCGTGACGACGCAGATTGCCTCGCGCTTCATGCTGGGTCTGGTCCATCCGCTCAACGTCTGCGCCATCGAGGTGGCCGCTGATCAGGGCGGACGGGTGCTGCCGCTTTCGGCCGGGCGCGACGACACGCTGTTCGAACATGACGGCCAGATCACCAAGCGGGAGGTGCGGGCGCTGACCCTTTCGGCGCTGGCGCCGCGCAAGGGCGAGCTGCTCTGGGATATCGGCGCCGGTTCCGGCTCGATCGGCATCGAATGGATGCTGGCCGATCCGGCCATGCGGGCGATCGCCATCGAGGCCTCGCCGGAGCGCGCGGCGCGTGTCGGCCGCAATGCCGAGGCATTCGGCGTGCCCGGCCTTACCGTCGTCGAAGGCAAGGCGCCGGCGGCTCTCTCAGGCCTGTCGCGTCCCGATGCAATCTTTATCGGCGGTGGCGGCAGCGAGCCTGGCGTCATGGACGCAGCCGTTGCGGCGCTTGGCAGCGGCGGCCGGCTTGTCGCCAACGCGGTTACGACGGAAATGG
Organism: Ensifer sp. NM-2; assembly: GCF_003024455.1. NCBI lineage: Bacteria > Pseudomonadati > Pseudomonadota > Alphaproteobacteria > Hyphomicrobiales > Rhizobiaceae > Ensifer > Ensifer sp. NM-2. The sequence goes on from NZ_PVZR01000029.1 coordinate 54,226, forward strand.
AAGCGGTGCTGCTTCAACGCCACGCGCGGCTCGGCGGATCGCTGATCCGCATCGACATCGCCCGCGCCTCGCCGGTCGGCGGCATGACGGGATGGCGCCCGGCGATGCCGGTGACGCAATGGTCCTGGACCAAGGCCTAGAGCATGTCGCGCAAAAGTGTACCGCGGTTTTGCGACAACGGCACGCGAAAGAACATTCGCGCAAAAGGGCGGAGCGTTTTACGTCCGACTTGCGCAATTATGAGATGGCGTGGATCCACGATGCTGTGTGCAAAGGGGACGCTCCAAAACATTCGGAGAGACACATGACGGTACACTTCATCGGCGCCGGTCCGGGAGCGGCGGACCTGATCACGGTTCGCGGCCGCGATCTGATCGGGCGCTGCCCGGTCTGCCTTTATGCCGGCTCGATCGTCTCGCCGGAACTGCTGCAATATTGTCCGCCCGGCGCCCGCATCGTCGATACCGCGCCGATGTCGCTCGACGAGATCGAGGCGGAATATGTGCGCGCGGCGGAAGTCGGCGAGGATGTCGCCCGGCTTCATTCCGGGGACCTCTCGGTCTGGAGCGCGGTTGCCGAGCAGATCCGCCGGCTGGAAAAGCACGGCATCGGCTATACCATGACCCCCGGCGTGCCGGCCTTTGCCGCCGCGGCCGCGACGCTCGGTCGCGAGCTGACCATTCCGGCGGTCGCCCAGAGCCTGGTGCTGACGCGGGTTTCCGGTCGTGCCTCGCCGATGCCCAACACCGAGACGCTTGCCGGCTTCGGCGCCACCGGCTCGACCCTTGCCATCCATCTCGCCATCCATGCGCTCGACCAGGTCGTTGCGGAACTGACACCGCTCTATGGCGCCGAATGCCCGGTGGCGATCGTCGTCAAGGCGTCGTGGCCGGATGAACGGGTGGTGCGTGGCACGCTTGGCACCATCGCCGCCAAGGTGGCCGAGGAGCCGATCGAGCGCACCGCGCTGATCTTCGTCGGTCTGGGACTGGAAGCGTCGGATTTCCGCGAAAGCTCGCTCTACGATCCCGCCTATCAGCGCCGCTTCCGCGGGCGCGAGTAGGCCTACTCTGCGCTCTCTTCGGGCAGCGGCTTCTGTTTCAACGGAACGCCGCGGCGTTGCTCGACGCGGTCGCGATAAAGTGCTGCCTGGCCGAGCAGCATCAGCGTCACCGGCGTGGTCATGATGACGAAGACGATGATCAGCACTTCGTGGAACACCCAGCGGCTCTGCAGCACGGCAAAACAGATGATCGAGGCGGTGCAGATGAGGATGACGCCGCCGCTGGTGGCAAGGGTCGGCGCATGCAGGCGGGTGTAGAAATCCGGCAACCTCAGCAGGCCGAGCGAGCCGATCAGCGCAATCGCCGCGCCGAGAAGAACGAGCCCGCAGACGACAATGGCGGCCCAGGTCGGAAGGTCGGTCAGATGGCTCATTCGATCAACTCCCCGCGCATCAGGAACTTGCCGAAGGCGATCGACGAGACGAAGCCGATCAGCGCGACGATCAGCGCCGATTCGAAATAAAGGCTGTTGGCGGTGCGGATGCCGAAGGATAGCAGCATCAGCATGGCGTTGATGTAGAGCGTATCGAGGCCGAGGATGCGATCCTGCGCCCGCGGTCCCTTGACCATGCGGTAGAGCGCGAAGGCCATGGCAAGCCCGATCATGATCTGCGCGATCAGGATCGACCAGATGATTGCAAGCTCAGTCATCCGAACATCTCCTTCAAACCTGCCTCATAGCGCTTCACCGTCTGCAGCCAGATCTCCTCGTTTTCCATGTCGAGCACGTGGAAGAGCAGCGACTCCCGGCGGCGGTCGTATTCGAGCCACGCGGTGCCCGGCGTCGCCGTCATGATGCAGGCGAGCAGAGCAAGCGCGTTTTCGTCTTCGAGATCGAGGTCGACCGTCAGGAAGCCCGAGTTCGGCGCCCGCCGTCCGGCGCGCAGGATCACTAGCATGACGGCAATGTTGGAGCGGATGACGTCGACGACGACGCTGGCGCCGAAGCGCAGCGTGCGCAGGATCCGGCGCGGATGCGAGTGGGCGGGATTGAGCTTCAGCGTCACCCAGCCGAGCGCGACGCTCAATATCGTGCCCATGACGATCGTGCCGGGGGCGACCGACTGGTTGAGAAGCAGCCAGATGATGAGCAGGCCGACAGACAGCAGCGGGTAGGGGAACCAGGTGCGCATCGGTTACTGCCCTCCCGCACGTGGCGCCCTGAGGACGCGCTGGGTGTAGCCCGACGGGTCGAGCAGGGAATCGGCCGTTGCCTGCATGTAGTGCATCGTCGGCCCGGCCTGCAGGCTCAGGAAGATGCAGGCGCCGAGCAGCACGACGACGGGGGCAATCTCGATGACGAAGACGCGCGGCACGGTGTTTTCGATCGAGGCCCAGAAGGTGCGGATGCCGACGCGGTTCATGGCGATCATGGCGGAGAGGCCGGACAGGATCAGCAATGTGACGTAAGTCCAGTCGGCGGCAGAAATCGCCGGCGCGGCCTCGGGGCCGGAAAGGCCGAAGAGGCCGCTCAGGATCGCGAATTTGGCGACGAAACCCGAGAGCGGCGGCAGGCCGGCGAGCAGCAGCGCGCAGAGGCAGAAGCAGAGGCCGAGCACGGCCATGGTGCCGGGAATGGCGGCACCCGCTTCATCGACTTCCTCGTCCTCGTCGGCATCGCCATAGGCTTCCATCGTCACCGCCAGAACGTCGGCGCCGGCATCGCGGCCGCGCTCCACCAGTTCGATCAACAGGAAGAAGGCCGAGATCGTCAGCGTCGAACTGACGAGGTAGAACAGTGCACCGGCAATCATGCTGGAATGCCCGAGGCCGATCGCCGCCATCAGCGTGCCCGAAGAGACGAGCACCGAATAGGCGGCAAGCCGGGCCATCGCCTGCGAGGCGAGTACGCCGATGGCGCCGAAGGCGATGGTCAGCATGCCGCCGACCACCAGCAGAGTCTGGCCGAAGCCGGCGGACACCCCGGCATTGGCGCCAAAGACGAGCAGCGACAGCCGCAGGATGACGTAGATGCCGACTTTGGTCAGCACCGCAAAGACGGCCGCAACCGGTGGCGTTGCCGCCGAATAGGCGGTGGGCAACCAGAAGCTCAACGGCCACATGCCGGCCTTGACCAGAAAGGCGACGCCGAGCACGCCGGCGCCAACTTCGACCATCTGGCGGTTCTCTGGCGAGATGGTCGCAAGCTTGACCGCGAGGTCGGCCATGTTGAGCGTGCCGGTCGCGCCATAGATCAGGCTGACACCGATCAGGAACAGCGACGAGGCGGCAAGGTTGATCGCGACATAATGCAGGCCGGCCTTGACGCGCAGCGGGCCCGAGCCGTGCAGCAGCAGGCCGTAGGAGGCCGCGAGCATGATTTCGAAGAAGACGAAGAGATTGAACAGATCCCCCGTCAGGAAGGCACCGTTGAGCCCGGCGATCAGCAGCTGGAACAGCGAGTGGAAGTGATGGCCGGCGGTGTGCCAGCGGGCGATCGAATAGACCTGGGCGGCGAGCGCCAGGCCGCTCGTCAGGCAGAGCATCAGCGCGGAGAGCCGGTCGAGCACCAGTACGATGCCGAACGGCGCCGGCCAGTTGCCGAGCTGGTAGACGCTTGTGCCCGCAAGAAAGCCTTCCGTCGAGGCGCTAGCGCGCATCAGCACCATCGAGAGCACGAAGAGGGCGAGCGTCGAGACGAAGCCCATCACGCCCTTGGCCATGCGGTTGCGCTCGTCGATCGGGATCATCGCCGCGCCGACCATCAGCGGCAAGAGGATCGGCAGGATCATCAGGTGGTGCAGCCAATCAGTCACTGCGCTGCTCCCTTCCATCGACATGGTCGGTGCCGGTGAAGCCGCGCGAGGCGAGCAGTACGACGAGGAAGAGCGCCGTCATGGCAAAGCCGATGACGATCGCGGTCAGCACCAGCGCCTGCGGCACAGGATCGGTGTAGCGCGAGAGATCGCCGACGCCGCCGGGCTCGAGAATGGGGGGCGCATTCACGCGCAGCCGACCCATGCTGAAGATGAAGAGATTGACGGCATAGGAGAGCAGCGACAGGCCGATGATCACCTGGTAGGTGCGTGGGCGGAGCAGGAGATAGACGCCCGAGGCGGTGAGGACGCCGATGGCGGCAGACAGGATGATCTCCATTACTTCGCCTCCTTTCCGGCGCGAAGGACGGCACGGGCATGGGCACGCGGAGCGCGGATCGACTGGTGCGCAAGCGCGATCAGGATGAGCACGGTTGCCCCGACCACCAGCGAGAAGACGCCGAGGTCGAAGAGGATTGCGCTTGCCAGCGGGAATTTGCCGACGATCGGCAGGGTGACATATTGCGCGTGCGAGGTCAGGAACGGATAGCCGAACAGCCACGAACCGATGCCGGTTGCCGCCGCGACGATGATGCCGATGCTCATCCAGCGCAGCGGGTGGATGCGCAGCCGCTCCTCGACCCAGCGGGTGCCGCCCGACATGTATTGCAGGATGAAGCCGATCGACATGGCGATGCCGGCCGCAAAGCCGCCGCCCGGCAGGTCGTGGCCGCGCAGGAAGAGATAGGCGGCCAGCATGCCGCTGACCGGGAACATCCAGCGCATGATGACAGATGGAACGAACAGATATTCGGCGACGCTGTCGCCCTTTGCGCGATCGGGATGATCGTCGTCGAAGGCATTTTGGACCTGCTGCTGTACCGGCGCCTCAAGGCTGTCTGCCTGAGGACGGAAGCGCAGCAACAGTGCAAAGACGGTCAGGGCCACGATCGCCAGCACGGCGATTTCGCCGAGCGTGTCGAAGCCGCGGAAGTCGACGAGGATGACGTTGACGACATTGGTGCCGCCGCCTTCCTTGTGGGCACGCTCGAGGAAATAGCTGGCGATGGTTTCGGGCATTGGGCGGGTCATCACGGTGTAGGCGATCAGCGCCACGCCGCCGCCTGCGACAATGGCCAGCAGAAAGTCGCGCAGGCGCCGCAGACGGACGCGCAGCGACAGCAATTCTGATTCCTGCGTGTCCTCGATGCGCTTGGGCAGCCAGCGCAGGCCGAGCAGGATCAGCACAGTCGTGACGATCTCGACGAGGAGCTGGGTAACCGCAAGATCGGGGGCCGACAGCCAGACGAAGGTGATGCAGGTGACGAGACCGGCGCCGCCGAGAAGCACGAGTGCCGCCAGCCGGTGGAACTTTGCCTGGTAGGCGGCCCCAACCGCGCAGGCGATGCCGATCGCCCAGAGCAGGGCGAAGGCCGGATCGATGCCGCGCACCAGAAGCGGCGGCAGTTCGAAATGATTGAGCAGCAGCGGCAGGGCGCCGGCGACGATCGCGACGAAGACCAGGAACCGCATCTGCGGCTGCAGTCGGCGCGTGCCGAGCCTCTGTTCGAGCCAGCGCGCCCACTTCCACGACAGGGTCACCAGTACCCGCTCGAAGATGCGCTGGCCGTGCAGCAGGCGGAAGACCGGCGGCCCTTCGGTGCTGGTCGCCAGATAGTTCCCCATCAGGAAATAGAGGCCGATGCCACCGAGAAGCGCCACGAAGCTCATTATCAGCGGCAGGTTCCAGCCGTGCCAGACCGAAAGGTTGTACTGCGGGGTGCTGGCACCGAGGATAGACACGACGGCTGTGTGCAGGAACGGGCCGATGGTGATGGCCGGGATAATGCCGACGACGAGGCAGGCCAGCACCAGGAACTCGATCGGCGCCCGCATCCAGCGCGGCGGCTCATGCGGGATCTTGGGCAGATCGCTCGGCGTCGGGCCGAAGAAGACGCTGTGGATGAAGCGCAGCGAATAGGTCACCGCGAACATGCCGGCGAGCGTGGCGACATAGGGCGTCATCGTATCGAGCAAATTGGCCTGGTGCGTCTCGATCGCTTCGGCGAAGAACATTTCCTTGGAGATGAATCCGTTCAACAGCGGCACGCCGGCCATCGCGGCGCTGGCGACCATGGCGAGCATTGCGGTTCCCGGCATGTAGCGTATGAGCCCGCCGAGCTTGCGCATGTCGCGCGTTCCGGTCTCATGGTCGATGATGCCGGCCGCCATGAACAGTGATGCCTTGAAGGTCGCGTGATTGACGATGTGGAAGACGGCGGCGACCGCCGCGAGCGGACTTCCGAGGCTGAGCAGCACCGTGATCAGGCCCAGGTGGCTGATGGTCGAATAGGCCAGAAGCCCCTTCAGATCCTGCTGGAAGATGGCGAAGTAAGCGCCGAGCAGTAGTGTCGTCAGGCCGGCGAGCCCGACGATCCAGAACCAGGCCTCGGTGCCGGCCATCACAGGCCAGAACCGGACGAGCAGGAACACGCCTGCCTTCACCATCGTCGCCGAATGCAGATAGGCGGAGACGGGGGTTGGTGCTGCCATCGCGTGCGGCAGCCAGAAATGGAACGGGAACTGCGCGCTCTTGGTCAAGGCCCCGAGCAGGATCAGGACCAGCATCGTGACATAGAGTGGGTGGTTGCGGATCGTATCGCCGGAGGCAAGCACGACGTCGAGGTCGTAGCTGCCGACGACGCGGCCCATGATCAAAAGCCCGACAAGCATGCAGAGCCCGCCCATGCCGGTCATCGTCAGCGCCATGCGCGCACCGTCGCGGGCGTGGGCATTGTGGTGCCAATAGCCGATCAGCAGGAAGGAGACGATGCTCGTCAGCTCCCAGAAGACCGCAAGCAGGATCAGATTGCCGGAGAGAACGACGCCCAGCATCGACCCCATGAAGGCGAGAAACAGGGCAAAGAAGCGCGGTACCGGATCCTCTGCCGCCATGTAGTAGCGGGCGTAGAGCACGACGAGCACGCCGATTGCGGTCACCAGCACCGTGAACAACCAGGCAAAGCCGTCCATTCTCAAGGTGAAGTTGAGGCCGAGCTCGGGCATCCAGGCAAGTTCATAGCGAAGAACGCCGCCGGAGGTGACGAAGGGGTAGAGGCAAACCGCAACGAGGAAGCAGAGCAGCGCGATCGCGCCTGCGAACCAGGCCGTTGCGCCGCGTTGATCGGACGGAAAGAAGATTGCAATGAGGCTCCCCGCAAACGGGGCTAGGATGAAGACAGAAAGCAATTTCCCCGCGTATTCGATCGTATCGTTCCCTTCTCTTGGGCATATTGGAGATTGGGTGCCGAAGCCCCTCAAGGACCATCGCTGACGCAACGGTCGCAGACGACGCCGTCATGGTCCGCATAGCGGTAACAGCCGTATGTTTTTATGACGATTTTCCCGGGGGCTGCCAAGCCTCGATGGCGGGAAAAATGTGAGATCGCGTCATTTTTGGCCAGCTCGAGCGCGCGCCGAACTGTCGCAGCCGACCGAAGGTGGCGTCAGGCGGCCTGCCACCTACGCTCGAAAACAAAGGTCGCAAGATCGTTGGCGCTCATCGGCCGGGCAAAGGCATAGCCCTGAAGGCCGTGGCAGCCGAGCTCCTGCAGAATGCGGGCGTGCTCGAGCGTTTCGACGCCCTCGGCGATCACCTCGATGCCGAGCGAGGTGCCGATATCGATGATCGATTCGACGAGGCGCCTTTCGGCCGGCGAGTTCAGGATCGGCAAAATCAGCTGGCGATCGATTTTCAGGCGCCGCGGGGTCAGCTTCAGCAGGCTGAGGATGGAGGCATAGCCGGTGCCGAAATCGTCGATCTCGATATCGATGCCGAGTTCCTTGATCCGGCGAATGTTGGACAGCACCGTGACGTCGCTCTCGTCGAAGGAGATCGATTCCAGCAACTCGAAGGACAGGCGGCCGCGCGGGATCTGCAGCTGTTCGAGACGGCCGATCAGCCCCTCGTCGTGCAGGCGGGCATAGGAGAGGTTGACCGAGATCTTCGGGATGTGGATGCCATTGGCCTCCCAGCGATAGATCTGGAACAGCGCCTGCTCCAGGATCGCCTGGTCGATGGAGGCGACGACGTTGATGTCTTCGGCGGTCTTGAGAAAGGTGTGGGGACCCAGCAATCCCTTGGTCGGGTGGTCCCAACGTGCAAGCGCCTCGACGCCGATGACCTCAAGCGTGTTCGGGCAGAACTGCGGCTGGAAATGCGCGATGAATTCCTTGTGTTCCAGACCGCGAAGGATCTCGTCGGCGGTCTGCTTGGTCTTGAACACGGCAGTCTTCAGGTCGCCGGTGAAGGTCTCGTGCCGATTGCGGCCGCGGCGCTTGGCCTCGTAAAGGGCGATGTCGGCATTGACGAGGATCTGCGCCAGGTCGTCGGTCGGCTTGGTCTGCGCCGCGATGCCGATGCTGACGCCAATGCGGCATTCCTGGTCCTTGTAGCGAACCGGAACGCTCATTGCCTCGATGATGCATGACGCCAGCCGGGCGTCGGGCTCGGCGCTGTCCTCCGGGCGGACGAGGACGAATTCGTCGCCGCCGATGCGAGCGACAAAGTCCTTCTCCTTGGCGTTGGTGCGCAGCAGTTCGGCTGCATGCCGCAGGATTTCGTCACCGGCCGCATGCCCCAGCGTGTCGTTGATCTGTTTGAAGCGATCGAGATCCATATGAAAGATGCTGAGCCTTGCCTCCGCTTCGAAGTGATGGCTTCTGTCTGCGAGTACCTGGTCGAGGAAGCGCCGGTTCGGCAGGCCGGTCAGCGGATCGTGCAGGGCATTGAACTCCATGCGGTAGCGCGCGGCCTCCAGTTCGGCGCTGTGCGCCTCGGCCTGGCGCTTGGCTTCCGACAGGGTTGCGCGGGTCTTGATGTCGGCGGTCACGTCCCAGTTGACGCCGACGATCTTCTTGCGCCCATCGGCGCCGTCATAGGTCGAGCCGATGGCGCGGATATGCCGGATGGTGTCATCCGGTAGCCGGATTCGAAACTCGGAATTGTAGGCGCTGCCCGCCGCAAGGGCTTCGGCGAACTCCTCTTCCGCGCGGTCAATGTCGTCGGGATGCAAGGTCGTCTTCCAGTCGTCATAGGCCTTGCGCACCGATCCGGTCTTTCCGTAGAGCTCCTTCATCCGCTCGTCCCAGAGCAGCTTGCCGCTGGCGATGTCGAGTTCCCAGATGCCGATCTGCGAGCTGTCGAGCGCGATCTTCAGGCGGTGCGACAGTTCCTGCAATTGCGCCTTGCTGTGCCTGAGGGCGCGAATATTGTTCTGCCGCTCGCTCATCAGCCGGCCCGTCAGCAGCATCGGCAGGATGATCATCAGGCCGCCGGCAACGATCAGCGCGCGGATGAACCAGGCATTGCGGGGCGTGTGCGGCCAGCCGCCTTTGGGAACGGCGGCGATGTGCCAGGAGCCGCCGGGAAGCAGGACGGTCATATCAACCGGCGCCTGACCAAAAACCTTGGGGTCGCCGAAGAAGGCCGTTCCACTGCTGCCCGTCCCGTCGCGGCCGGTCATCGCGATATCAATGCCCAGCTTGGAAGAGAGGAGACCGCTGTCATTGTAGAGACGATCGACATCGATGACGGCAGAGACGATGCCCCAGAAGCGATTGCTGCCTCCGCCGGCATCGATCGATACCGGGAAGCGGCCAATCAGTCCGCGCCCGCCCTGCACGAGATCCACCGGGCCGGCGAGAACCATCTTGCCGGTGTCCCTTACCTTCATGACGGCGGCGCGCTGGGCATCGTTCTTGCGGTAATCGAGCCCGATCGCCCTTTCATTGCCCTGCAAGGGATAGGCCATGCGCACGATGAGGTTCGGCGCCGCGGCGATGCTGCGCAGCTGCGAGCGCTCTGTGAAGATGCTGCGCGAAAGAGCTGCAAAACGCTCCTGGTCCATACCCGGTTCGGTCACGATGGTGCCGATCAGGCCCCGTACGAGCTGGATATTGCCGTTGATGCTGGCCTCGAGTTTGGAGCGGATCGGGTTGAGCTCGTCGGCGACTTGAGATCGCATGCGGGCTTCGGAGACCACCTGGTTCTGATTGTCCGCAAGAATGCCGGCCGCGAGAACAACGAAAGAGGCGATGATCGCGGGAAGGTAGTTCGGCGTCAGAACTCTGGAAAGTTTCTTCTTCCCGAGGTGGAAGATATGTCTGGCAAGCACAAGATCACCCCGGCGGTGTGCGAATGATACGAAACGACCGGGATGATCCCAAATTGGTATTAACAATTGTGTTTTAGTTCCGGCTTTTATGCTTGCCGGGAGGTCATTTTGCCGTCTTCCGCTCGGGCAGTTTCTTGCGCTTGGTTTCCGCAAGTTCTTCAAGCTCGCTTTCGGTCATGGATTTTTCCATTTCGCGTGACGCGCCCTTGAGTTCGGATTTCTTCATGTCTCCGCGTTTGGCGGCAAGGGCTGCACCGGCCGCCTTTTGCTGTGCCTTGGATTTTGCAGGCATGTCGCATCTCCTTGCGTGCGTTCGAATAGCTCAAACGCCGATCGATCGCGCCGGTTCCGCGCTTTACAGCGCCGTGCGTCAAATAAGACGCGCGAAGGACGCTGTAACGCTTTAAATTTGCTACATAATTTTATCCTTAAACCGGATCCGATTTAAGGAATTATGCAGTCGATCACGATCTGCCATCGATCATCGCCTGCAAGGTCTCCAGCCGGTCGGCCTCATGCGGGAGCTTGTCCTGACGCAGCCGTGCAATACGGGGAAAGCGCATGGCAACGCCCGACTTGTGCCGGGTCGACCGGTTCAGCCCCTCGAAGGCGACCTCGACGACGAAGCCGAAATCGGGTTCGGCCCGCACGGCCCGGACCGGGCCGAAGCGCTCGATGGTATTATCCCGGACGAAGCGGTCGAGAATTTCCAGTTCGGCATCGGTAAAGCCGAAATAGGCCTTGCCCACCGGCACCAGCGTTTCCGTGCCGTCGATCTTAGTCCAGACGCCGAAGGTGAAATCGGAATAGTAGCTGGAGCGCTTGCCGTGGCCGCGCTGCGCATACATCAGCACCGCATCGACGTTAAAGGGCGCGCGCTTCCATTTGAACCAGGGACCCTTGGCGCGGCCGGCGGTATAGGGCGAATCCAGCCGCTTCAGCATGATGCCTTCGATGACGGGATCGGGCGGATCGGATCGGAGCTGGTCGAGTTCCTCCCAGGAGGAAAACGGCACGAGCGGGGACAGGTCGAAATGCTGCGGCGAGGCCCGTTCGACAAGGTCGCTCAATATCGCCCGTCGTGCCAGGAAACCCTCCGCCCGAACGTCGGTTTCGCCCGCAAAGAGCACGTCGTAGGCGCGGATGAAGGCGGGGTATTCGTCCAGCATCTTGCGGCTGACGGACTTGCGGTTCAGCCGTTGCTGCAGGTCAGAAAAGGTCCGGGTGGCACGGTTGGTGCGGGCGGTGCCTCCGACCAGCAGTTCGCCGTCGATGATGCCGGAAAAGTCGGCCGCCTCCAGCACATCAGGGAAGGCACCGGAGATTTCGTCGCCGCTGCGCGAGTAGAGCCGTGTGGTCCCACCGATATTGGCGAGCTGCACGCGGATGCCGTCCCACTTCCATTCGGCGGCAAAATCCTTCGGGTCGAGCCCGTCGAGGTCGCCTTCGCCGACAGGAGTGGCAAGCATCACCGAATGGAAGACGGCGGGCGTCGAAAGCACCGGCCTTTCCGCCTCTCCCGCCAGCCATTGGAAGAGCGGCAGATAGGGCGGAGCGAGCCCGTGCCAGAGAGTTTCGATTTCGCTGACGTCCTTTCCACCCATCTCGGCCAGAGCCTGCTTTGCGAGCTTGGCGGAGACGCCGATGCGCAGGCCGCCGGTCACGAGTTTCAGGAAGGCGAAGCGCGCCGATGTGTCGAGCCGGTCGAGCATGTCGCGAACGACACTGCGCACATTGGCGCGGCCGGTCGCCTGCAGCTTTTCGATCGCGTCGCCGAGCGGAATGTCGTCGAGCACCACGCCTGCAGGCGGCTCCCAGACCAGCGACACGGTCTCGGCAAGGTCACCGACATAATCGTAGGAATAGCGGAACAGCACCTCGTCCATGCGTTCGAGCAGAAGGTCACGGATCATCGCCGGCTTGACGGTTGCAAGCGAGAGCGTGCCGGCGATCGCGGCGAGCGCATAGCCGCGGCTCGGATCAGATGTAGTGCGGAAATAATCCGCCAGCAGCCGGATCTTGGCGTTGCGCTGCGGGGTGAGCACGAGGCGGTCGAGCAGTTCGGCGAAGGCCTTCATCGCTCACTCTCCCTCGTCGTCATAGCCGACGAGATGCAGCGGTCGCGCGGCGATGCCTTCGAGCTCGCACCAGCGCACCAGCGCCTCCTCGCGGCCATGGGTAACCCAGACTTCCGCCGGGCCGATCTCACGGATCGTTTGCGTCAGTTCTGGCCAGTCGCAGTGGTCGGAGATCACCAGCGGCAGCTCGACGCCGCGCTGCTTGGCCCGTTGCCGGATCATCATCCAGCCTGAAGCGAAGATCGCCAGGGGATCGACGAAGCGCCGCGCCCAGCGGTCGGCGAAGGCTGCGGGCGGGCCGATGACGACGGTGCCGGAAAAATCCTGCTTCTCGTCGGCGGCAAGCGTCGCCGGGCGGATTTCACCGAGATCTATGCCTTCGCCACGATAATAATCACAGAGCTTCTGCAAGGCGCCGTGGATGTAGATCGGCTGGTCGTAGCCCTGCTCGCGCAGAAGGGCGATCACCCTCTGCGCCTTGCCGAGCGCATAGGCGCCGACCACATGGGTGCGCTCGGGAAACTGCTTCAGCGACGTCAGCAGCTTCTGCATCTCGGTGCGGTCGTCCGGGTGGTGGAAGACCGGCAGGCCGAAGGTGGCCTCGGTGATGAAGACGTCGCATGGAACCGGTTCGAACGACAGGCAGGTCGGGTCGCGGCGTCGTTTGTAATCGCCCGAGACGACGATGCGCGTGCCCTTCGCCATCACCGAAATCTGCGCCGAGCCGAGCACATGGCCTGCGGGGTGAAAACGCACCTCGACGCCGTTGACGACCATCGTCTCGCCCAGGGCAACGGCCTGGCTCGTGCCGCAGAAACCGTCGCCATAGCGGATGCGCATGATATCGAGCGTTTCGCGGGTGGCGAGCACCTGACCGTGGCCGGCGCGAGCGTGGTCGGAATGGCCATGGGTGATCAGGGCGCGATCGACCGGCTGCACCGGGTCGATGTAGAAATCCCCGATCTCGCAATAGAGACCTTTCGGGGCTGGATAGAGCAGGGCGTCCGGTTTCATGGCCATAAAGATAGCCGGCGAACGCATGTCCGCCAGCTATCGCAGCAAAGTTTTTCGAACGGTTGGACAAGCCGGTCCGTTCGGGGTGACATCAGTCGTGCAGCGCCAGCGTGTCGCCGATCAACTTCAGGGTTTTCGCTGCATCGATGTCGATGCAAGCTTTCTGGCTCGGCAGGTTGTCCCACGGGCTCGGCGGGAACAGCCGGCTGTCGGGCTTCTGGATCGTCTGGCCATCGGCAAGGCCGCCGCAGACGACGCGGATGACGCCGCTGCGCACCTTGAACAGGTCCGGCGCCACGACATAGGCACAGGCGCAGCTGTCATGCACCACCATACCGTCAGGCACATGCTGCTCGTAGAAGGTGATGTAGAACTGCGAGATGTCGGAGAGCAGCTGTGCCGGCGCTCCGCCGCGTGCGGCGATGTCGGCGAGCATGGCCTTGGTCATCACCGTCTTGGTGGTGACATCGAGACCGACGACCGTAACCGGCCACGGCGCCGTCATGACGACGTCGGCTGCCTCGGGGTCGCCATGGATATTGGCTTCGGCGGCCGGCGTGATGTTGCCGTTGACGTCGAAGGCGCCGCCCATGATCACCACTTCGCGCACCAGCGGCGCAAAATCCGGATCTTCGCGCAGTGCCAGCGCCAGGTTGGTCATGCGACCGACGGCAATCAGCGTCACTTCGCCGGGATTGGCGCGGACGGTGTCGATGATGAAGCGGTGCGCCGGGCGGGGATCGACGGGCAGGTCGATGGTCTCGGGCACGTCGATGTTGCCGAGGCCGTCATCGCCATGAATAAAGGTCGGCCAGCCGACATGCGGCCGATCCGGATTGAAGGTCTTGTCGAGACCTTTTGCGACCGGTGCCTTAATGCCCCACTCGCGCTTCAGGAACAGCGCATTGCGCGTCGTCGTTTCGACCGAGGCGTTGCCGAAGACCGTCGTAATGCCGATGAGGTCGATATCCGGGTGGCGGTGGAGGAAGAGGAGGGCCATCGCATCGTCGATGCCCGGATCCGTATCAAAGATAACCTTGTGCATGTGTTCTTCTTTTCTTTTTCTTGCGTTTGACGGGTCGCAATGGAGGCAAGATGCCTGCGAAAGTCAATCACCCTTCGATCCCTATCGAACACGCCCGATGTCGAAGCTGAAGATGTCTTTTGGGCGAGCTCCTCTGTTCTTCCCGTTCGTCTATGGCGCGCGGCGCTTAAACTTTCTGAAAGGTGCAGCGCCTATCCTTGCAAGGCGCCTTCGGGCTTTTGTTACAGTTCCTGAAATGACAGCGGAGCCATTCTCGTGAAGGCTATTCTCGGCAACTTGCGCCCATCGAAGAGGCTGGTCGTCATCCTCGCCGCGGCGTTCGGCGTGTCGGCTGCCTCAGGTGCTGCCGCCGTCTATGTCGGCCGCGACGCATTGATGGAGCGGATTTCCAAGCCCGCCACCTCCGGCCTCGAATGCACCCTGGTCAGAACCATCAAGCTCGGCCATCACGGTCAGCGCTGGGTCCGCATGCACATCAAGACGGATCGTGCCGACGGCGAAGCGCGCATGCGCACGGCGCTTCGCGTGGTCGGTGCTCTCTCCAAGACGGAAAATGCCGAGCTTTACCAGGTGGTCGTTCTCGATGCGGCCGGACCGGAAGAGCGCGCCCAGGTTCGGGGTGCGGCGATCGGCGCGCAAGTTCTCTTTGCACCGGGCCCGCAGAGCGTGCCCGGTATGGATGAACCGTTCCGCGCGTCCTACAATGACGGCACGGCAAACTCGGCCGGCTTCTTTCATGGCAACACCATCGATCTTTCCGTGGGTGACATCCGCGGCATGATGGCCGGCATGGACGATCGGTCGCCCTGCATCGATCCGAATGCTGTCGCCGTCGAGGGCGAGGCGGCACCGGACGCCACGGCGCAAGAGCACAAGGTCGAGAGCGCCGAAGCGCCTGCAGGCCACTGAAGCGCCGTTCTCGCGCAGCGCGCTGTCACTCCATCATTGAAAATGAAAAAAAGCCCGCCGCAATCGCGCCGGGCTTTGTCTTGTGCCGTTATGACTTTGATCAGTCGGCCTTGTTGCGGCGCGCCGGGAACAGGATGATGTCGCGGATCGACGGCGCGTTGGTCAAAAGCATGATCAGGCGGTCGACGCCGATGCCGAGGCCGCCTGCCGGCGGCATGCCCTGGTCGATGGCATCAAGGAACTCGTCATCGAGCTGCTTTGCCTTTTCGCCGCGGGCATGGGCCTGCTCCAGCTGCTCGACCATGCGGGCGCGCTGCTCTTCCGGATCGTTGAGCTCCGAGAAGGCGTTGCCGAGTTCCCAGGTGTTGCAATAGGTCTCGAAACGCTCGACGAGGCGCGGCTCGCCCGGCACTTCCTTGGCGAAAGGCGAGATGTCCTTCGGGAAATGCGTGACGTGGGCCGGCTGGATCAGCGTCGGCTCGACCTTTTCTTCGAAGATGAAGGCGAGGCACTCGCCCCAGGTCCAGTCCTTCTCGACTTCGAACCCGGCAGCCTTGGCGGCCGCACGGGCTTCCTCGTCGGTCTTCATCGCCAGGAAGTCGATACCGGTCGCTTCCTTGACGGCATCCGGCATCGGCACGCGGCGGAACGGACCCTTGAAGGAGATTTCCTTGTCGCCGAACATGAATTCGGTCGAGCCGTGGATCGACAGAGCGAGCTTGGTAAACAGCCGCTCGACGAGGTCCATGATGTCCTCGTAGTCGGCATAGGCCCAGTAGCATTCCATCATGGTGAATTCGGGATTGTGCCGGGTCGAGACGCCTTCGTTGCGGAAGTTGCGGTTGATCTCGAACACCTTGTCGGTCAGGCCAGATACCAGCGTGCGCTTCAGATACAGTTCCGGCGCAATGCGCAGGAACATGTCGAGCTTCAGCGTGTTGTGGTGAGTCTTGAACGGCTCGGCCGTCGCACCGCCATAGACCGAATGCAGCATCGGCGTTTCGACTTCCATGAAGCCGTCGTCTTCCATGAAGCGGCGGATGCCGGAAACGATCTTGCTGCGCTGCTGGAAGCGCAGCTTCGATTCCTCGTTGGTCATGATGTCGAGGTGGCGCTTGCGGTAGCGCAGCTCGATATCCGACAAGCCATGCCATTTTTCGGGCATCGGCAGCAGCGACTTCGTCAGCATGGTGATCGTCTGCGCGTTGATCGTCAGTTCGCCGCGCTTGGTGCGGCGCACGACGCCGGTGACACCGATGATGTCGCCGATGTCGATCATCGGCAGCAGTGCGCGTGCGTCTTCAGGCGTGGTGTCCTTGTGGCTGAAGATCTGGATCTTGCCGGAGGCATCATGGATATCCATGAACATGCCGGAGTTGCGCGACGAGTAGACGCGGCCGGCGACGGTGACGACGTCCTGCGTCTCGGTGTCCAGCTCCAGGTTCTCGTACTTCGCCGCAAGTTCGGCATTGGTCATCGTGCGGTGGAAATGCGCCGGATAGACGTCGCCGATCTGTTCGCGGAGCAGCTTCAGCTTCTGCGCGCGCACTTCCGTCACATCGGAGGAGAGGGCTGTTGTTTCGGTCTTGTCGTTCATCGTCCTGTCCTTACTTTCCGCTGCCGGCCATCGA
Organism: Ensifer sp. NM-2; assembly: GCF_003024455.1. Taxonomy (NCBI): domain Bacteria; kingdom Pseudomonadati; phylum Pseudomonadota; class Alphaproteobacteria; order Hyphomicrobiales; family Rhizobiaceae; genus Ensifer; species Ensifer sp. NM-2. Next base: position 70,899 of record NZ_PVZR01000029.1, read on the forward strand.
GGCGGCGACCTGGCCTGCAATCTTCAACCGCTGGCGCACGACCGAGCGGCCGAGCAGTTCCATGCTGTCGAAGAGCGGCAGCGACCGCGACGAACCGGAAACCGCCACGAACAGCGGTGCCAGCACGACCTTGAGCTTCTTGCCCATGCGGTCGGCGATCGCGCGTAGTTCCGCTTCGATCGTTTCCTTGTTCCATTCGAGGATCTTTTCCAGATCCGGCTGTACCGTGTTGAAGATCTCGACCAGTTCTTCCGGGCTCGACTTGATCTTGGCGAAGGCCGCCGGCTCGAGGCCGAGGTCGGACTTCAACAGGAAGTCGGCAAGGGCCGGCAGTTCGCCGAGCTTGGAGATGCGCGACTGCGACAGCTTCAGGCCCTGCTTCAGGCGATCGTTCTCGGACGCCCAGGCAAGCACCCGGCCGAGGAATTCGTCGTCGCTCAGCTTCTCGCGGATCCAGCGGCCGTTCAGCCAGTCGAGCTTCTGGATGTCGAAGATCGCGCCCGACTTCGACAGGTTGTCGGGGTCGAACTTTTCGGCAAGCTCGGCCATCGTCATCAGTTCCTCGCCTTCGGCGATCTGGATGAAGAACAGGCCGAGGAAATTCATCAGCGCTTCCGGCAGGTAGCCGAGCGCCGAGTAGTAGGAGATCGACGTCGGGTTCTTGCGCTTCGACAGCTTCGATTTGTCGGCATTGCGCATCAGCGACAGGTGCATGAACACCGGCGGCGTCAGGCCGAGATACTGATAGATCAGGATGTGCTTCGGCACGGAGGCCAGCCACTCCTCGCCGCGCGCGACGTGGGTGATCTTCATCAGGTAGTCGTCGACGACGTTCGCCATGTGGTAGGTCGGCATGCCGTCGGCCTTGAGCAGCACCTGCATGTCGACCGAATCCCACGGGATCTCGACGTCGCCATAGACGCCGTCGGTGAACTTGCAGGAGCCCTCGGTCGGGATCTTCATGCGCACGACATGCGGCTCGCCGGCATCGACGCGGCGGGTCACTTCTTCGGCTGTCAGGCTCAGGCAGTGGCCGTCATATTTCGGCTGCTTGCCGGCGGCGCGCTGGCCCTCGCGCATCTGTTCGAGCCGTTCCGGTGTGCAGAAACAGCGGAAGCCGTGGCCGTTGTTCTCGATCTGGCGAACGTAGTCGAGATAGATGTCCTTGCGGTCGCTCTGGCGGTAGGGGCCATAGGGGCCGCCGACGTCAGGGCCTTCCGACCATTCGAGCCCGCACCATTTCAGCGCATCCAGAACCTTCTGCTCAAACTCCGGCGTCGAGCGTGTGGCGTCGGTATCCTCGATACGAAGGATGAAGGTGCCGCCGTGCTTCTTTGCGAAGAGATAGTTGAACAGTGCGATATAGGCGGTGCCGACATGCGGCTCGCCGGTGGGGGAGGGTGCGATGCGTACCCGAACTGCTGAATCTGCCATGGTCTTTGCCCGTTTGACGTGCTTCTCGCCCCTTGCCGGAAGACAAGTCCGGCCGCCGGGCGCGCATTTTATGGGAAGGAAAGGCCCGTAGGGGTGCCGCACCAGCGGTATCGGCGGGCTATTCCAGTCGGCTCGCGTGAGACCATAGAACATGGAGCATGTCAACGGAAAGTGGATCACGCCGGTTTTTGTTGACACTGCCGATGGCTGGTTATATTGAACCGTGAGGTTATTTAACTGAAAGGTTTTTTAGGAAATGCCGGAAGATCGCCTGTCGACCACGCTCTCAGCCCTTGCCGACCCCACGCGCCGGGCGATTCTCGCCCGGCTCTCTCTCGGCGAGGCCTCTGTCGGCGAACTGGCGGAGCCGTTCGAGATGAGCCTGCCGGCGGTTTCAAAACATCTGAAAGTTCTCGAGCGCGCCGGGCTGATCAGCCGCGGCCGCGAGGCGCAATGGCGCCCCTGCCGGCTCGAAGCGGCACCCTTGCGCGACGTCAACAGCTGGCTCGACAGCTACCGCCGCTTCTGGGAAGAGAAGTTTGATCGTCTCGACGCCTATCTGCAGGAGTTGCAGAAGGTGGATCCGGACGCCGGGAAAAACTGATCTCAGCGATCTTGCTGGCGCAGCTTGGCTGCGCTACACATCCCGTGTCGAAAAAGGCAGGACCGGATATGGTAAGCCCGGTCCCTTCGTCACCGTACGAGCGGTTGCGAAGCTCTGCTCGAACCTGATCGTTCGAACCCGCGGCGTGGTTCCGATGCATCCGCATCGGTCCGCGGCGGGGTGTATCCAGATCAGACGCAGTCCGCCGCGTTTCTCAAAACACGGAGACTGCATATGCGACTGAACCATCTCGACCTTCACAGCCCCGTCGTTACCGAAACGGCGACATTCTTCATCGAACATCTTGGCTTCACGCTTGTCGAAACGCGCGGCAAGGATGCCTTTTATCGCCTGGCAGACGATGCCGGCATGGTGCTGGTGATCAGCCCGCCGATCGCCAAGCTTGGCGGTGGCGACCAGGTCAGCCTCGGTCTTCAGACCTACCATATCGGCTTCCTGCTGCCCGAGCGATTGGCAGTCGAGGATGCCTATCGGCGCATCCTGCCGAGCGGCATCCGCATCACCGAACCGGAAGAGCGGCATGGCGCCTATGTCTTCTATATGGTCATACCCGGCAACATCCTCGTGGAGATTGGGCAACGTCCCGACGCCTGAAGCAACCGGAACGATTTACCGGATGAGGCGTTATCCGTTCGAGAGGCGCGGGCTGTGCCAATCGGACATGACGAAGGCGGAGAACACGGGAATTTTTCCGATTTCTTCCCGTGGCCAACGAAACGGCAGTCGAGCGCCACTGCATGTTTCCTTAAATGCTATTCGATATAAGCATCAAAACATGCAGCAATTCAAAGCGCGACAGCGACCTTTGCGCGTCTCGTAAGACGCGCGGCGCTGTAGCGTTCTCACAAACGCCCGCAGCAAGATGGCCTGCATCCCCTGTGATGCAGGTCTTTTTTCGGCGCAACGAAAAGGCGGGGCTGGTGGCCCCGCCTTTCCAGTTTTGTTCGTGGCAACGCCTCAGTGCAGCTTGCCGGCGGCCTTCTTTCGCAGCCGCGCATTGCGCGCCACCATGTTGAGAACCTCCACCAGCGCCGAGAAGGCCATGGCGGCGTAGATGTAGCCCTTCGGCACGTGCAGGCCCATGCCTTCGGCGATCAGCGTCGTGCCGATCATCAAGAGGAAGGCGAGCGCCAGCATGACGATCGTCGGGTTCTTCTCGATGAAGTTGGCAAGCGGCGTCGCGGCAACGAGCATCACGGTGACGGCGGCTAGGACGGCGACGACCATGATCGGCAGATGCGGCGTCATGCCGACGGCGGTAATGATGCTGTCGACCGAGAAGACGAGGTCGAGCAGCAGGATCTGGCCGATCGCCGCGCCGAAGCTGTTGATCGCCGAAGAAGCGATGAAGTCTTCGCCGTGGTCGCTCGGATCGACGCTATGGTGGATTTCCTTGGTCGCCTTCCAGACGAGGAAAAGACCGCCGGCGATCAGGATCATGTCCTTCCACGAGAAGCCGTGTCCGAAGACCTCGAACACCGGCGTGGTCAGCTTGACGATCCAGGCGACGGTGCCGAGCAGGGCGAGGCGCATGACGAGCGCCAGGGTAATGCCGATGCGGCGGGCCCTCTCGCGGTGTTCGGCCGGCAGCTTGTTGGTGAGGATGGAGATGAAGATCAGGTTGTCGATGCCGAGAACCACCTCCATGACAACCAGTGTTATGAGGGCGACCCAGGCGGCTGGGTCCTGGGCAAGCGACATTATCCCCTGCATCGGCGATCTTTCCTTTTTCGGTGGCGCGTCGTCGCGCAAGAATCGCGGCAGTATTTAAGCAACATTGCGAAAGTGACAAGCGCCGCCGGCCATTTGCGGCGGCGCTTTACCGTTTACGCTTGGATCGGAATCCACATTTCGACCACCCCCATGCCCGAATGCGGGTCGAAACGATCATCATAACGCTCGATGAGATCAGGCGTTTGGCCATGCTGAAGACCGGACTCCGGCAGCCAGGTGCCGAAGATATGGTGCGCCGTCGTGGCGATCGACGAGATATGGCCGCGGTGCAGGAACACGGCGTAACGCTGCTTCGGCAGCTTCATGGTGGTAAAGCCGGCGGGCAGGGCGCCGGCGTCGTCGACTTCTGCTGCCGCCATATAGCGAAATGTCCCGGCTTCGCCATCGCTCTGGCTGCAGACGCCGTAGGCGACGTTGCCCTTCTGTCCGGGGATGTTGCCGAAGTGGGTATTGAAGCGCTGCCACAGCGAGGGAATGCCTTCGGTGCGGCCATAGGCGTAGGTTTCGGCAAGGCCGGCCAAAAGCAAAGGCGGGCTGTCTTCGAAGCGCGGTGGGTCCAGTTTGAGGAGGCGGGTGTCGTCCATTCTGATAGGCTCCGTCAGTGCGATGTTGCTGAGGTGCCCTTGCTTGCGCACGGTCTCCGGCGTGACGCCGAACTGCTCGCGAAAGGCACGGGTGAAAGCCTCGTGCGAGCCGTAGCCCGCTTCGAGGGCCACCGCGAGAATGCTGGACGAGCCGTCGGCAAGGTTTCGTGCGGCGCCGCTCAGCCGCCGCGCACGGATATAGGCGCTGATGGAGCGACCGGTCACCAGTCCGAAGACGCGCGACAGGTGAAAGCGCGAAAGGCCGGCAGCCTCGGCGATCTCCTCCAGCGATATATCCCTGGCGAAATGGCTCTCGATGAACCAGATCGCCCTTCCGATAGCACTCATGTTCACTCCCGTGGCAGACAGCCCATGCTCATAGGGTCTTGCCGCAAGGCGTGCTTGATCGCAATTGCTGGATTGAAGGCTAGCCCGAACGAATGAGCCCCTTGGCTTGGCTCAGTCCGTCTTCTTCTTCGGTCCATAGGCGGCCATGAAGACGCGGACGGCCGCGGCAACCGTGCCCTCGATCTGCTCTCGCGGCGGCGCCGAGCACATTCCGCCGAACAGGCGGTGCTTGAACAGCCCGGCCTGGGCCATCTCGATGAACTGCCTGGCCGCTACTTCCGTGTTGTCGATGTCGAGCGTGCCTGTTGGAACCTGCCGGTCGAGATAGGTCTTGAGGACCGTATAGCCGTTTTCGGGCGCCTCGCTGAAGAAGCGTTCCGCCAGATGCGGCATCCGGTCGATCACGCCGATCACCATGCGCATGGAGCGGATCGTGGCCTCGGAGGTGATGCTGCTCGTCAGGGTGACGCCGAAATCGTAGAGCGCCTCCTCGACGTCTTCGTGGTCGTTGAGTGCATGCTTGGCGGTCTGGATCACCAGGGTCTTGCCCTGGATGATCAGCGCCTTGAACAGGTCTTCCTTGTTTTCGAAGTAGACGTAGAGCGTGCCCTTCGAGACGCCGGCCTCGCGGGTGATATCGTTCATGCTGGCGGCGTCGAAGCCCTGGCTCATGAAGACCCGCCGCGCGCCCTCGAGAATCTGTTGGCGCTTGGCAGGGTCTTCACCCGCCGCATGGCGTCCGCTGCCGGGACCAAGCTGGTCGTCCGCGCCGTTATCAGGCCGGAAGGTCTCGTTTTGCTCGGTCTTTGCTGGTTCCATGATTGCCGTCTGCACCCGTCCCGTTCGCATTAATTCTCGTCCATCGAACTACCCGGTTCGATTCCCTCTTGATATGCGACGTCAAAGCGACTAAGTCAAGCTTCGATCGAACCGAACGGTTCAGTTCAGTCACCCCTCATTAACCAGGCCGGTATCCATGTCCGCATCCAAAACGTCCAGCGCCGCTCGCGTTCGCCCTGTCGGCGAGGATTTTGAAGTTCCGCAGACCCATGAGGCCGAGCCCGAGGCCAAGGGGGCGACTGCCGAGGCGCCGGCAGCGGTGCAAGAGCCTGCTGTCGAGGCCGCTTCGAAAAAGAAGAAGCGCAGCCCGATCTTGCCGGTTCTCGGCCTTGTCGCGCTCGCTGGCGCCGGCTGGTATGGCTATGACTGGTGGACCAATGGCCGCTTCATGGTTTCGACTGATGACGCCTATATCGAAGGCGACATTGCCACGATCTCTCCGAAAGTGTCGGGCTATGTCGCCAAGGTCGACGTCGTCGCCAACCAGAAGGTGAAGGCCGGCGATCCCATGGTCACGCTCGATGACGGCGACTACCGTATCGCGGCCGAGCAGACCGAAGCCCAGATCGCCACCCAGAAGCTGGCGCTCAGCCGTTTCGACGCGCAGATCGCAGGGGCGATGGCGAGCCTTGCCCAGGCCGAAGCCCAGAAGAACGCTCTCGAAGCAACGGTGCGCGGCGCCGAACTCGCGCAGAAGCGCGCGAGCGACCTCCAGTCCAAGGACGTCGGCACCGTTGCTTCGCGCGACAATGCCGACGTGGCTCTGGATCAGGCTCGGGCGAACCTTGCCGGCGCCGATGCCAACATCGCGGCTGCGAACGCCAACATCACCGTGCTGCAGGCGCAGCGCTCAGAGGCGGAAAGCCAGATCCGCTCGCTCGAACTTGCCCGTGACAAGGCCAACCGCGACCTCGGCTTCACCGTCTTGAAGGCGCCCTATGACGGCGTCATCGGCAACGTCGCCGTCCAGGTCGGTGACCTCGTTTCCGCTGGCCAGCGACTGGCCGCGCTCGTGCCTGTCGACCAGCTCTATATCGACGCCAACTTCAAGGAGACGCAGATCGCCCATCTGGTCCCCGGCTCGAAGGTCAAGGTCCATATCGACGCCTATGACGAGCACGCGGTCGAAGGCACGGTTGCCTCGATCGCGCCGGCATCCGGCTCGGTGTTCTCGCTGCTGCCGGCGGAAAACGCCACCGGCAACTTCACCAAGGTGATCCAGCGTGTGCCGGTGCGCATCACGCTGCCGGCCGATGTGCTGGCGGAAGGCCATCTGCGGGCGGGCTTGAGCGTCGTCGTCGATGTCGACACGCGCACGGCGCCCGACGAGACCAAGGTCGCCGCCACGAAGTAATCGGGCCTGACGCGCCGGCGTGTTCTTTTGAACGCGCCGATGCGCCTTTACACGCAGGGAGTGGCTCAGATGGCCGCAACGGCAACAGCAGGCTCGGTGGCGGCAGCCGCACCGAAGGTCGAAGAACATATGGACCCGAGAAGGCTGATCGCCTTCTTCGCCATGGTCGTCGGCATGTTCATGGCGATCCTCGACATCCAGATCGTTTCGGCATCGCTTGCCGAAATCCAGGCCGGCCTGTCGGCCGGCTCCGACGAAATCGGCTGGGTGCAGACCTCCTACCTCATTGCCGAAGTCATCATGATCCCGCTTTCGGGCACGCTGGCGCGTATCGTCTCGACGCGGGTATTGTTTTCGGTATCGGCTGCGGGTTTCACCGCGGCAAGCGCGCTCGCCGCCACAGCCACCAATATCGACCAGATGATCGTCTACCGGGCGATCCAGGGCTTCATCGGTGGCGGCATGATTCCGTCAGTCTTTGCGGCTGCCTTCACCATTTTTCCGCCGTCGAAGCGCAACATCGTTTCGCCGATCATCGGTCTGATCGCCACGCTCGCGCCGACCATCGGCCCGACCGTCGGCGGCTACCTCAGCCACGCCTTCTCCTGGCACTGGCTGTTCCTGGTCAATGTCATTCCCGGCATCATCGTTGCGACGCTGACCTGGACCTTCATCGATTTCGACAAGCCGGAGCTTGGTCTGTTCAAGAAGTTCGACTGGTGGGGGCTCGCCTCGATGGCGATCTTCCTCGGCTCGCTCGAATATGTCCTGGAAGAAGGCAACGCCAACGACTGGTTCAACGACGAGCATATCGTCATGGGTGCCGTCGCCACCGTGATCGCCGCGGTGATTTTCTTCTACCGGGCCTTCAAGGTGGAATTCCCGGTGGTCGACCTCAGGGCGTTTTCAAACCGAAATTTCGCCTTCGGTTCGATGTTCTCCTTTGTCATGGGCATCGGGCTCTATGGTCTCACCTATCTCTACCCGCTCTATCTCGGGCGCATCCGCGGCTACGATTCACTGATGATCGGCGAGACGATGTTTGTCTCGGGTCTAGCCATGTTCTTCACGGCGCCGGTCGCCGGCTTCCTGTCGGGCAAACTCGATCCGCGCGTGCTGATGACCATCGGCTTTGCCAGCTTTGCCAGCGGCACCTGGATCATGGGACATCTGACGGCTGACTGGGACTTCTACGAGCTGTTCATTCCGCAGATCCTGCGCGGCGTCGGGCTGATGCTGTGCATGGTGCCGATCAACAACATCGCGCTCGGCACCATGCCGCCGGCACGCATGCGCGGCGCATCCGGCCTCTTCAACCTGACGCGCAACCTTGGCGGCGCTGTTGGCCTGGCGGTGATCAACACCATCCTGACCCAGCGCCAGGATCTGCACTATGCCCGGCTCTCCGAACACATCCAGTGGGGCAACCCCGAGGCGATGGAGCGGTTCAACAACATGGCCGCCACCTTCAACGCCCATGGTCTCGATGGTGCTTCGATCGCCATCAAGCAGCTTGCGGCGATGGCCCAGAAGCAGGCGATGATCCTGTCGTTCGGCGATATCTTCGTCATCCTGACCGTGCTGTTCCTGTCGCTGATCCTGGGTGTGATGATGATCAAGAAACCGCAGGGCGTCGGACCCAGCGGCGGCGGGCACTAGGCCCACGCGCGGTTTACGCCGTCTTCGTGTTGCGGCACAATCCGGCCGGAAAGCAACGTCCGGCCGAACCCTGATCGACGATCCGGCACCTGGCCGGGTTGGAAACGGGGCCGTTCATGCGGGCATACCAACACTTCGGCATCTCCAGGCGCTCCTTCCTTGCCGCCGCCGCCGGCATCGGCGCGACACTGTTGGCCACGCCCATGCGCGCAGCCGGACGCCCGCCCATCGATGCTACCTTCCTGTTTTCGAACGATATCCACGCCTGCCTCGTCTCGACCGAGGGCCTTGCGCCGAACTGTGCGGCCGAAGGCAAGACCGACGCGAATCTGCTTCGCCACGTGGCAGCGCTCAATGCCCTGCCGGCGATGCACTGGCCGGAAACCGTCGGCGGTCAGTCAAGCGGGCTCGGCAGCACCGGCCGGCGGATCGGCCGGCCGCTCGGTCTTGTGCTCGGTGGCGACGTGACCGATGACGGCGGCGGACAGGTGCGCCAGCCGCGTGAGGGACGGCAGCTGCAGCAGTTTTCGAGCCGCTATCAGGAAGGACCGGGTGCCGACCGCGTGCACTTCCCCGTCTATGTCGGGCTCGGCAACCATGACCTCGACCAGGACGGGCCGCCGCCGCATGTCGACTGGTATCGCCGCGAACTGCGCGACTATGTCGAGCTCAATCATCGGCAGTCGGTGTTCTACAAGCCTCCGGTGCCGGTGACGAACTACGACCCGCTGTCGGATTGCTATTCCTGGGATTGGGGCGGGCTGCATCTCGTTCAGCTCCAACGCTTCGGTGGCGACGTCAGCAAGGGTGCGGTGGATGCGCTGCCGTGGCTGAAGCAGGATCTGGCAACCTATGCCGCTGACGGCCGACCGGTGATCCTGTTCCAGCACTATGGCTGGGATGCCTTCTCGACGGAGGTCTGGGACGCTGCCGCCAGGACCTTCGACGACCAGGGCAATGGCCCGCCGCATTGGTGGAGTCCTGGCGAGCGGCAGGCGCTCGTTGATGCCGTCAAGGGCTATAATGTCATCGGTCTCTTTCACGGCCATCAGCACGAAACCGCGATGATCTATCGCCGCGAAGGGCTGGATCTGTTCAAGCCGAAGGCGGCCTATATGGGCGGTTTCGCGCTCGTGCGCGTGACCGACGGCTTCATGGATGTGGTGCTTGCCGAGGCCGGGAAGGGCCACGGCGAGGTCACTTTCACGCAAGCATTCAGCAAGCGTTTTTAGCCAGCGAAAACAGCGGCCGGTCTTTCCTTGCGTGTTTTTGATTTACGTACATCAAAAATTCCTCTAAGGCAGTTTGCGGGAGGAAATGATGCGCCCTACAGTCCACGACATCGCTGCAGAAGCAGGCGTCAGCCTTGCGACCGTCGACCGGGTTTTGAACAATCGCCCGGGTGTGCGGACGGTCACGCGCGACAAGGTCGAGCGCGCGATCGCGACGCTCGGTTATATCAGGGACGTGGCGGCGGCCAACCTTGCCAAGAGCCGCAGCTATCCGCTGATCTTCATTTTGCCCGAAGGCGAAAACGCCTTCATGCGCGGGCTCGAGGCCGAGGTCCAGTCCGCAATGGCCCGCTCCGCCGTCGAGCGGACCGATGTCAGCATCCTCTCCGTTCCCGCCTTCGATGCATCGGCGCTGGCCGATGCGCTCGACGAAGCGCGCCGACGCGGACCGGCCGGCGTTGCCGTCGTTGCCGTCGAAGCGCCTGAAGTGGTTGCGGCCGTTGGGCGGCTTCGCGAGGACGGCATTGCCGTCGTCACCCTCGTGTCCGACCTGACCGGCTCCGAGCGCGAGCATTTCGCCGGCGTCGACAATATTGCCGCCGGACGCACGGCCGGCAGTCTGATGCGGCGTTTTGTCGGCGGCCGCGACGGGCCCGTTGCCATCGTCGCCGGATCGATGCTGGTGCGAGACCATCGGGATCGGCTTGAGGGTTTCAGCGCTGCCGTCAATGAAGGTGCCGCCAAGCGGCAGCTTTTGCCCGTGGTCGAGGGCCACGATGACCCGTCGGAAGTCGAAAATCTGGTGCAGGATCTGCTCGCCGCGCATCCGAACCTTACCGGCATCTACAGCCTCGGCGCCGGCAACCGCGGCCTGATCGCGGCGCTGGAGAAGGCCGGACGTCAGTCCGAGATCTGCGCGATCGCGCACGAATTGACGCCGTACAGTCGTGCTGCACTCGTTTCGGGTACCATCGATGCGCTGCTCAACCAGGATGCCGGTCACGAGGTGCGCAGCGCCATTCGCGTGCTGAAGGCCCGCGCCGATGGGCTCTCGATGATAGAGGCGCAGGAACGCATCCGCATCGACATTTTCCTCAAAGACAACCTGCCGGTCGAACCGGTGTAATGCTTTGAATTTACACAATTCCTGACGGAAAACCGTTGCACGCTTTCCCCGGAATTGCCCAATGGAGGCACGCATGTATCTTGGACTGGATCTCGGCACGTCGGGCGTCAAGGCGATGCTGATGGATGGCGATCAGCGTATTGTCGGTTCGGCATCCGGCGCACTCGACGTCTCGCGGCCGCATCCCGGTTGGTCGGAGCAGGACCCGGCCGCTTGGATCAGGGCTACCGAGGAGGCGATATCAGGCCTGAAGGCGGCACATCCTTCAGCCCTTGCCGCCGTGCGCGGCATCGGCCTTTCCGGCCAGATGCATGGCGCGACGCTGCTTGACGCCGACGACAAGGTGCTGCGGCCCTGCATCCTCTGGAACGACACCCGCAGTTTTCGCGAGGCAGCGGCGCTCGATGCCGAGCCGCAATTCCGCGCCATCACCGGCAACATCGTCTTCCCCGGATTCACCGCGCCGAAACTCGCATGGGTGCGTGAAAACGAGCCGGATCTCTTTGCCAAGGTGCGGTGGGTGCTGTTGCCGAAGGACTATCTGCGCCTGTGGCTGACGGGTGAGCATATGTCCGAGATGTCGGATTCGGCCGGCACGGCTTGGCTCGATACGGCCAAGCGCCGCTGGTCAGAAAGCCTGCTTTCGGCCACCGGCATGGAGGAACGGCAGATGCCGGATCTCGTCGAAGGCACGGATCGGGCGGGCGGGCTCCGGCCCGAGCTGGCGTCACGCTGGGGCATGGATGCCGGCGTCGTCGTTGCCGGGGGGGCGGGCGACAATGCGGCGTCTGCCTGCGGTATGGGCACCGTCGGCGAAGGCCATGCTTTCGTTTCATTGGGCACGTCGGGTGTGCTGTTTGCCGCCAATGCAAGCTACCTGCCCAATCCGGAAAGCGCCGTTCACGCCTTCTGCCACGCTCTGCCGAATACCTGGCATCAGATGGGTGTCATTCTGTCGGCGACCGATGCGCTCAACTGGTATTCCGGAATCGCCGGTCGCAGCGCCGCCGACCTCAGCACCGAGCTCGGCGATACGCTGAAGGCGCCAAGCGGCGTGACCTTCCTTCCCTATCTCTCCGGCGAGCGCACGCCCCACAATGATGCAACGATCCGCGGCGCATTTGCCGGGCTCGGCCACGAGAGCAGCCGGGTAGTGCTGACGCAGGCGGTCATGGAAGGCGTTTCCTTCGCCATCCGTGACAGCCTCGAAGCTTTGCGTGCCGCCGGCACGACGCTTTCGCGGGTGACGGCGATCGGTGGTGGATCGCGTTCGCGCTACTGGCTGAAGTCGATCGCGACCGCGCTCGACCTGCCGGTCGATCTGCCTGCTGATGGCGATTTCGGCGCCGCCTTCGGTGCTGCGCGTCTCGGCCTGATCGCGGCGACCGGCGCCGACCCAGTCGCGATTTGCCATGCACCGAAAACGGCGGAAACGATCGCGCCCGAAGCGGCTTTTGTGGCGGCCTACGACGAAGCCTACCAGAGCTATCGGCGTCTCTATCCCGCCATCAAGGGCGCGACGACGTGACCGCACCGCGCCCCTCCATGGCTGTTTTCGATCGACCGGGCCTATTGCGCCGGCACCTTGTCGATAAAGCCGGTGACCTGTTTCAGCCGGCCGTTCTCGATGAGGCCGACGTCGGTGCCCTCGATCACGGATTCGTCGCCATCTGGGCCAAGCGCCCAGGAGAAGCGGATCGTGTCGGCAAAGCCGTCCGGCGTGCCCTTGAGCGTGAAGCGAAAACCAGGAAACTGGCCCTGAACGCCGGCGATCAAGCCGCCGATGCCCGCATGCCCGTCACCCTGCATGATCGGGTCGCGATAGGCGACGTCGACGGTAAAGGCCGCTTCGATCAACACGCTGCGGCTGCCGACCTCTGCGTTCCAGGCGGCGATGTAGGCCTCGGCGATCCGGTTGAAATCGTTCATCTGACTATTCCTTTGGCTTGGCGTTTCGATGCCGCAGGTATCGCCGCACGAGGGAATGAAACCAATTACCTTCCACGTAATGACCGGGCGTTTTGCAGTCGCGGCGCCGGCACACCAGCCTTGAGAGGAGCCAGACCGTGAGCACGGGATTTTTCGGCGATATCGCTAAGATCAAGTATGAGGGACCGGAGAGCAGCAATCCGCTCGCCTTCCGCCACTACAACAAGGACGAGGTCGTTTTCGGCAAGCGCATGGAAGATCACCTGCGCTTCGCGGTTGCCTATTGGCACACCTTCGTCTGGCCGGGCGGAGACCCCTTTGGCGGCCAGACGTTCGAGCGCCCATGGTTCAAGGACACGATGGATGCGGCCAAGCTGAAGGCGGATGTTGCGTTCGAATTCTTCCAGCTGCTCGGCGTTCCCTACTACTGCTTCCACGATGCCGACGTGCGCCCCGAGGGCCGGAACTTCGTCGAAAACACCAAGAACCTCAACGAGATCGTCGACTATTTCGCAAAGAAGCAGGCCGACACCGGCGTCAAGCTGCTCTGGGGCACCGCCAACCTCTTCTCCAATCGCCGCTATATGTCGGGTGCCGCCACCAATCCGGATCCGGATGTGTTTGCCTTTGCAGCCGCGACGGTAAAGACCTGCCTAGATGCCACCCAGCGTCTCGGCGGTGAGAACTACGTGCTGTGGGGCGGGCGCGAAGGTTACGAGACGCTGCTCAACACCGACCTTTCGCGAGAACTCGACCAGCTCGGCCGCTTCGTCAATCTGGTGGTCGACTACAAGCACAAGATCGGCTTCAAGGGCGCGATCCTGATCGAGCCGAAGCCGCAGGAGCCGACCAAGCACCAGTATGACTATGACGTCGCCACGGTCTACGGCTTCCTCAAGAGGTACGGTCTGGAGAAGGAAGTCCAGGTCAATATCGAGCAGGGCCATGCGATCCTCGCCGGCCATTCCTTCGAGCACGAACTGGCTCTTGCCAATGCGCTTGGCATCTTCGGTTCGATCGACATGAACCGCAACGACTACCAGTCGGGTTGGGATACGGACCAGTTCCCCAACAACGTGCCGGAAATGGCGCTCGCCTACTATCAGGTGCTGGCAGGCGGCGGTTTCAAGTCGGGCGGCACCAACTTCGACGCGAAGCTGCGGCGCCAGTCGCTCGACCCCGAGGACCTCTTGATCGGCCATATCGGCGGCATGGATTGCTGCGCCCGCGGCATCAAGGCGGCCGCCCAGATGATCGAAGACAAGGCGCTGTCGGCTCCGCTTGATCAGCGCTACGCCGGTTGGCAGGTGCCGGAAGCCAAGAAGATGCTCGAGGGTGGCTTCTCGCTGGAAGAGATCGAAGCTTGGGTGCTGAAGTCCGACCTCAACCCGCAACCGAAGTCCGGCAAGCAGGAGCTGCTGGAGAATGTCGTCAACCGCTACGTCTGAGCGGCTGCGATCAACGCTGATTGAAGAACCGGCCGCCGCTGCGGCCGGTTTTTTTACTGGTGCCTCGTCGTGCCGGTGAGGCGCACCGCAGTCAGTTTCCGGATTGGCATTTCGGCGCCTGTGAACGCAGGAGGACGCCTCCCGAAATTCTCGTCCCAACCGGTTGCTCCATACAGAAAATCTGCTAGCTTCGGCGCCTGCAACGTTTCAGGTGCTTCAGCTGCAGCGAAAATGAAGCTTTCGTCCGCTTCTTCCTGTCGTTGGCCGAACCGGCCGGCTCTGCCGGTAGCCATATCATCAGGAGGATGTTTGCGATGAAAACGATTAAGGGCCCCGGTCTGTTTCTTGCGCAGTTTGCCGGGGATGCGGCGCCGTTCAACTCGTTTGCGGCGATCACCAAGTGGGCTGCCGATTGCGGCTACAAGGGCGTGCAGGTGCCGA